>CATKZB010000003.1 GCA_949841595.1 uncultured Christensenella sp. | reverse complement strand
AGGATTTTTTCGCAGTCGTTTTTTAAACCCTCGTTTTAGGCGCGGAATATTTAACGACAGTATTGACGGATGCGGATTTTTTTTATGTCGAATTTTTTAAAATTGTTTTTTAATAAAAGTTTTGATAATTTTATGATTTTTGTGTGTTTTTTTCGGAAATCAGCATCTGTATAGTCATTTAATTTTTAATTAATAATGATATAAAGTGAGAGTATTGTGTTATAAAAAAGAAAAGCTTTATAAAACCTTAAAAATATATTTTTTAGATAATAAAATTCATGATGAAAACTTTTTTTAAAATCTTGATTTTTCTTTTGGAAAACCGTTGACAAACAGGGGAATGTTTGGTATAATAAACTCGCTGTTATTTATGGGGTGATTCGCAAGGTTACTGACACTTACGACAAGCAGTGGTTCAGAAAATTTGCGAGGACCTAGTCTTGGTCATTGAACCGAGGCGCCCGAGATGACATTTTTTTAAGTCATACAGCGTGACACACACGGGCTAGTGTTCGACATTAAAATGTTTGTTGTGGGAACAAATTTGAAATGAAAAACACATGAAAGTCAGTTTAGAAAAATGCAACTTTTCGGATTTGCTAATACAGGAGGTAATATTAAAAAAGATGGCAACACAAAAAATGAGAATTAAACTTAGAGCCTATGAACACACACTTATCGATGAAGCATGTAAGAGAATTATCGAAACTGCTGGTAAGAATGGTGCAAAAGTTTCTGGCCCTATTCCACTTCCAACAGACAGAGAGGTGGTAACTGTGATTCGTTCTCCTCACAAGTACAAAGATTCAAGAGAACAATTTGAAAGCAAAACCCACAAGAGATTAATTGATATTTACAATCCAAACGCTAAGGCTATCGACGCTCTTATGAAACTCGAATTGCCTGCAGGTGTTGAGATTAATATCAAGCTGTAAGGAGGAAAAGGCAAGTGAAAGCAATATTAGGAAAGAAACTCGGCATGACACAAGTCTTTACCGAAGATGGCTTGGTTATACCTGTTACTGTTGTTGAAGCTGGTCCTATGACAGTTGTTCAAAAAAAGACAACAGAAGTTGATGGTTATGAAGCAGTTGTTTGTGCTTTTGACCACAAGAAGAAAAATGTTACAAAACCACAAAAAGGAATTTTCGACAAAGCTAAGGTTGAACCTTGCAAAGTTTTGAGAGAATTCGACCTTGACGGAAGCTTGGAAGTTGGTGCAGTTGTTAAGGCTGACATCTTCGCAGAAAAAGATAAAGTTGACGTTATGGGAATTTCAAAGGGTCATGGATTTAGTGGTGTTATCAAAAGATGGAATCAAAACAGATTGAAGATGACTCACGGTACTGGACCTGTTCATAGAGAAGTTGGTTCTATGGGTGGAAACTCAACTCCATCAAGAGTTTTCAAAAACAAACATATGCCTGGTGAATATGGTAACGACAGAGTGACCATTCAAAACTTGGAAATTGTTAAAGTCGATGCAGAGAGAAACTTACTTTTGATTAAAGGTAATGTTCCTGGTGCTAAGGGTGCAATCCTTACTATCAAACAATCTGTTAAGGCTGGTAAATAAGGAGAGAGGAAATGGCAAAGGTTAAAGTTTATAACATGAAAGCCGAAGAAGTTGGTTCAAAAACTTTGAAAGATGACGTTTTCGGCGTTGAATATAACGAACCTCTCATTCACGAAGTAGTTGTTGCTTACAATGCCAACCAAAGACAAGGTAACAAAAGCACACTCACAAGAGGTGAAGTTAGAGGTCATGCTGCAAAACCTTACAGACAAAAAGGTACAGGTAGAGCAAGACAAGGTTCCACAAAAGGACCACAATTCATTGGTGGTGGCGTAGTATTCGCTCCAAAGCCAAGAGATTTTTCTAAGAAAGTCAACAAACAAGCAAAGCGTACAGCTCTCTTGTCTGCACTTAGCCAAAAACTTGCACAAAACGAAATTACTGTTTTGGATAAGTTTGAAGTGCCTTCTGCAAAGACAAAAGATGCTCAAAACTTCTTGAATGCATTCAAATTCAATGGTTCAGTTTTGGTTGTTTCTGCACAAAACTCTGATGCTGAACTTAAAGCTGTAAACAACATCGCACAGCTTAACACAGTTAGCGTGGAACTTCTCAATGTTTATGAAGTTGTATCAAACAAAAATGTAGTGTTGACTGAATCAGCAATCAAATACTTAGAGGAGGCTAACGCATAATGGAAGCTAACGAAGTAATTATCAGACCACTTCTTACTGAAAAAAGTTACAGTGGAATTCAAAACAAAATCTATAGTTTTGTTGTAAACAAAAAAGCAAACAAAGTTGAAATTGCTCAAGCAGTTGAAACAATGTTTAATGTTGAAGTGGCAAAAGTTAACACCCTTATCATCAAGGGACATAAAAAGACACAAAACACAAAGCAAGGCAGAACAGTTGGTAGAACAAGCGATTATAAAAAAGCTGTTGTTACACTTACTGAAAAATCAAAACCTATTGCCTTCTTTGAAAGCTTATCTTAAGAGAGGAGGAGAAAATGGCTATTATAAAAAGTAATCCAACTTCAGCCGGAAGAAGATTTTATTCAAAACTTTCAACTGAAGAATTGACAAAGAAAGAACCTGAAAAGTCTCTCCTTGCTGTTAAGAAAAAACATGCTGGAAGAAACGCACAAGGTAGAATTACAGTTCGTCACCAAGGTGGTGGAAACAGACAAAAATATCGTATTATCGATTTCAAAAGAAACAAAGATAATATCCCTGCAAAAGTTGTTGCAATTGAATATGATCCAAACAGAACAGCTTACATTGCACTCCTTTCTTATAAAGATGGAGAAAAGAGATACATTATCGCTCCAGTAGGACTTAAAGTGGGAGATATCCTTATGAGTGGTTCTGGAGTGGAAATCAGAGTTGGAAACAATCTTCCACTTTCTGATATTCCAGTTGGTTCACTTGTTCACAATATTGAACTTGAACCTAAAAAAGGTGGACAACTTGCTCGTTCGGCTGGTGCTGAAGTGCAACTTATGGCTAAAGAAGGAAAATATGCAACACTTAAACTTCCTTCAGGCGAAATGAGAAAAGTTTTGCTTGCTTGCCGTGCAACAATTGGAACTGTTGGCAATCTTGATCACGAACTTGTTTCAATTGGAAAGGCTGGAAGAAAAAGACATATGGGAGTTCGTCCAACCGTTCGTGGTGTTGTTATGAACCCTAATGACCACCCACATGGTGGTGGTGAAGGTAAGAGCCCTGTTGGTATGAAATCACCAGTTACTCCATGGGGTAAACCTGCACTTGGTCTTAAGACTAGAAAGAAGAAAAATAAATCTAACCGTTTGATGGTTAAGAGAATTAATTAAGGGAGGCAATTTTAAATGAGTAAAGAAATGAAGAAGCCTTATGTCAGCCCAAGACTTTTAAAGAAAGTTGCCGAAATGGCTGAAAGTGGAGTGAAAAAACCTATTAAGACTTGGTCTAGATCTTCAACAATCTATCCAGATTTTATTGGTTTTACATTCGCTGTACACAATGGTAAAAAACATATTCCTGTTTATGTAACAGCTGATATGGTTGGTCATAAACTTGGTGAATTCTCTTTAACAAGAACCTTCAAAGGACATGCAGGCCAAAAGAAGGCCGCAAAAAGAAGTTAAGAGGTGAAAGATGGCTACAAGAATTAGACAAAAAGCAGAAAAAAGAGCTGCAAACAAAGATAATCGTCCTTTTGCAATCGCAAAAGACATTCGCATGAGCTCATCAAAGGTTAGAATTGTTCTTAACAATGTAAGAGGAAAGAAAGCTAATGAAGCTGTTGCAATTTTGACATATATGTCACAAACTGGAGCAAAAGAAGCTCTCAAAGTTTTGAAAAGTGCAATTGCAAATGCTGAAAACAACAAAGGACTTTCATCTGATAATCTCTATGTTGCAGAATGTTATTCAACACCTGGCTCAATCATGAAGAGAATCTCTTTCAGAGCAAGAGGAAGAGCTGATAGAATTTTGAAAAGAACTTGTCACATTACAATCATATTAGACGAGTTGAAGGAGGCAAAATAATGGGTCAAAAAGTTAATCCTATAGGTCTTAGACTTGGAATAAACAAAGATTGGCAATCAACTTGGTATGCCAATAAACATGATTTTGCCGCAAATCTTAAAGAAGATCATGATATCAGAGAATTTTTTAAGAAAAAACATGCAAATTCTGGCGTTTCAGAAATTGAAATCAAAAGAACAGAAAACAAACTTGAAATAAACATTTACACAGGTAAGCCTGGTATGATTATCGGCACAAAAGGTGCAGGAATCGAAGCTATAAAGAAAGATTTAAACAAAATGGTTCGTCCAGTTAAAAATCTTGTTTTGAATGTTAAAGAAGTTAAAAAACCAGACCTTGACGCACAACTTGTTGCTGACTCGATCGCTCAACAACTTGAAAAGCGTGTTGCTTGGAGAAGAGCTTTGAAACAAGCTATGCAGAGAGTTATGAAGGCTGGAGCAAAAGGTTGCAAGGTTCAAGTTAGTGGTGTTATTGATGGTGCAAACACAATGGCAAGAACAGAAAAGTATATGGAAGGATCTCTTCCACTTCACACTCTTCGTGCTGACATTGATTATGCAACATCTGCTGCATACACAAACTATGGAAAACTTGGAATCAAATGCTGGATTTATAAAGGCGAAATTTTGTCTAAAACATCCGACAAAGGAGGACAAGAATAATGTTAATGCCTAAGAGAGTTAAAAGAAGAAAGGTTCAAAGAGGCAGAATGACAGGTAAGGCTACAAGAGGAAACACTCTTGCTTACGGTACTTATGGAATGATTGCTACAGAACCTTGTTGGATTAAATCTAACCAAATTGAAGCTGCTCGTATCGCTTTGACAAGATACATCAAAAGAGGTGGTAAGGTTTGGATTAAGATTTTTCCAGACAAACCAGTTACTAAAAAACCTGCTGAAACTCGTATGGGTTCAGGTAAAGGAAATCCAGAATTCTGGGTTGCTGTTGTAAAACCAGGCAGAGTTCTTTTTGAAATTGAAGGTGTTAGTGAAGCTGCTGCCAGAGAAGCTTTCAGACTTGCTGGACACAAACTTCCTTGCAAAACAAAGTTCATTAAGAAAGAAACTTCTGTCGTAGAAGGTGGTGAGAAGAATGAAGAATGAAGAAATTAGAACTCTTTCTCTTGATCAGTTGAACGCAAGACTTAAAGAACTTAAAAATGAACTCTTTAATCTTCGTTTTTCAAATGCTACAAGAAACTTGGCAAATCCACTTGCAATCAGAAATGTGAGAAAGGAAATTGCTAGAGTTCAAACTGCTATCAGAGAAAAAGAAATAGCAAACGGAGGAAACAACGATGGAACAAAGTAGAAATTTGAGAAACACAAGACAAGGTCTTGTTGTAAACGCAGGAACTATGGCTAAAACTGTTGTTGTTGCAGTTACCTATATGGTTAAAGCTCCAAAAATCGGAAAAGTCGTAAAGAAAACAAAGAAATTCAAGGCACACGATGAAAACAATGAATGTGGAATTGGCGATACTGTAATAATTATGGAAACTCGTCCACTTTCAAAAGAAAAATATCATAGAGTTGTTAAAATCGTTGAAAAAGCTAAGTAAGGAAGGTGTGAATTATGGTACAACCTCAAACAAGACTTAAAGTTGCTGACAATACAGGCGCCAAAGAAATTATGTGTATCAGAGTTCTTGGTGGTTCTTTCAGAAGAAGTGGAAACATCGGTGATGTTATCGTTGCTTCTGTTAAAAAGGCAATACCTGGTGGCAGTGTAAAGAAAGGTGATGTTGTGAAAGCTGTTGTGGTTAGAACTACAAAAGGTTTAAACAGAGCAGATGGTTCTCACATCCGTTTTGATGATAATGCTGCAGTTATTATCGACAATCAAAAACAACCAAAAGGCACTCGTGTGTTTGGACCTATTGCAAGAGAACTTCGTGATAAAGGTTACATGAAAATTATTTCTCTCGCACCAGAAGTTATTTAAAAGGAGAAACGACGATGAGTATGACAGTTAAAAAAGGTGATACTGTTTTGGTTATCACTGGAAAAGATAAAGGAAAAACTGGCAAAGTTATGGAAGTTTTCCCTAAAGATAACAAGGTTTTGGTAGACGGAATCAACATTGTTACAAAGCATCAAAAAGCAAGAAAGCAAGATGAAAAAAGTGCTATCATAAAGAAAAATGCTCCAATGGAAGCATCAAATGTTATGGTTGTTTGCCCAGTTTGTGGCAAAGCTACAAGAGTTGCTCACAGCGAAGTTGAAGGAAAGAAAGTAAGAAGTTGCAAAAAATGTTCTGCTTCTCTTGACAAAGAATTTGTTAAAGCAACAAAGAAAGAAGCTAAGAAAAATATCGCTTCAGCAAAAGCAGAAGAATCTGCAAAAACTGAAAAGAAAACAGCAAGTAAGCCTGCTGCAAAGAAGACTGAAAGCAAAACTAGTGGAACAAAATCTACTACAACACAAAAGTCGACAAAGAAAACTTCTGCTAAAACAGAAGCTTAGGATGGTGCAGATATGAAAGAACAAAATCAAACAGCAAAGCGCTATAAAGAAGAAATTGTGCCTGCTCTTGTAAAAGAATTTGGATACAAAAATGTTAACGAAGTTCCAAAACTCGTTAAAATAGTACTTAATATGGGGCTTGGAGATGTTAAAGATAATTCAAAAAGTTTCAACACTGCAGTTGACGAATTGACTTTGATCGCTGGTCAAAAACCTGTTGCTACAAAAGCTAAGAAAGCTATTTCAAACTTTAAAGTTAGAGCAGGAATGAAGATTGGCGCAAAAGTTACTCTTCGTGGAACAAGAATGTATGAATTTTTTGATAGACTTGTAGGAATTGCTCTTCCAAGAGTGAGAGACTTTAGAGGAATCTCTGACAAATCTTTCGATGGAAGAGGAAATTATTCTATGGGTATCAAAGAACAACTTATCTTCCCTGAAATTTCTTACGATAAAGTAGAAAAAATCAGAGGTCTTGATATAGCTTTCATTACCACTGCAAAGACAGATGCAGAAGCAAAAGCACTTTTGAAGGCACTTGGTTTGCCTTTTGCTAGATAGGAGGGATTTTAATGGCTAAGAAATCATTAGTTGCAAAACAAAAAAGAACACCTAAATACAAATCCAGAGAATACACACGTTGTTCTATCTGTGGCAGACCTCATGCTGTGCTTCGTAAGTACGGAATTTGCAGAATTTGTTTTAGAGAAATGGCTAATCGCGGGGAAATTCCTGGCGTGAAAAAGTCAAGTTGGTAAGGAGGGAATTATGTTTGTTACAGACCCAATCGCAGATATGTTGACTCGTCTTCGTAATGCTATCAATGCAAAACACAAGACTGTTGAAATTCCTGCATCAAAAGAAAAATTAGAAATCGCAAAAATCCTTTTGGAAGAAGGATATATTGCTGAATATAAACTTGTTGACGCTGGTTCTTTTAAGAACATTGAAATTTCAATCAAATATGATCAAGAAGGACAAAGTGTTATTCAAGGTTTGAAAAGAATTTCAAAACCTGGTCTTAGAATTTATTCAACAAAAGACAATCTTCCAAAAGTTATAAGTGGGCTTGGAATTGCTATCATTTCAACAAACAAAGGAATTGTGACTGATAAAGTTGCAAGAAACTTGAATGTTGGTGGTGAAGTCCTCGCTTATGTATGGTAAGGAGGAGTGAAAAATGTCAAGAATAGGAAATAAACCAATCAAACTTGAAAACGGTGTTTCTTTTGCTAGAAATGGAGATGAAATCACAATCACTGGTTCTAAGGGAACTTTGAAACAAGTTATTGACAAAAACATCAAAACTGAAGTAAAAGACAACGAAATTCACTTCACTTATGACAAAGAAGAATTCAGTGCAAAACAAGGACTTGCAAGAGCTTTGGTAAACAACATGGTTGTTGGTGTGTCAAAGGGCTGGGAAAAGAAACTTGTTATCGCTGGTGTTGGTTACAAAGCTCAAGTTTCAGGAAGCAAACTTGTTTTGAACCTTGGTTATTCACACCCAATTGAAGTGGAAATTCCTTCTGATTTGAAGGTTACATGTCCATCAGTTACAGAAATTGTTGTTTCTGGAATTGACAAACAAAAAGTTGGACAATTTTGTGCTATTGTAAGAACCAAAAGACCTTACGAACCATATCATGGCTACGGCGTTCATGTTGACGGCGAAAAATTGGTTAGAAAAGTTGGTAAGTCTGCTGGTAAGGGCAAGAAGTAAAAGGAGATTAGGAAATGATTACTGTTAAAGATAAAAACAAAGACAGAGTTGTTCGTCATGCAAGAGTAAGAAAAACTGTTGTGGGCACAGCTGAAAGACCAAGACTTAATGTTTACAGAAGTCTTAGCAATATCTATGCTCAAATCATTGATGACTCTCAAGGCGTTACTCTCGCTTCTGCTTCAACCCTTGATAAAGACGTTGCAGTGGCAATCAAAGGAAAATCTAAAACTGAAGCTGCTAGAATTGTTGGAGAAACAATTGGAAAAAGAGCTAAAGCAAAGAAAATTAACGAAGTCGTTTTTGATAGAGGTGGTTACCTTTACACGGGACGAGTTCAAGCAGTCGCTGATGGTGCTAGAGCATCAGGACTCAAGTTTTAGGAGGAAATCATGGCAGAAGAATTAAAGAAAAAAAGAGAAGATAAACCTCAAAACAACCGTCGTGAAAGACCTGTTAAAAAGGAAGATGACGGAATTGACAAAAGACTTGTTCATGTTCGTCGTGTAACAAAGGTTGTTAAGGGTGGAAGAACCATGCGTTTCTCTGCACTTGTTGTTATTGGTGATGGCAAGGGTAATGTTGGAATGGGAATTGGTAAAGCTAATGAAGTTCCAAACGCAATTGACAAAGCAACTGTTGTTGCTAAGAAAAACATGAAAAAAGTCGCTATTGTTGAAGGAACTATTCCTCATGAAACAGTTGGAAAATTTAGTTCAACAAACATTCTTATGCTTCCAGCTGAAGAAGGTCACGGAGTTATTGCCGGTGGTGCTGCGAGAGCTGTTTTGGAAGTTGCTGGCGTTAAGAACATTGTAACAAAAATTCATGGTTCAACAAATAGAATCAACGTTGTTAGAGCAACATTGAATGGGCTTCTTTCTCTTAAAACAAGAGAAGAAATTGCTGCACGCCGTGGCAAAAAGCCTGAGGAAATTTAATCGGAGGGCATCATGAAAAAAGAAAAGACATTGAAAGTTACTTGGGTTAGAAGTGCAATTGGTTACAACAAGAAACAATCAAAGATCATTGAAGCACTTGGATTTAAGAAACTTAATCAAACTAGAATTTTACCTGATAATGCAAGCGTTCGTGGAAGTTTGTTCCATGTTAAACACTTGGTTGAAGTGGTAGAAGAGTAAGGAGCGAATATGAAAATAGAAAATCTTAAACCAGCTGAAGGTGCTACAACAAAAAAGGTTAGAGTTGGTCGTGGTATTGGCTCTGGCATAGGCAAAACTTCCGGAAAAGGACACAAAGGTCAATGGGCAAGAAGTGGTGGTGGAGTTAAAGCTGGATTCGAAGGTGGAAACATTCCTCTTATCAGAAAACTTCCTATTCGTGGCTTCAACAATTACAACTATCGCAAAGTTTATGCAACTGTAAATGTTGGCGACCTTGAAATTTTTGATGCTAACACAGAAATTACAGAAGAACTCTTATACGAATACAGAGTAGTTGGCAAAAGAGCTCCATATGGACTTAAAGTTTTAGGTAATGGCGAAATTACAAAGCCACTTACAATCAAAGCTAAAAAGGCAACTAAATCTGCAATCGAAAAGATTGAGAAAGCAGGTGGAAAAATAATTATTGAGGAGTAAAATATGTTTAAAACTCTTGTAAATGCCTTTAAAGTAAAGGATTTGAGAAAGAAACTTCTTATCACATTCGGATTGCTCATTTTGTATAGAGTGGGTTGTGCTTTGGTTTGTCCTGGCTTTGATTTGTCAGGAGCTATGAGTGGAAGCAGTGAAGGAACAAGTTTCTTCTCTCTTATGAACATGCTTAGTGGTGATGCTTTGTCGAATGGTTCTATTTTGGCATTGGGTGTTTCACCTTATATCACTGCATCAATTGTGATTCAATTGCTGGCAGTTGCCATTCCATCTCTTCAAAATTTATCTAAGCAAGGTGAAGACGGAAGAAGAAAAATGGCTTTTTACACACGTATAGCTGCCCTCGTTTTGGCACTTGCACAAGCCATAGGAATTGTTATTTCATTTAAATCTTATATAAACACAGACATTCTTGGACTTCCAACATGGCTCATTGCAACAGGAATCGTTTTGATTTTAACTGCTGGTGCAATGTTCACAGTTTGGCTTGGTGAAAAGATCACTCAACTTGGAGTAGGAAACGGAATGAGTTTGCTTATCTTTGTTGGTATCTTGTCATCTGCAGGTTCTGGAATCGCCAGTGCAATTTCACAAGTTGGTGACAACATTGAAAATCTTTGGATGATAATCATCTATTTGGTTGCTTTGGTTGCTATTTTTGCACTTATTGTTTTCATTGATTCTTCAGAAAGAAGAGTTACTGTTAAATATGCAAAACAAATCAAAGGCAGAAAGATGTATGGTGGACAGGATACATTTATTCCTATTAAAATGAACGCATCTGGTGTTATGCCAATCATCTTTGCATCATCCTTGTTGACATTACCACAACTTATCATGAGCATTTTCTGGCCAAATTCTGAAGCATTTTATTGGTATCAAACCTATATGGGTACAAGCTCTTGGGTTTATATCGTGCTTTTGGCTGTGCTTATATTTGCATTTGCATTCTTTTATGCTCAAATTTCATTTGACACAAATGATATCAGCAGAAGATTGCAACAACAAGGTGGATTTATTCCAGGAATTAGACCTGGGCCATCCACATCAGAGTATTTGAGAAAAATCTCTAAGAGAATCACATTATTTAGTGCAGTGTTCTTAGCATTTATTGCTTTGATTCCAAGTTTGGCATTTAAAGCAATCGACGACTCAACACTTGCAAGTCTTATCAATGCATTCAGCACAACGGGACTTATGATTATGGTTTCTGTTGCATTGGAATTTGATAAGGGGCTTAATGCTCAAATGCTTATGAGAAACTATAAAGGATTTCTCGATTAAAACAAATTAAAATTCACTATTCAATATGGAGGAAATTTTATGAATATCATATTGCTTGGTGCTCCATTTTCTGGGAAAGGCACTGTTGCTAGAAAAATTGTTGATGACTTTGGTCTTATTCAAATTTCTACTGGTGACCTTTTCCGTGAAAATATAAAAAATGGAACAGAAGTTGGACTTTTAGCAAAAACATATATGGACAAAGGAGAACTCGTTCCTGACAGCGTGACAATCTCTATGCTTAAAGAAAGAATTTCAAGAGAAGACTGCAAAAATGGTTTTATTTTGGATGGCTTTCCAAGAAGCATACCTCAAGCTCAAGAACTTGAAAAGATTGCAAAAATTGATGCTGTCATTGCTTTAGACGTTCCGTTTGATGAAATCAGGCGTCGTTGTTTAGGAAGAAGAGTATGTAGTAAATGTGGTGAAATTTACAACACTTCAACCTATTCAGAATCCACATGTGCAAAATGTGGTTCACCACTTTTCCAAAGAAATGACGATAATTTGGAAACTTTAAACAATCGTCTGGAAGTTTATGAAAAAATGACAGCACCACTCATAAACTTCTACGCTGATAGACTCAATGTTGTTGATGGAAGTGTTTCTCCAGAAGCAACTCATATGTCTGTGAAAAAACTTTTGGAAGGTTTGAAGAAGTGATTCAGAAAACGCCAGCTGAGATTGTGTTGATAAAAAAAGCTTGTGAAATAACTCGTGACGCTCTTGTTTATGCCAAGAGTTTGGTTAAAGAAGGAGTTTCCACTTATGATATTGACAAATCTCTTGAAAAGTTTATAATAGAAAGTGGTGGTTCGCCGGCTTGTCTTGGCTATGAAGGTTATCCTGCAGCGACATGCATTTCAGTGAATGAAATGGTGGTGCACGGAATTCCTAGCAAAGATATTGTGCTTAAAAAGGGCGACATTGTCAGCATCGACATTGTTGTGGCTTACAAGGGTTATCACGGAGATGCTGCAAGGACTTATCCTGTCGGTGAGGTTGATGCCGAGAAGGGAAAACTGATGAAAGTTACAAAAGAGTGTTTTTTCAAAGGTATTGAAAACATACGAATTGGTGACAGACTTGGAAAACTTTCTCATGCCATTCAAACTCATGCAGAAGGAAACGGATTCTCGGTTGTTCGTGAACTCTGTGGGCATGGAATAGGTCGTAGAATGCACGAAGCTCCTTCAGTTTTAAATTTTGGAAAAGAAACTGATGGGCCAATCATTGCTGAAAATGCTGTTCTTGCAATTGAGCCTATGATCAATGCAGGAAAGAAAGAGATTGGAATGCTGAGTGATGGATGGGGAATAATTACTAGAGATAGACGACCTTCAGCCCATTATGAAAACACGGTTCTTTTCACAAAAAGTGGATTGGAAATCTTGACATTGGAGCTTGATGATGAACATCGTTCAAGGTGATGTCGTTGTTGCAACTGCAGGAAAAGAAAAAAATCAAATTTTTGTTGTTTTAAACTGTGATGCCAATTATTGTTGGCTTGTCGACGGAAAACGGCTTAAATTGACTAAACCGAAAAAGAAAAGCCTCAAACATGTTCAGAAGGCTTCAAAAATTGGGTTTGATATTGAAAAACTCAAGTCTGGACAAGAAAATGTTAATGCAGGAATCAGAAAATTTTTAAAAGAAAGGAGTCTTTATGTCCAAGGAAGATGTGATTGAATTTGAAGGAGTTGTGACTGAGGTTTTGCCAAATATGACATTTTTGGTGACATTGTCAAACGGACATGTGATAACAGCCTACATCTCTGGGAAACTTAGACAAAACTTTATCAGGATTATTGAAGGCGACAAAGTTAAAATTGAAATGAGTCCATATGATCTCACCAAGGGAAGAATCACTTGGAGAGAAAAAGGTTGAAAAGGAGCATAAAATGAAAGTCAGAGCATCGGTTAAACCAATGTGTGATCAATGTAAAGTTATCAAAAGAAACGGAAAAGTTATGGTAATTTGCTCTAAGAGCAAAAAGCATAAACAAACACAAGGTTAATAAAAAGGAGAACAAATAAATGGCAAGAATTGCTGGTGTTGACCTTCCAAGAGAAAAAAGATTGGAATATGGTTTGACTTATATTTACGGAATTGGTGTTGAAACTTCAAGAAACATCTGTAAAGAAACAGGTCTTTCAATGGATATCCGTGTGAAAGATTTGACAGAAGATCAAGTTGCCAAACTTCGTAACTATATCGAACACAATCTTGTAGTTGAAGGTGAACTTAAAAGTAAAGTAAGCATGAATATCAAGAAACTTAACGAAATTGGATGTTATCGTGGTATTCGTCACAGAAAAGGACTTCCTGTTCGTGGTCAAAGCACCAAAAACAACGCTAGAACAAGAAAAGGTCCAAAGAAAATCGTTAGTGGAAGCGCTAAGAAAGGTAAATAAGAGGTAAAAGTATGGCAAACGTAAAAAATACAAAGAAAAAAACCGTTAAAGCTAGAAAGAGAGTAAGCAGAAATATTGATAAGGGACAAGTTCATATCACAACTTCTTTCAATAACAACATTATCGTGTTTACAGATATGCAAGGTAATGTGATTTCTTCTTGTTCATCTGGAAGAATTGGACTTAAAGGTTCTAAGAAAAGCACACCATTTGCTGCTCAAACTTGCGTTGAAGAAGCAGGAAAGGTTGCTCTTGACAACGGAATGAAATCTGTTGAAGTTTATGTAAAAGGACCAGGAACTGGCAGAGAAAGTGCAATTCGTTGTCTTTCAACTCTTGGTTTCAATGTAACACTTATTAAGGATGTTTCTCCAATCGCTCACAACGGTTGCAGACCTCCAAAAAGAAGAAGAATGTAAAAGGAGAGATGAAAAATGGCAAGAACTATTGAACCTGATTGCCGTCAATGTAGAAGAGAAGGACGTAAACTTTTCCTTAAAGGTGAAAGATGTACAACAAAAAAATGTGCTATGGAAAGAAGACCTGTTATCCCTGGACAACATGGAACTTCAAGAAAAAGAGTTACTGAATACGGACTTCAACTTCGTGAAAAACAAAAAGTTAAAAGAATGTACGGTATATTAGAAAAACAATTTAGAAAATATTATGAAGATGCAGTTAGAGCTAAAGGCGTTACTGGTGCAAACATGTTATCTCTTATTGAAAGAAGACTTGACAATGTTGTTTACCGTATGGGTATCGGAGCTTCTAGAGCTGAATGTCGTCAAATCGTAAACCATGGACATATTTGTGTAAATGGAAAGCGAGTTAACATCGCATCTTTCAGAGTTAAGGTTGGAGATGTTATTTCTGTTAAAGAAAACAAACAAGATCTTGAAATGTTTAAAGGTCTTAAAGGTATGAAAATTGTTATGCCTAAATGGTTGGAATTTAACACAGAAACATTAACTGGAAAAATTCTTGCTCTTCCTGAAAGAGAAGATATTGATGTTGATATCAAGGAACAACTTATTGTCGAATTGTATTCGAGATAATATTAGGGGGATTTTAATATGATGGAAATGGAAAAACCTAGAATCACTTGTGAAGAAACTGATGGTGGAAGCTACGCTAGATTTGTTGTAGAACCACTTGAAAAAGGATATGGAATCACACTTGGAAACTGCATGAGAAGAACTCTTCTCTCATCTCTTCCTGGTTCTGCTGTAATTGCTTTCAGAATTGCAGGTGTGGCACATGAATTTTCAACTATTCGTGGTGTTACTGAAGATGTTGTTGACATCGTTTTGAATTTGAAAGGCTTGGCTGTTAAATGTACAGAACAAGACAGAAATTTTGCGACATATTTGAAGTTGAGAAAAAACACAGCTGGTGAAGTTACTGCAAAAGATTTTGAAACAAATGACCAAGTTGAAATCTTGAATCCAGACCTTCACATTTGCACAATGGATGAAGGCGCCGTTTTGGATTTGGATGTAATGATTGGAAATGGCCGTGGTTATGTTACAAGTGAAGAAAACAAAAACAAATTTGACAACATTGATTTCATTGCTGTAGACAGCATTTTCTCACCTGTAAAGAAAGTAAACTTCAGTGTTGATGCAACTCGTGTTGGTCAAAGCATTGACTATGATAAACTAACACTTGAAGTCACAACAAACGGAACAACAACAGCAAGAGAAATTGTCAGCCTTGCAGGAAAGATTATCAACGAACATGTCAATGTGTTTATTGAACTTTGTTCTCAAATTGGTGATATGTCTATTTTGGTATCTAAAGAAGAAGATAAACAAGTGAAACTTATGGAACTTCCTATTGAAGAAATGGATCTCTCGGTTCGTTCTTACAACTGCTTGAAGAGAGCAGGAATCAACACTATCCAAGACCTTCTTAAAAAATCTAAGAGCGACATGTTTAAAGTGCGTAATCTTGGAGCTAAGTCGGTTGAAGAAGTTATCCAAAAACTTGAAAGTTATGGTTTCAGCCTTCGTAAAGACGAAGAATAATTATTAAAAAGGAGCAAAATTATGGCTAACGATAAATTGGGCAGACCTTCAAAAGAAAGAGATGCAATGCTTCGTGGACAAGTTTCAACACTTTTGTGGAATGGTAAGATTGAAACAACTTTGGCAAAAGCTAAATCTACTGCAAGAATGGCTGAAAAGATCCTTACAATTGCAATCAATTCTTATGAAGACACAGTTAAAGTTGTTAAAGAAATCAAGGGTGCTGACGGCAAAAAAGTTAAAACTGAAGTTCTCAATGATGGACCAAAGAAACTTACTGCAAGAAGAAGAATCATGGGTTATGTCTATGATTTGCAAGAACAAAGAAAACCTAAAGAATCAATCACAGCTTACAAAGCAAGAGTGGAAGGAATCAATCATCCACTTGTTGAAAAGATTTTCAATGTTTATGCACCAAAATATGCAGAAAGAGCAAAACAACTTGGACAAGCTGGTGGATATACAAGAGTTATCAAACTCGGTCAACGCCGTGGCGATGCAGCAGAAATGGCTGTAGTTGAATTGGTTTAATTTGAATGTTTGATTATATTAAAAAAATTCTTCGTTTTGAAGAATTTTTTTATTTGATTTTTTAACTTTGTCATTATTCTTAACATAAATAAAATTATGTTTGAAAAATATGATTATATGGAAAATGTGGAACTAAAAAATTATTCCACAATGAAAGTTGGTGGATTGGCAAAATTTATGGTTTTTCCAAGAACACATTTAGAATTGAAAGAACTGTTTGAAATTATCAAACAAGAAAATTTAAGATGGTTTATACTTGGAAATGGAAGCAATGTTCTGTTTGATGATGAAGGTTTTGACGGTGTTGTTGTTAATCTCAAACATTTTGATAGGGTTGTTAAAAGTGGAGAAAGTGTCAGAGTTGGGGCAGGTGTAAATTTTTTTGCCTTAAACATTAAGTTGAAATCATTGGGACTTGGTGGGCTTGAATGGTCATATGGAATTCCTGGAACGCTTGGTGGACTTCTGGTGATGAATGGTGGCTGTTACGGACATGAGATATGTGAGTTTGTTGAAGAAGTCACAGTTTTTGACAGTGGAAAAGTGAAGAGATTAAAAAAAAGTGATATCAAGTTTGAATATAGACATTCTGATTTAAATCAATATATCATTTTAAGCGCAAAGTTAAAATTAAAAGCTGATTTGCCAGAAAATATAAACCAAAAAATGACAGAAAATTTCACAAAAAAGAAAAATGCTCAGCCATATGAATTGCCTTCATTGGGAAGTGTCTTTAAATTGGTTCATAAGAATGACGAAATTATATATCCTGCCAAATTGATTGACAACTTGGGGCTGAAAGGTGTTAAAATAGGAGGAGCAGAGATATCTCAAAAGCATGCAGGCTTTATTGTAAACACAGGTGAAGCAACCAGTGAAGATATAATAAAACTTATTGAATATGTTGAATGCAAACTTTTGGAGATTGGAGTTAAGCCAGAACGAGAGATAATCATATTGAAATAGGAGAACATTATGAACAAATGGGATAAAAGATTTATGGAACTTACAGAACATATTGCAACTTGGTCAAGCTGTTTGCGTAGACAAGTTGGTGCTGTTATTGTTAAAGAAAAAAGGATTATGACAACTGGATATAATGGTGCTCCTGCAGGAGTGAAAACCTGTGTTGAAAAGGGTAAATGTTTGAGAACTGAGCTCAACATTCCAAGTGGAACTCATGTTGAAACTTGTTTTGCTGCACATGCAGAGCAAAACGCCATTATTCAAGCTGCAAAAGAAGGAATTTCACTTAAAGGTTGTGTGCTTTATTGCACTCACCAACCTTGTGTGGTTTGCGCCAAAATGATTATCAATGCTGGAATTAAAGAAGTAATTTATAAGGAAGGTTATCCAGATGACTTTTCGATACAAATTTGTGAAGAAGCAGGTGTTAAGCTCACAAAATTTGAAGATTTAAAATAAAAATGGAGAAAACATGAAAGCAGTTGTGCAAGTTGTTGGACAAGCGAGTTTGTCTGTGGAAGAGAAAATTATTTCAAAAATAGGCAAAGGTCTTGTTGTGTTTTTTTGTGTAGAAAAAGATGATTTGGAAGAAAAATTGCAGTTTTTTGCAAAAAAAATAGCAAATATGCGTGTTTTTCCTGATGAAAACGGAAAAACAAATCTTTCTGTGCAAGATGTTGGTGGAGAGATTTTGTTTGTTTCTCAGTTTACTTTGGCTGGTGATTGTGAGCATGGAAATCGTCCAAGTTTTGTGAATGCAGAGTTGCCACAAAGAGCAAAAGAACTTTATTTGAAGTGTGCAAAACTTTTGGAGTCAGAAGCAAAAGTTCCTGTTAAACTTGGAGTTTTTGGCGCTGATATGAAAATAAATCAAACCAATGATGGACCATTTACTATCATTTTGCAAAAATAAATATGGCTTACAAAAAACTACAAATTAAAGTTTTATTTTTTGCGAAAAAGTCTGTAAGTTGACTTGTAAAAATAGATTGAAACTGCTAAAATGTTTATAAGGAGTTATTATGCTTTTATTTGGAGATTATCACACACACACAACTTATTCAAGACATAATCATGGCAAAGGCACGGTTTTGGAAAATGCCTCAGTTGCAGCAGACAAAGGCTTGAAACAAATCGCAATAACTGACCATGGTTTTAATCATACCTTCTATGGAATCAGAAGAAGAAACATACCTCAATTGCAAGAGGACATTTTAAATGCAAAAGAAATCACAGGTGTGGATATTTTGCTTGGGGTTGAATCAAACATAATTTCCTTGGATGGGCATGTTGACATCAAAGAAGAAGATTATGATTTTCTTGATATTCTTCTCATGGGATATCACAGAATGGTCAACACTAACAGCATGAAAGATAAAATTTTGCTCAATTGGGCAAATTCATTTGATTTTATCTTCAGACCAAGCAAAGATAGGATAAACAGAAACACAACTGCATTTCTCAAAACTTTGGATAAATATCCTATCGATGTTATCACGCACTTAAATTATGGATTTCAGACAGATACAATTGCTGTTGCCAAAATGGCAAAGCAAAAGGGTGTTTATGTTGAACTGAATGGAAAGAGAATAAATTTCACAGAAGAAGAAATTGAAATAATGAAGAGCGAGGGAGTGAAATTTATTGTCAATTCGGATGCTCACACTCCAGAAAGAGTGGGTGAGGTCAACAATGGAATGAATTTAATTTACAAATATGACATTCCGTTGTCACAAGTGGCAAACATTGACAAATTGCCAAAATTTCATAAAAAAAGAGAGAATTAAATGAGTTTTTCACGAGAATCTAAAGAAGAAATCTTAAAGACAGAAATTGAAGATGACGCTTGTGCCATTTCTTTTTTGTCGGGACTTTTTCGTTCTTGTGGAGAAATTTCAAAAAATGGAAGCAAAACTTACATTAAAATTGTTTCAGATGTGGAAGGGTTGTTTGCCTTTTGCAAGAATATTATAAAAAAACTTTATGGCGATGAAATAGAAGCTGAGATAGGTGAGAATTATAACATAAACAAAAACACTTTTTATGAAATCTCTTTTGAAGTGGAAAAATTTAAGAGAATGTTGATGGATGTTGGAGTTTTAGACTTTTCGGAAAATGGTCTTACTTACAATTTTGAAATTGACAAAAACTTGCTATTGGAAGACGAAACAAGAAGAGCTTTCATAAAAGGTGTTTACATTGGTTCAAGTACTTCAAGCATAAAACTTTCAAGCGATTCAGCTCAGAGTTGTGGTTCGGGCTATCATATGGAGTTTGTGTCTCAAAGCCACAAATTTTTGTTGGATTTTTCAAATATTTTGGCTGAATATAACATCATCGGAAAGATATTTGAACGAAAAAATTCTTTCGTACTTTATATCAAAGATGTAAACACCATTCAAGATTTGTTGGCACTTATTGGTGCAAATCAAAGTGTTTTGGATTTAAGCAATGAGATTGTGACAAGAGAATTGAGAAACAAAGTGAACAGACAAGTGAATTGCATCAACGCAAATATAAACAAAACAGTGGAAGCGAGTTTGAAGCAAGTGAGTGCTATCAACACTATTATCAATACCATTGGCTTGGATAGTTTGCCAGAAGATTTGCAAGAGGTGGCTGTTTTGAGATTGGCAAACCAAGAAGAGAGTTTGGATGAACTTTTGAAGCTTTCAACAATTCAGTTGACACGTTCTGGACTTAATCACAGATTCAGAAAATTGATTAAAATAGCAAATACATTGGAGGAATAATGAAAGAGTTTGTTCATTTGCATGTGCATACAGAATATTCGCTTTTGGATGGAATTGCAAGAGTTAAAAAATTGGTTGAACTTACAAAGGAGAGAGGATATCGTGCCGTTGCCATAACTGACCATGGCAATATGTATGGTGCACTTCAATTTTTTGAAGAATGTGTTAAAGCTGGCATAAAACCAATTCTTGGATGTGAATTTTATATTTGCAATGACTTGCACAGAAAACAAGGAAAAGATGACATGGGGCATCTTGTTTTGTTGGCAAAAAACAACACAGGCTATCACAATCTTTTGAAACTCAATGAAATTGCTTTTTGTGAAGGGTTTTATTATAAGCCAAGAATAGACTATAAGGCTTTGCAAGAGCATTCAGAAGGGGTAATTTGCCTGTCTGCTTGCCTTGCTGGACACATCCCACAATTTATTTTGCAAAGAAGATTTGATGAAGCAGAAGAATTGATTGTGAAAATGAAAAATATGTTTGCTCCAGGAGATTTTTATCTTGAAATTCAAGATCACGGAATTGCAGAGCAAAAAATCGTAAATCAATATTTGGCAGAATTTTCTAAAAAACATGATATCAAATTGGTTGCAACAAACGATGTTCATTATATCAACAAAGATGACGCTGAAATGCAAGATGTTCTGATGTGCGTTCAAATGGGGAAATTTATGGATGACACAGACAGAATGAAATTTTCTACCGATGAATTTTATTTGAAAACATATGAACAAATGCTTGAAGCTTTGCCTGGTTATGAAGAAGCGTTGGAAACAACGCTTGAAATTGCAGATAAGTGTGATGTGACAATCAAAACAAAATCTTTAGGCGAAATTTACGAAATAAATGAAAGATACAAACTTCCAAGCTCACAAAATTTTATCCCTGTTTATAGACCAAGCACAGGAGAAGAGCCTTATGAATTTTTGAGAAGAATTTCCTATGAGGGACTTCACAGAAATTATAAAGAAGTTACGCAAGAATTGATTGACAGACTTGAGATGGAGCTTGAGATTATCAAAAACCAGGGCTTTGTTGAATATTTCTTGATTGTTTGGGATTATATTCATTATGCTGAAAGTCAAAAGATTCCAGTTGGGCCAGGTCGTGGCAGTGGGGCTGGAAGTTTGGTGGCTTATTGTTCGGGAATTACAAAAATTGACCCGATCAAATATAATTTGTTCTTTGAAAGATTTATCAACAAAGAAAGAGTTTCCATGCCTGACTTTGACGTCGATTTTTGTATGGATAGACGTCAAGAAGTTGTTGATTACACAAAAAGAAGATATGGAGAAGATCATGTTGCCAACATCGGCATTTTTGGAAGTATGCAAGCAAAAAATGCCATAAGAGATGTGGGCAGAGTTTTGAGAATACCAAATCCTGAAGTTGCAAAAATAACAAAACTTATACCTGCAAAGTTGCCAGATGGCATCAAGAAACCTCCAGTTTTGAAATATTATTTTGGCACAACAGGAAAGCCTGAGAACGATAAATTTATTATTTCAGAATTAAGAGAACTTTATGACACCAATGAAGATGTCAAAAAAATCGCTGACATGGCAATTAAACTTGAAGGTGTGCCAAGAAATGTCGGAACTCATGCTTGTGGGGTTTTGATTTCTCCAGAACCAGTTTCAGAATTTGTGCCTGTGGCAATGTCAGAAGGTCAGAGGGTGACTCAGTTCAACATGATAGAATTGGAACACCTTGGACTTTTGAAAATGGACTTCTTGGGTTTGAGAACTTTGACTGACATTAAAAAAGCTTGTGATTACATCTATGAAAATCATGGTGTGACAATAGATTTTTATGACCCTAACATGACATATGATGATCCTAAAGTTTTTGCGTTGATTGCCAGTGGAAACACAGATGCAATTTTCCAACTTGAAAGTGCTGGATTTAAAAAGTTTATGAAAGAACTTAAGCCTACCTGTTTGGATGATATTATTGCCGGTGTGTCACTTTACAGACCGGGACCTATGGACTTTATTCCAACATTTGTTAAAAACAAACAAAATCCAGATGGAATTGTGTATGAAGATCCTTGTTTGGAACCAATTTTGGATGTAACTTATGGCTGTATTGTCTATCAAGAGCAAGTTATGAAAATTGTTCAAGTTATGGGTGGATACAGTATGGGACAAGCCGATAATATTCGCCGTATTATGGGTAAAAAACAAGTTGATAAGATTGACCAAGAAAAAGAAAAATTTATTTATGGTTGGGAAGACCCAGAAGGGAAGAAGAGCATCCCAGGAGCAATCAAACTTGGGCATGATAAAGATGTTGCAGAAAAAATCTTTAATGAAATGAAAGAATTTGCTAAGTATGCCTTCAACAAATCGCATGCAGCAGCTTATGCTCATATCACTTATCAAACTGCATATTTGAAATGCTATTATGAAGTGGAATTTATCACTGCCATCTTGAATGACAGAATTACTAATGCCGATGACATCAAAAAATATGTTTCTTTTGCTCGCAGCGAAAATATTGATGTTTTGCCACCACATATAAACAAAAGTTATTCTTATTTTCATGTTGAAGACAAAAACATCCGTTTTGGCCTTGGTGGTTTGAAACATGTTGGAACTGCAGTTACGGACAATATTATCAAAGAAAGACAGGAAAACGGAGAATTTAAGAGCTTTGAAGATTTTATCAGCCGTGCAGTGAATGTTGGAGTAAACAAGAAAGCGATTGAATGTTTGATCTTGAGTGGGGCATTTGATTGTTTTGGCAGAGCCAGATCTCAATATATGGCTGTTTATGAAAAACTTGTTGAAAGAGCAAACAAAGATAAGAAAAGCAATCAATTGGGACAAATTTCTTTCTTTGGCGAAATGCAGATTGAAGACACAACAGATTATCCTGATATTAAGGAATTTAATAAAAAAACACTATTAAAAAATGAAAGAGATATTATTGGTGTTTACATGTCAGGACATCCTCTTCAAGATTATGCAAAGAAATTTGACGATTTCAATTTGTCTTCGGATATGCTATCCCAGCAAGAAAGTGAAGAAACAGAAGAAGATTTCGATTCTGAAATGACAGAATTGGAAAACGACAATCCTGTTTTGCAAGATGGACAAACCTTTGTTTGTGGAGGCATTATCACAGAGGCGACTAGGAAGCGCACTAAAATGGGCAAAGACATGTGCTATGTCAAACTTGAAGATTTGAAAGGAACAATGGAAATTACTTTCTTCTCAAATGCCTATGCAAGATATCGAAGTGTGCTGGAAGAAGATAATCTTGTGACAATCAAGGGGAGAATAAACATCAGAGATGGCATGGCTCCTTCAGTTATCGGAGAAGTTGTAATACTTTGGAATGATGAAGAAACGAAACCTCAAAGTGCTCCAACCAAGGAAAGACTTTGTTTAAGATTTGACACAAAAAATCCAGATATCTACAGCAAGGTTAAAAACTCTATTGCTTCTTATCCAGGCGACACACAGGTTGTTATTAAATGCACTTCTTCAAACAAAAGTTTTGTTTATCAACAGAGTGCAAAAATAAACAACTATCTTATCAATGAGTTGAGTGGAATTATTGGAAATGAAAATATAGTTGTGCAATAAAAAATAAAGCAATAAAAATTTGAAACTAGAAAAAAACTCTCAATCATCTTGAGAGTTTTTATTTTGTTTTTTCCATTGATATTTGCTTTGTCCGTTATATTTGTTTTCCTCAAATTTCTTTTTGTCGTTGCCCCAAATCCACCTTATTAGAAAAATTGCCATTGTTATTGCCACTGGCAAATTTACACCAACGAGCAAACATACACTAACAATCAAATAAATCCCATTATTAAAAACACAAGTTAAAGCTATGCTGACAAATACAAGAATAACTGCAGGGATGCTGGTCCATCTCCAAACTTTTAGAGTTATTGCTACATGTTTTTGTCTATAAAAATCCAATTCAATTCCATATCTTGAATCATATTTATAGATGTCTTTTGTGAATTTTTCTTCAATAACAACAAAGTTTTTATCAACTTTAATTTTTACATACTCAAGGGATTTTAAGTGGTTATACTCATTGATATCGTATAAATAGTCAGTTGTGAATGTTTTTGTTACTCCGTCTAAATTGTATTCTAGTGTGAGTGCATAATATTTTGAATTTATATTGTCGTGGCGACGCACGACTTTGTAATCCACAATTTTTGCAGTAGTTTCTGTTCCAGCCTTTGATGTCTTTGTTTCATTTAACCAAAAGTAAATTTGCTTACCAGCAAAAACAAATGCAAGAGTGCCAAATGCGATTGGCAAAAGCACAAAAAGTAGTATTGGAACAATTACTATCCAGCCTGGAGGATTGTTTGGAAATTTAAAAATTGAAGAGATTATTTTATATAACACCCCAATCCCAAGTGCAACAAAAATGCTGCCAATTATAGATAGAAAAATAATTGAAGAAAGACTATGTCTCTTTCTGTTAACTATATTTGCATTCTCATCTTTCTGTTTCATAATATTATTATAGCATAGTTTTTCTTTTGCATCAAATATTCTTTTTAAAAGTAAAAAACCAAAGTTTTTTATTTTAACAAAATTTGGCAATAACTTAGTTTGATAAGAGAAGAAAATGTTTGGTTTGGATTTTGAAAGACTTCACTTATAAGATTAGATAAAATATTTTCTGTTGAAAGCAAGTTTTCGTTTATTTTTTTAAAAGTTTCATTATTTAAATCCTCTTTAAAAAATGTTTGAAAATTTGTTTTTGTTGAAATATGGTTTGAAAAAATGTTGTTACATTGCAATTTTGCTTTTGTTTTGTCAAAAACATTTGTGTCAAGGCTTATTGCAACATCATATAACACTTTAAATGTGTCAAAATCTGCCCTTAAACATTTGTTTAATATTTCTTTTCGTTCTGCTGAAAAATTGCCTTTAATTTTGATTTCAGAAAGTTCAATTTTTAATATTTCTGCAGAAACTCCACTTGTTTCCAAATTGCTTTTCACTTTTTCAGCATCATTTTGATTTTCATACAGGCTTGCTATAACGTAGAAAAAATTTTCGGATTCGTAAATATAGCCAGCTCCATTCTGACTTTGAAGTTCTTTGATTTTATCTGACAATGACTCTTTTGTTTCGCTTTTATCCATTGAAATTGCATATACAATTTGTTTATCAAAAGATGCAGAAGAGTTGTTTTGAAAGATGTTTGCTGACAAAATTGCAGTTGAAAGAAGATAAGCACTTGAAACACAAACCAGTATTCCAACAATTACAACAAAGAGACTTAGAATGGAAAATTTTTTCATAGTCTATTATATTGTGTCACTTATTGACATATTCGTTTTAAAAACTTATGAAATTGTAAGGCAACTTGAAATTTTATTTTTATTTTTGCAATTTGTTTGTTATAATTATTCATATGAAAAACATCTTCAATTTTTTAACAAGAAAACCTAAAATAGGAATTGCTTTTGGTGGAGGAGGAGCAAGAGGACTTTCTCATATTGGAGTTATCAAAGCTTTTGAAGAATTTGGAATCGAATTTGATTATGTTTCTGGCACAAGTGTGGGAAGCATAATTGGCTCTGCTTATGCTGCTGGACTCACATCAAGAGAGATGTATAAGATTGCCAAAGAATTGAAAGTTAAAGATATAAAAACAAACAAAATTTTCTTTATGCCATCAAAGACAGATGGAATAGAAAAATTGATTATCGACACCTTTGGTGATATAAATATTGAAGACTTGAAGAAACCTTTTTCTGCTGTTGCTGTTGACATCAAAACAACTAAAGAGGTCTGCATCAGCCATGGAAATTTGGCAAAGGCAGTTGCAGGCAGTTGTTGTGTGCCTGGAATTTTTCAACCTGTTGAGTTTGGTGACAAACTGTTGTGTGACGGTGGTTTGCAAAACACAATTCCTGCAAACATACCAAGATATTTTGGTTGCGATTATGTGATTGCTGTAGATTGCAACAGCACAAGAACTTATGGCACGGACAGTCCAAAAGTTTTGGATGTTTTGGGATGTTCGATAAGAGTGTTGATGAAAAGTAATGCAGTGAAAGGCTATGTTTGTGCAGACGTCATGGTTGCAACCGACAATAAAAGATTTAAGTCAACCAAGTTGGACGGCTTGGATGAAATGGTGGAAGAAGGTTATAAAAATGCCATAGATGTTATGCCTGAGATTGTTAAAATTGTTCAGGGGAAAACTCCAAAGATGAAACTTAAAGATTATGACAAAGGCGAAATAGAATTTATATAGATGAAAAACTTTAAAATCAAGATTCCAACTAAAAAATCGATTTGCAACATATTTTTGGTGATATTTTTGCTGATTTTATGTTGTTTTTTATACATAAATCAATTTTCAATATATTTTTATTCAAATGGATTTTCAGAAATAGCAAGTGATGAACTGCAAGTTTATTATCTTGATGTTGGACAAGCGAATGCTTCTTTGATAATTTTTCCAAGTAGAACTGCGATGTTGATTGACGCTGGCAGTGAAGATAGTGAAGAAACTTTTATAGAAAATGTTGATTATATCTTGAACAAAAATGGGATAAAAGAACTTGATTTTTTGGTGCTGACTCACAGTGATGAAGATCATGTTGGAGGCTGTGTTTCTTTGCTTGAAAAATTTCAAGTGAACAACATTTTCAGACCAAAGATTGTTTCGGACACGGAAATCAATGACAGAAATTTTAAAGTTGTTGAAACACAAATATTTAGAAATGTAATCTCTGCTATATATAATGAACCCAATTGCAATGTTGAATTTATTGAAAATTTAACAATATTTTTAGGGGAGAATATTGAGATAAAAATATGGGCAAGTGACAAAGATTATTATGTTGAAACCAATTCATATAGCCCATTCATTTCTATTGAATACAAGAACAGAACATTTTTATTTACTGGCGATGCAACGAAAGACAGAGAAAAAGAATTTGTTGAAAAAATCAAGAAAAATGGCATTGACGTAAATGTTGATTTTCTTCTTGTGGCACACCATGGCTCAAGTTTAAGTTCGACAAAAGAATTTTTGGATTTAATCAATCCTCAATATGCAATTGTAAGTTCTGCAAACAAACATTTTCCATCCAATGCTGTTTTAACAAGATTAAAGGAAGTGGGCGTTAAAGAAGTTTTTTGCACGAAAACAGATGGGATGATTGGAATTGGAATTCAAGCCGATGGAGAATATTTAATTAAAACAGAAACAACATTCGTTGATGTTCCATTAATTTTAGTGCTTTCAAGTTTAATAATTTTTATGTTTATAAACTTGAATAATTCTAATAAACCGAAAAAATTTAAAAAGTATAAGAGTTTAAAAAAATAGAATTATATTATGCGAATATATTTTATCTTCAAAAAATTTTGTATTAATTTTATATTGTGTTAAAATAAATTTATGAATATAAGCAAATATAACAAAATAATCGTTGTTTCGTTGTGTGATTCTTATACCAAAGAGTTTGGGAATTTCTTATCACAAAATTTGGGGATGATGTTTTGTAGCACAAAAGATTTGATTGAATATGAACTTATTGACAAAAAAACCATATTGAGTTTTTGTACAGAAGAATATCTGCTTTTGTGTGAAAACAGAGTTTTAAAACGTATTGCCTCTTTTGAAAATGTGGTTGTATCCATCAATTATGATTATCTGATCAGCAATTTAGAGATTTTGAGAGAAGGGAGTGTTATTGTTTTTTTAAACCTTTCAAAAAACTACATTAAAACTAATGGAAATGTTGTTGATTTGATTTCTTATCAAAAAAGATCTGAAACCTTGCAAAATATTTCAGATTTAAGCGTAAATATTAAAAAGACAGACCTTGATTTTGTTTTTGACAAAGTCATTGAAAAACTGGGGAGTTTATTATGAATATAAATCAAAAAGCGTTGAATTATTTAAAAGCACTTTCTGCTGAAACAATCACAAATGCTCAATCAGGGCATCTGGGAGTGAGCCTTGGTGCGTCTTCTATTTTGTTTGCACTTTTTAAGGATCATTATAACTTTGATGTGTCTGACACAGATTTTTTAAATAGAGACAGACTTGTCATGTCAGCCGGGCATGCAAGCCCACTTTATTACAGTCTTCTTTCAATGTTCGGGTTCAATGTAAGTCTTCAAGATTTGAAAGATTTCAGAAAATATGACTCAAAAACTCCAGGACATCCTGAATATAGAAAAACAGAAGGTGTGGAAGTTTCAACAGGACCATTGGGGCAAGGGGTTGCCAATGCAGTTGGAATGGCAATTGCAGAAGCTGTGATGGAAGAAAGATTCAACACAGTTGGCTTTGAAATGATAAATAATTTCACATATTGTTTTGTGAGTGATGGAGATTTGATGGAAGGAGTTGCCATGGAAGCAGTCAGTCTTGCAGGAAGCTTGAATCTCAACAAATTGATTTTGCTTTATGACAGCAATGACGTCACCATAGATGGACCACTTAACATGACAAATAAAGAAAATGTTGCTAAAAAATTTTCAGCAATGGGATGGAATGTTATAAAAGTTTCAAAAGGAAACAGTTATTTCTTCTGCACTCGTGCAATCGCAAGAGCAAAGAAAAGCAAAAAACCTACCATTATCATTTTCAACACAACAATCGGAATAGGAACTCAAAAAGAAGGGACTTCAGCTGTTCATTCTGCAGTTCTTTCTAAGGAAGAGTTGGAAGTTTTCAAAGAAAATTTGAAAGTTAGAGAAAGTTTTTATATTCCAAGTGATGTCAGAGAACTTTGCATGGCAAGCACAAGAAGGGGCAAACTTAATCACGAAAAGTGGAATCAGAATTTAGCTATGTATTCAAGCACTCATCCAGAGCTTTACAAATCTTTGATTGCTTTTTTTGACAGAAAGAAAATCAATTTTGAAAGAATCATAAGAAACATTGCTAAATATGACGGACAAAGCACAAGAAAAGTAAATCACTATGCTCTTAGTGAGCTTGCATATCAGTGTCCTCAACTTTTGGGAGGAACTGGAGATGTTGCTCCAACGACTATGACTTTTGTGGATAATGCTGGGAATTTTTCTGCAAGATATCGCAGAGGGAAAAATATTCATTTTGGTGTAAGAGAACATGCAATGTCAGCTATTTGCAATGGTATAGCGCTATATGAAGATTTCATCACCTTTGATTCATCATATTTAACTTTTTCCAACTATGCAATCCCAGCTATAAGAATGAGATGTATGATGAAACTTCCAGTTATGTCCTTCTTTACTCATGATTCTTTGACTGTGGGGCAAGATGGAACAGCACACCAACCAATTGAACAAATTACACAACTTCGTGCAATCATAGGCAACACAGTTTACAGACCTTGTGATTATAAAGAACTTGTGGCTGGATATAACATTTGTGTGAAAGAATATATGCCTGTCACTTTTGCTCTCACAAAACAAAATGTTGGGCATATTGATGGAACTTCTTATGAAGGTGCTTTAAATGGTGGTTACCTTTTGGAAAACACAACACAAAAACCAAATATTATTTTGGTGGCAAGTGGTTCTGAGGTCGAACTGGCAGTTAAAGTGGCAAAAGAATTAAGAAAAAAATATCTTGTAAATGTCGTTTCCATGCCATCTATTGAAATGTTTGAAAAACAAACTCCAGCTTACAAAAACAAAGTTATAAACAAAGATGCTGAGCTTGTTGTTTCAATAGAAGCAAGCAACGACACCAAATGGCTTAAAATATTAGGCAAAAATGGAGTTTCTTTTGGCATAGAAAACTATGTTCACAGTGGCAACGGCGAAGAAGTTTATCTAAAATCAGGCTTTAATGTAAAAAATGTTGTTAAGTTTGTTGAAACAAAGTTTAAAGCACAAAAATAGATAAAAATTGACAAAATGTAACATAGTTTGACTTTCAGCATAAAATCTAAACTTGTAAAATATTATTTATATAAAGGCAGAAGAATTGCCTTTTTAAAATGTTAGTGAGGATTTTATGTTTAAGAAAAAAAGCGTTGTGTTGAGTGACACAGATCAAAATACAAACAAAAAAGCTGTTTTAACCTTGGAAGAAGACAATGTAGGCGTGCGTGGCACCCTTCGTTTGTATAATTTTTCTAAGGAATTGAACGGAATTTCATCCTTAGGTTTTTATGTAGATTCAAAAGTTTATAAGGCAGGTTTGACATACAAGTCACACATGCTTTATGAATTTTTTATTGACTTAAAAGAAATTCCAAACAAATTTTCTTGTGCTGTTGTAAACTTTCAAAATGCTGTTGCTTCGCCAATTTTATATGGGTCTAGTGAAGGAAGTGATGACAACATTTATGGCAGCATCATTTCTGAGATCTCAAAAGACAATTCTTTAAAAAACACAAAAGAAGTTTTGGATAGGTTTGATGTTCAGTTTGAAGAAGATGAACAAAAACAGGTGGAAAAAGATATTGATGTTGCTTTAAGTCAATCCTGTGAAAATTGTTCTAATTGTATCTATAAAAAGTATTTTTATGAACATAATCCGTCAGAAACTGCCAGTGCTTGCACAATTCAAGAAAATCAAGAAAAAGATATTGAAATTCCAGCTGAAGAGCCTGAAATAATCTTTATTGATAAACTTAAACCTCAAATCGACAAGCTTTTTGAAAGTAATCCAACAGAATCAAACTTACAAAGATTGATTCCTTCTTCAAAGTGGGTTAAAGTAGAATATGAAGATGACGGAGATTTCTATGTTTTTGGCTTGCTTTATGATGAAAATGACAATGTCAAATATGTTTGTTATGGAGTTCCGGCTGTCTTTGAAGAAGAACCTCCAAAAGAACTTTCTGGATATCCAATTTGGCTTCCTTTAGATAAAGACAACATGCAAGGATTTGGATATTGGTTGACATACCAAGACGCTACAACAGGAGAACCTATACGAGCAATTTTAGATTAGAGGGGATTGTATGAGAGTCTTTGCATGGGTTGTGCTTGGAATTGTTTTGTTTGTTATTTTTGCACTTTTGTATTATCTTGTGGTAGGGAAGATAATATTCAAGTTTTCCTTTTCCAGAAAAAGTTTGCATGACAGAGTTATGAAGAAGGGAATAGACCAGCAGATTCAAGAACACAAAATCGACTTGGGTTGGTGGGAGAAATATAAATTTCAAGTTTTGTCTATCAAAAGTTTTGATGGATTAAAGCTTGTTGGACATTATTTTGACAACAAGTCAGACAAGACTGTGATAGTTGTGCATGGATTTGGTGGAAACTATCGAGAGATGCAACATTTTTGCAAATTTTTCTATGAGAAAAATTTCAATATTTTGGCTGTTGAAAACAGAGCACATGGAGAAAGTGAAGGGAAATGTATTGGATTTGGTTGGGTGGACAGATTGGACTTACTCTATTGGATTGAACTATTAAATCAAAAATTTCCAGAGAAAAAAATCATATTGTTTGGACTTTCTATGGGTGCAACTGCAGTTTGTTGTGTTTCAGGTGAAAAACTTCCCAAAAATGTTGTGGGTATTATTTCTGATTGTGCCTTTGCAAATGGGGATAAACAAATTGATTTCGTGTTGAAAAAATATAAAATAATAGGAAAAGTATTAAAAAAGCATCTCTATGATTATGCAAAGCGAGTTCATTCTTTTGATGTTTTGAAAGTGGATGCAATAAAACAAGTTAAAAACACAAAAGTTCCTATTCTTTTTATTCATGGAAATGAGGATTCATATGTGCCTATTGAAAACATGTACGATCTTTACAATTCAACCCCATCAAATTTAAGAGACAAATATGTTGTGGAAGGTGCAGGGCATGGATTATCTTATTCTGTGGCAGGAGTTCTTTATGAAAAGAAGATAAATGATTTTTTAAAAAGCCGAACAAATCTTTAAAAGCACAAATTTGTGCTTTTTATTTTGCAGAAATTTTGCATATATAAACTGTTTTGTCTGATTGAAGATTTGTAATGCCAGTGTTCTTTGTGCTATAAAAATTTATTCGTGTGCAATTTCCAAAATCTATTATTCTTTTTCCATTGACATATGTAAGAGTCATTCCAAAACCATATAATATAGTGGTCAAGTTGTTGTTCATCATAATGTACATTCCATTGTCTTCTTTGTTTGAAATGTCATAAATAAAATCTTTTTTAGATCCTGCAGCATAAAATTGTATCTTAATAAAATTATATGGATCTAAGTCAGGAAGATTTTCAACAATTCGAGTGCTTCCTATTATACCTTGTGGCTTGTTTAAATTTAAGTTGACATCTTCACTTTCTTTGTCATAAAGCACTGTCCAATTTTGATTATTTCCAGAACTCGAGCCACCATTTCCACCTGAAGATCCTGTGTTGGAATTGACAGCTTTGTCAATGTAAGAAAATCTTTTGATTAAATTTTCTACATCTATTTGCATAATTTCCACGTCATTTTTAAGTTTTTCTAAATCTATTTTTGAATTATCAATTGCCATAATAAAACTCCTTTAACAAGATCAAGTTTAATGTTAAAGGAGAAAAATCACAATAGGAAGTGTCAAAATTATAAATTTTTAAGATTTTTTTGCTTTTTTCAGTTTAATTTTTTTGTTTTTCATAAAAAGCCATGTGAATATGATTCCTAAAACTGCAATTATGACACATATGCAAGCGATGATGATAGGATTAATTCCGTCTGGATCTATGTTTTTAGTTTTAAGGTAGCCATACAACACTTGATTGTCGTTAACAAATGCAATTGCATTATATTCTTTTTTGCTGTTAAAACCTTGATATAAAAAGATTCTTTGATTATCATCCAAAGTTATGTCACTTTCAACAAAGTTGTTATCTTGCAAAAAATAAACATTACATTTGCTGTTTGTTTGTCCATTAAAATTTGGAATAGACGTGATTACATTTTGTTTTGGTGTAACAAGATCTGCAAAAATGTAACCTTCCAAATTTTGGTATTCAATGACTTTATAAAAAACATAAGTCCCAGCGTTATATTCTTTTGGTTTAGAATTTTCTATTTCCAATTTAATCTCTGTGTTATGTTTAATTGTGATCATTTTTTCGGAAGCAAAATCAGGCATCTCAAAAACTGTGGCAAAGTTTCCTGTTACCACAAAAGTATCATTCGTGTTTTCAGCTTGAACATTTTGAATGTTTAATGCTGACAGAACACAAAACATAAACAAAACTGCGATTAAGAATTTTTTCATATCAATATTAAACATCATAACAAAACAAAAGTCAAGTGAAAGAAAAAATAAAAGCGTATCCAAGATTTGGTATGCGCTTTTTAAGAATTATTTTGTGGGGGGGGAGAATTTAGAGTAGGATTTTTAGCGATTTGTCCAGAAGATTGATTTCGCTGTTTGATATATTTACTCCATTGTATAAATCCATATGTTGTGTTTGAGAAATAACCAGCCTTTAAAATAAGAAGTACCCATTGTCCAGATATAATGTTAATTACGGTTTCAAGAATGACTGATAGATACCAAACAATCCAATTTTCTTTAAATCTGAAAAACAACAGAATCCCATTTGCAATGGCTACGGCACTTACACAAGCATCAAAATAAGCGACTATTTTAAATATCAACTCACTGTTATAGAAATCAGTTTCAGGACCATAGGCAGCCATCACATATCCAATGACAAACGTCCACACTGCACAAGCAAGAATAACCAGCAAGGAGTGCCACCATTTTAATGAACGCACAACAGTTAAATCTTTTTTTTGTTTATCGGGGTGTTTATGCCAATTGATAAAGCTGACTATATGCATTGGAAGCCAAAAGAATATGGAAACAGCCATTGTAGCAAAGCGAGCTTTTAAAATAATCAAAGTTGCGATTTCAATGATTTCAACAAAATTGTAAATAAAGAAACTCCATTTGCTTTGTTTTGAAGTTAGAAGTTCGCAAAGCAAAGCTAAAACGACGTCAAAAACATACAGAGTCATGATGACGGCTCCGTTTACTCCATTTGTGTCGGTTTCAGGAAAAACAAAAGCAAAAACAATTGATAGAACAGAAAGACTTACAAACCAAATCTTTTCGTATGTATTGAAATAATTCCACAATTTTTTTGTCTTTTGTTTAAATGTTGTTTTTTCCATAACTGTGGTATTATACCAAAAACTTGATGTTATTGTCAAAGCTTTTCTTTATTTTGTTTTCTGGACTTTGCGATATTTTTATGTTATAATTACAATCAGAGAGGTAATTATGGAAATACTTGAATTTGACGAAAAATTGATTCAATTAGCTGAACAAGCTGAAGTGGATTTGAAAGATTATTTTGAAGTGGCAAACAAGGTTTGTGAAAAAAACTGTAGAAAAGTTTTGGAAGCATTTATCAGAAACAGAGTGTCATATCAGGATTTTCAAGAAATCAATGGATATGGATTTTATGATGCAGGCAGAGACAAAATTGAAAAAGTTTTCGCTGAAGTCTTGGGGGCAGAGGACGCATTGGTAAGACCACAGATTATGTCGGGAACTAATGCAATTTGGCTTTCTTTATCTGGACTTTTGCATTACGGAGACACAATGATTTGCATCTCTGGGCTTCCTTATGATCCATTGCAAGGGATTATTGGAATTGCTGGGGATAGTACTCAATCACTTATTAATAATGGTGTAAAATATGAACAAATTGACCTTATTGGCAATGAATTTGATTTGAAAAAGATTGAAAACAGACTTAAACAGGGCAAGGTCAGATTGGTAGAGATTCAACGTTCAAGAGGATATTCTCACAGAGAAGGCTTGTCTATCAAACAGATTGAAGAAGTTTGCAAACTTGTTAAAAGCATTGACAAAGACATAATTATCTTTGTTGACAATTGTTATGGAGAACTTGTGGAAGAAAAAGAACCAACAGATGTTGGAGCTGATGTTATTGCAGGCTCATTGATGCATAACCTTGGTGGTGGAGTTGCAACTTCGGGTGGATATATCGCAGGAAGAGAAGATTTGATTTATCAAATTGCAGAAAGACTCACAGCCCCAGGAATTGCCAAAGAATTGGGCGCAAACTACAATCAAAATATGAAATTTTTGAAAGGTCTTTATATGGCGCCACATGCAGTTTGCAATGCTGTCAAAACTGCAATTTTTGCAAGCTATATGTTGGAAAAACTTGGATGTAAGAACGTCTCTCCAAAATTTGATAGAGTAAGGACAGATATCATTCAGACTTTTGATTTAGGAAATAAAGAGGATTTAGTGTTATTCTGCAAAGGAATGCAAAAAGGCTCTCCAGTCGATTCGTTTGTCACCCCAGAACCTTATGAAATTGCAGGTTATCCACATGAAGAAGTTATGGCAGCAGGGACATTTACAAGTGGCTCAACAATTGAGTTTACATGTGATGCTCCAGTGACCGAACCTTACACAGTTTTCATGCAAGGGGGACTTGCATACGAATATGGAAAACTCGGAATATTAAGTGGAATCAACGAAATTTTGAATAATAAATAAAAAGCATGCCAAAATGGCATACTTTTTTTATTAACATTCTACAAAATTGAAAGACATTGAAATTGTATAGTTGTGATCTGTATCATTATATAAAACCTTAACATCTATGCTGTTTGCTCTAACTTTAATTGAGTAATTTTCATTGTATTCTCTTAAATGTCCATTACCATCACTAGGGTTACATGAAAGCAAATACCAAATTCTTATATTAGCCGTTGAATTTTCATCAAATACATTGTATTCATTTTTATCTAAATATATAACAAGTGGTTTATCTGAAGGGTGCAGAATATCTGTTTCATTAAATATAAATGGTGATGATCCATTTGGAGCATATCTGTCGGGGTCTGCATTGAATCCACCAAGGCTGTTGGAATTTACTGAAACTTTTAAACTATAAAGCCCAGCATTTGAAACAGCATCACCATGATAATCAGATATCCATAAAGAAATACTATTCAAAAAATATTGTGTTTTAACTTCTTGGGTTGTTTTTGCTTGAAAGTTTGCTGTTAGACTTATATCTTTGTCTACTGCAATAACTCTAACAGGTGACCTTTCATCACTAGAGTCACTCCAGTTGACAAACTCATAGCCGTCTTTAGGCACTGCATAAATTGTTATTTGTTCAGCTTGTGCATAAGTTCCAGCTCCATATACAGAACCATAACTGTTATTATTTGCAGATAAGTTAATTGTAAATTGATTCGTTTCAGTTGTTCCACAAGCAAAAAGCACGACAGTTGAAATCCCAATAATAAGCGTAAGAGCAATGGTAGTGATCACTTTTCTAAAATTTTTCATAATTTCTCCTTTTTTGATAGGTTTTACTAATTTCAAAACTATTATAAAGCGGGGGGGGGATTTGTCAATAGATTTTTAAAAAAATTATAAATTTGATTATTAAGGATGAATATCAACCAATTAAATAGTGATTAAGAATGTTTTTAAATTTGTTTCATAAAAAAAGTATGTCATCATGACATACATTTTTTTAAAGCAGTTTTATTTTTCATGTGAGTTATTTTCATGTGAATTGCTTGGAGTGTATTCATTTATTTCAACATCACGGAACAAGTTATTGGAACTTATACCTGCTGCTGATATGGAATCCAATTTAAAACCTTTTGGTATGTTTAACGTTGAAACAGATGTCCCTTCCAAACATTTATAATCCAAAGAAGTACGGGTGTCGTCATTTCTTTTTCCAGTTTCTTTAACATTTATTTGAGTAAGATTTTTGCAATCGCAAAAGGCAAATTCGCCAATGTATTTGGTGCTATCTGGAATAGTAATTTGAGAAAGATTATCACATTTATAAAAAGTGAAGTTATCAATTGAAGTGATGTTATCAGGAAGTGCAAGTTTTGTTAAATTTTTACACTCTGAAAATGCACTTGCACCGATAGAAGATATGTTGTTAGGCAATTTGATTTCTGATAAATTTTCACAGTTTGAAAAAGCATAATTACCTATAGACGTTACAGTATCTGGTACATTTATTTTCGTAAGATTTTTACAACCCCTAAAAGCGTCTGCGTCAATTGATGTGATATTATCAGGAAGAGTAACTTGAGTTAGATTGTCGCATTGTGAAAAAGTTCCTTCATTTATCGAGGTCACACCATTAGGAATTGAGATGCGAGACAAATTATCACAATTAAAAAAAGCAAATTTAGAAATTGAAGTTACACTTTCAGGAATTTCATAGTTTTCAAGATTAATTTTTGCTGAAGGACATTGAATGAGAGTTGTCATATTTTTATTAAAAAGTACCCCATCGTGGCTTATGTAATTTTTATTTGTTGAATCTACTTCTATACCTTGTAATTTTTCGCAAGTTCCAAAAGCATTTGTGCCTATAGATACAACACTGTCAGGGATTGAAATTTGTTTTAAATTTTTACAATAATAAAATGCTCTGTTTCCAATTGATGTGATGCTATCAGGCAAAAAAACTTGTGAGATGTTTTCACATCCAACAAAAGCATTACTGCCAATTCTTTTGATAGGCATATTATTATATTCTTTTGGAATTTCAAGATCTATAACTGAATTTGATGTTAGACACACACTTGATATTTCCAATCCGAATTCGTCGGGTAAAGTGTTTAACACATAAACCAGAGTTCCATCATTAATGGTTTTATCAATTAATTTATATTCCGTGGTATAATTTTTTTCGTTTTTAATGTTCGCATCAATGTTGTTTGACTCTTGCTCATTTACAAAGTTATATGAATCTTCTGTGATTGGCTGGTTGTCAAGAGTCTCACTATTTTGACTCATCGCCAAACAACCAGTTATAAAAGTGGTTACCATTGTTATACTTGCTATTGATACTGCAGCAACATTTTTAATTAAATCTTTTTTTTCAATAATTTTTTGTTTAATTACCACTGTTTTGTCTGCGATTTTTTTAATTATTTTGTTCATATAATTCCTCCTTGATTGGCAACTTTAAATTGCAACTTACCAATTGTTACTTAATAATAACACGGGGGGGGGACTTGTCAAGTCCCTTTTATAAAAAAGTTGCAAATTTGATTATAAAAGACGAAAAATGAATTATTAAACAGTGATTGAGAATGTTTTTAAATTTATTTAATAAAAAATGTATGTCATAGGGACATACATTTTAATCTTCCATTTTAAATTCGAGTTGGTTGTTTGGGTATTCTTTTACGAAGTCTTCGAAAATTTCTATTATTAAATTATACTCATAATTGTCGTAATTTTTTTGTTGTTGAATCTTAACTTTGTCGAAGTTCTTGAAAATATATTTTATACTATCGTTATGATAGTACCATAAGAATTCCACTAAGCCATCTGCACTATAACATAAGTTTTCATAATCTTCCCAATCTTGAATTTTATTGCCTTCTAAATCTTTATAAATTTGTGTATAAAAGTCTTTATAACTTTTATAGTTTTTTCTATTAAAAATTATTTCTTTCATAAATTATTCTTCTTCCATTATAAATTCGAGCTGGTTGTTTGGAAATTTTTGAACAAAATCGTTGAAAACTTCTAATATAATATTAAAATTATAATCATTAAAGTTTTTTTGTAAAGCAATTTTTTCCTTATTGAAATTTAGGCAAATAAGTTTTATATTATTACTTGCAAATCCATAATCGCAGCATAAACATTCCCAAAGAATATTTGGATTATAATCATAATTAGATGAATCAAAGTAATCTTTGATATTTATTGAATTAGTTTTTTTTGCAATATCTTCATACATATCTTTGTAACTTTTATAATCTTTTCTATTAAAAATTATTTCTTTCATTTTGTCTCCTTTTATTTTATCCAGTAGAATTGAGTATTTCCATGATCAGTGGAATAGAACATTAAGCCATCATTTGAATAGAACAATCTCAAAGAATTTCTTTTTCCATTTTCATAATTTATATCACATTCAAACCATTGTCTACCTTCCTTTTCAGGCAAAATATGATTTTTGTTAAAATATTCATCCCCACCTATCATTTTATTGGGGGATAGTTTAGATAAATCTTGACCTCTTTTCCATCCATAGGTTTCTATTGCTTCTTGTTTTGTTATGTAATAATCTGGAAGCTTGCCGAACATTTTTAACCATAAGTCGGGGGATGGACTTCTTGTTGATATTGAACCAAGTGGTTTTGTTTTGACATCTTTATAAAAACAATCGCAATTTGGATGTTTTGGCAAAACATGCAGTTGATTTGATGCATGAATGCACCATATAAATGGAGCACAGCACAATTCATTTGAATCATCTTTTGGATCTCCACACGGACCTAATCTGCAAATTGCCCTATGCAAATATTGTTTGTAAGTGATGTCGTTTGTTTTGATTTTTTCAAGTGTAGCTTTAAGAATTTCTTCTCTTTCAAACACATTCATTTTAACATATCTCCTTTTAAATTCAAAGATTTTTACATCTTTAAAAATAAAATAGCATGAAAGATTTGATAAAAAAAGACAATGTGTCAAAAAAGAAAAAGCATATCAATTCGATATGCTTTTTTTTGAATTATACTTTTTGGATTTGTTGTGATGGGTTGTATTTGTTATATACATTTACATATTCTTGTCCAAAGTCATATGTTTTATTTGAAACTTGGTCACTGTTATAAAGGGCTAAAGCCTTAGATTTTACTTCAGTCTTTAATGATTGAGCTTCGTCAGATTCATAATCATTAATAGTTTTCAGAGTTTCATCAATGTACTCATAATAATTAAGTGATCTTTCGTCACTGGCAAGATATGAATACCATTTAAATGAAACAAGTTTGTCACCATCAAAATCATAGTCGATTTCCATACGTTCATAATCTGCATTTTCAAAACTGTCTTCATATGTGTAAACAATTTCAACTGAAACTTTATTACCATTGATTAAAAGCCTGTTGAGAGTGAAAATTTGCATATAATTTGTGCCATCTGTAACAGTAAAGTCTGAAGCAAAAGCGTGTGGAGAGTCATCAAATTGTGAAGATGCTGAAATTTCTTTCAAAAAGTCTAACAAAAACAAATTAGTTGTTTCCCCTTCAACTTCAACGAGATTTAAATTAGTGGCGCTAACTTCAGCAGAGTTATGATTTTTTAAAACTGTGATTGAAGAGTCCATCGCTTTTTCAATTTTTTTACCGTTGTATGTTCCAGTGCAGGCCAAAAGCAAAAGAGGACACATCCCGACCAACATTACTAAAGCAAAACCAAACAAATATTTTTTTAATTTTTTCATATATTCTCCTTTTCTTACAAGTTTATCGCTTGTCATAATTAATTATGACATTGTGGTGGGGGATTTTGTTAAGATATTTTTTGAAAAATTGTGAAAATTTAATTTTTTATTTAATATTGATTTAATTTGGACACTTTGTCCAAAAATATGTGCTATTTAAGAATTTTGTCAAATAAAATAATTTATATGAAAAACATAAAATTTTTTACTTTAAAAAAAGCTCATTGTGTGATTGCGTTGTGCGTTTTGCTTTGCATTGCAACTGTTTGTGCAACATATTTCACTGTAAAAGCAACAGTTTCGCCTAAGGCTGTTCACACAATTGTGATTGATGCTGGGCATGGTGGCAAGGATGGTGGAGCTGTGGGCAAAACCACAGATGTGACTGAAAGTTTTTTGAATTTGCAATATTCTTTGGCACTGAAAGCTATTTGTGAAGAATATGGTTTTAAAGTTGTTTTGACTCGTTCGGATATGAATGGACTTTATTCTCCTTTTGCTTCAAACAAAAAGAGAAGTGAAATGGAAAAGCGAAAAGAGATTATAAACAAGGCTAAGCCAGATATGGTGGTGAGCATCCATATGAACAGTTTTCCAAATTCGTCAACAAGAGGAGCACATGTGTTTTATGCAGATGGTTCTGAAAGTGGAAAACAGCTTGCTGACAGCGTTCAAGAGATTTTGTTTAAAAACATTGAAAATTCACACAAAACTGCCAAAGTGGGGGATTATTACATCTTAAATTGTTCTCAAAGTCCAAGCATTTTGGTGGAATGTGGCTTTTTGTCAAATCCAGAAGAAGAACTTTTGCTGCAAGAAGAAGAATATATAAATAAGTTTTGTTACAACATCTTTTGTGGAATGCTTTTATATTTTAAAATGGCATAGGACAAACACAGACATTTTTTGACAAATTTTGACAGATAAATTGAGCACTCCTTTTCTTGATATGATTTAAAATCAGAAAAGGAGTGTTTATGAATTTGAAAATAAACAATTATTTGATGCTTGCTTGCAAATTTGTGCTTTTTGTTGGATTGTTTTTTGTTTTGTTTAATTCAAGTGTGAATTATCTTATTTTTCCTTTTGCTTTTGGAATGCTGTTTGCTCTTGCTTGGGCAAATCAAAAAGTTTGGCTTGTTGCACCAGCTTACATAATTGCAGGAGTCATATTTAAGCCAACAATGGAGTTTGCGATTTGCATGCTTGTGTGCATGTTTTGTTTGCTTGTGCCATATTTTGTGCATGTGCTTTGCAAGAAAAATATGAAAAAATGGGAATTTGCTCTGTTTGCGATTGTTGGACAGACGGCAAATGTTGTTTTTGCCATTTTGGGAGGTCTTTCTCCAATCCTTTCTGTTGTGAGCGTTTTGCTTGGAGTGCTTTTTATGTTTGCTTGCATAAATGTTTTTGAAGCAATCATAATAAGAGGTTTTACAAACAAACTTACAAGTCTTGAAATTGTTTCTTTGTTTTCAATCATTGCAGCACTTTGTGGTGGACTTGTCATGCTCAACATTGAAACCTTCAGTTTTTTGAAATTGTTTGTAAGCTTCATTTTGCTGATTTTCGCTTTTTGCTCAACACCATTGCTTACACTGCTTGTGGCTTCAGTGGCAGGTATAGGTGCACTTATTGCAACAAACAATCCAATTTTTGTTGCACCATTTGTCATTTGGGCTTTGAGTGTTTTGTTGTTTAAAAACAGATACAGAATTTTCATGATAATTTCCCTTATATGTGTCGAGCTTATCATGGGATATTATTTTAAACTTTACACATCGTTTGGAATTATCGAAATTTTGCCAGTGCTTTTATCTTCGCTGGGATTCTTCTGTTTGCCAAAAGCTTGGTGCAACGAAATTGCTGTCATTTTCAATCTTTCAAAAGACAGAATGGCAATGAAAAATGTTGTCAATCGAAATCGTGAGATTTTGCATAGACGACTTGGAAATCTATCTGAAATTTTCAATGATATGAACATAATATATCGCAACATGCTTAAAAAAGGAATGACTTTGGACGAGGTTAAGACTTTGCTTGAGCAAGAAATCACGGACAAGATTTGTTCTTTTTGTCCAGAAAGAAATCATTGTCACAGAACTTTTTCTGAAAACACAAAGCAGGTGTTTGATGAACTTATAACTATTTCGTTTGAAAGAGGTCGAGCAACCCTTCTTGATATCCCTTCTTATTTGACATCCAGATGTAAACAAACAAATTCAATATTAGGAAGCATCAACACTTTGACAGCACAATACAAAAAATATATGACCATGGTCAATGATGTTGACACTAGCAAGGTTATCATTGCAGAACAACTTCTTGGCATATCCAAAATTATGGGTGGACTTTCAAAAGAAATTGAAACAAACATCTCTTTTGACACAGTCAGAGAAAACAAAATCTTGGATGAATTGACCTATTATAATGTAATTTGCATCGATGTCGTTGTTTTTCAAAAAGATATATGGACAATGGTAGCGTCTTTGGTTGTGAGAAACGAAGACAGTGAGAAGTTGCGTCTTGCCGAAGTTGTAAGTAAAGTCTGTGGTTGCAAAATGGCTGTCTATGAGATTTTTCCAAGTTCCCGTCCAGGATATAGTGTGGTAAATTTGAAAACTGCTCCAAAATTTGATTGCTTGTTTGGTGTCAGTCAGAAAACAAAAAATGGTTCTAAGGTCAGTGGGGATACTTACAGCATTGTCAAATTGGATGGAGAAAAAATTCTGTTTGCAATCAGTGACGGAATGGGAAGTGGAGAGAAGGCAGAAAATGTCAGCGAGCTTTCAATCAGCCTTGTGGAAAATTTCTATAAAGCAGGCTTTGACAACGATTTGATTTTGTCCACCGTAAACAAACTTTTAAATCTTCACAAGGAAGAAATTTTCAGTGCTTTGGATATTTGCATATTGGATGAAAAGAATGGTATGGTGGATTTCATTAAAATGGCATCTCCAAATTCTTATATTCTTAATGAAGATGAATGCCAGGTTGTGCAAGCAGGGGCATTGCCAATTGGCATTGTGGATGAAACCAAACCACTTGTGAAAAAGAATGTGATAAACAGCAAAGACTTTGTTATTTTGTTTTCAGATGGGATCAGTGACAGCTTTCAAACCAGTGAAGAATTGCAAGAATGCATCAAGTCAATCAAGACAAAAAATCCTCAAGAATTTGCTGATGAAATTCTGGAAAGAGCGCTTGCTTGCAACAATGGATATGCTGTGGATGACATGACTGTTATTGTTATAAAAATTTTAGATTTTTAAAAATTTTATAAAAAGTTATAAAAAAACATGAAAAATGCTTGAAAATAAGCATTTTTTTATTAAAACATATTGTTTTTTAAAAAAAATTAATGTATACTATTTAAGAAAATTTTTGAAGGTGAAAAAATGGATAAGATTTTAGACTTTATAAAGAAAAACAAATTGATCAAAGCTGGAGAAGTTGTTGGTGTTGGAGTGAGTGGTGGAATTGACTCTATGTGTTTGTTACATTTTCTCAACGAACATAAACAAGCTTTGGATATAGATGTGGTTGCAATTCACATCAATCATGGTATAAGAGAAGAAAGTGATGATGAAGCTCGTTTTGTTTTGCAAAAGTGCCGTGAGATGGGAATAAGAGTTTACAAATTTTCAATTGATTCACCAAAAATCGCAAAAGACAAAAGAATCAGCATTGAAACTGCTGCAAGAGAAGGCAGATATGGTGTTTTTGAAGCACTTGCAAGAAAAGACATTGTTGACAAAATTGCATTGGCACATCACCAAAGTGATCAAGCTGAAACAATTTTGATGCATATCTTCAGAGGTGCAGGAGTTGCTGGTGCAAAAGGCATGGACGCGATCAGAGACAAAATTTACATCAGACCTATGCTTCCAGTTTCAAAAGAAGAAATTGCAAATTATGCTTCAGAAAATAACATTGATTTTGTTGAAGATTCAAGCAACTCTGACATATCTTATGCAAGAAATTATGTCAGAAATGTTGTGATGAAAGACATCTTGAAAAAATGGCCAAATGCCATTGAAGCAATAAACAATTTTGCACTTTCAGTTAGTGAAGATGATGAATACATCAAATCACGTATCGGCACAAATGCTCTTCTTGTGGACGACAAAATTGTTCAAATGCCTTGCAGTTATTTCAAAACAAGCAGTTCAGTTTACAGCAGAATAGTTTTCAAAGCCTTATCTTTGATTGGTGTGAAAAAAGATATTGAAAGAAAACATATTCTTATGGTTAAAGATTTGGCTCTCAACATGGACAATGGCAAAAAAATCAAACTTCCTTTTGATGTGACTGTGAGCAAGGAATATGACTATTTGACTTTTGAAAACAATTATATTGAAAAGCCACAATTATCTAAAATTCTTAAATGCGAAGAATTTGAAGCTCCAAATTATGGAACAATATCTGTTAAACGAGTTAAAACAGAAAAAATGGGAGAGTCTGACGCTCTTTACATTGATTATAGAAAAGTTCCTAAGGAAGCCAGATGGCGTTATCGCGAAGACGGAGATGTTTTTGAAAAATTTGGTGGAGGGACAAAAAAACTTAAATCTTTCCTGATCGACAAAAAAATTCCTGTGAGACTGCGTGATTATATTCCAGTGCTTGCATATGAAAATGAAGTTTATGTTGTTGCAGGTGTTGAAATAAGCGAAAAAGTTAAAGTGGACAAAGATGTTCCAACTTGCTTTAAAATAAGTTTTCAAAAGAAAGGGAAATAAAAAACTTGAGAATTCTCAAGTTTTTTTTATATTTTGTAGCTATAGCTATTATATAAAGGTTCGCGAGTGAACAGTCTATATTTTTGGCAAGCACTTTCAAACATGATATATATCTTTCCTTCAGCAAAAGTGATTTCTTCACTCATGCATGGAGTTTCTAAGTCTTTTATCAATTGCTTGTCGCTTAATATAAACAATGGAATTTCAGTACCTTCAAAATCAAAAGTGGACGCAGTGCCACTTAAAATGTTTTCGTATGTATATATGTGCGAATTTGCTAATGAATATGAAGTTGACAGAATTATTTTATCATCCAGAACAACCATTCCTTGAACCAATGACCCTGTTGACAGTGCTTTTGTTGGAACTAATGAAGTAACACCACACTTTTCGTTATCAGAAATTTCATAACAAAAACTGATTGCCGAATTTGTTGAACCTGTTTCAGTTTCAATAAAATGGGAATCAGGGGTGTCATACTTTCCTTTTTTATGGAATTCACCTACCCATAAATTGTTGTTTTCGACAGTGACAAAATCAGCACCATTTTTAGTTTCAAAACTATCAACAATGTCAATAATGCCACCGTTTTCAACGGTTTGAACTTTGAAATAATCAAATCTATGTACCATTCCATCTCCAACAATCCAAACGCTTATTCCGTTGGTGGCGATTCCACCAGCATGACCTGTGTAGATGTCAGCATTATGTCTTAAGGTGAAATATTTGTCTGTTTTATTTTTCTTTTTGTCCACTACATAAATTCTGGAGGCAGAACCGTTTTTCATATAACCACATGTCAAAAATTTTTCAGTGTCGCTTTCATAACATAGCCCCTGTGGAGTGAAACCTTCATCAAGACCCATTATTTTAAATTCTTTTGATGAAATAGAATAAAATTCATGATAACTATCTCCAAAATACCAAAATATCATAAAAATTGATATAACAGCAAAAATAATGGAGAGTGAAACAAAAATTATCTTCTTTGGTTTTGTCATAATTAGTTCTCCTTAAATCAAGTTTAACACAAAAGCATTTTGTTTCAAAATATTTAAAACAATTGCAAAAAAATTATTAAATTGGTTTGTATTCCTCATACATTATGTTATACTAATCACATAAAAGGGGAGGATATGAAAGAAGTTAATGATTTTCAAACAGAAGAAGTGGCTGTTGTGCAAAAGAAAAGCAAAGCGAAATGGCTGACATTCTTTTCAGGAGTGATAAGTTTTCTGCTTGCAGTTGCATTGATAATATGTATTGGATATGTTATTGGTTATGTAATACCAAATTTTTTCCAACAAGGGAATGATGATGCAGCAACTGGTATTGCTATGGGATTGGTGGGGATAATTTTCCTTCCTCTTATGTTTGTTTTTGTTGCATTTTCGTTGGTGGTTAGCATTTGTTACATCGTTTTAGGAATAATGTTGGTAATTTCAGCATTCAAAAATGATAAAGCATACTACAACAGAAAAGGCTTTGTTATTTTTACCATTGTTACAGACTTTATTTTGATGGCTCTTATGTTGTTTATCGCAATAGCATTCAACGAAGACATAAGAATTTTGTTCTTAATAATTGCAGCACTTTTGCTCTTTTCTGCAGTTATCAAGATTGTTGATTTGGCAATCTTTAACAAAAGAGTTAAAACCGGAAAAGCAGATGTTAAAGTTAGAGAAACACAACCTGTTTCAAGCAATATTGATTTTGGTGCTTTAAGCAAAGAAAATGATCAAAAATCAGTTAAAAATATGGAAGAAGAATTGAAAAAACTTGATGAAATGGAATCATCTGGGCTCATAACAGAAGAAGAATATAAATCTATGAGACAAAAAATTATTGAAAAATAAATTTAGGAGGTTAAAATGTTCAGTTTACTTTTAGACACATCAAGTGCATTAGTTTCAACTTTAAGCATTGTTGCTATCGTCGTTTTGGCGATATTTGCAGGGGTTTCCTTGGTTGCTTCGATTTGGAAATATGTTCTTGCAGCAAGATATGTGAAATTCAACAAACACCAAGTGTCGAATGGTTTGACAGGAGCTCAAACTGCAGAACAACTTTTGAAAGGATTGGGTATTGATGATGTCAGAGTTGTTAAGTGCAATTTCTTTTCAGCTTTGTTTTTAGGAAACAGTTACAGTCCTTTTGCAAAAAAGATAAGACTTAGAAAGAATATATATAACAATTCAAGTTTAACAGCAGTTGCTTTGGCAACACAGAAAGTTGCATTGGCAAAAATGGACAAAGATGGAGATAAGAAAATCAAAACGAGATCAGTTTTGATGACAATGGGTTATTTTGCACCTTTTGCAGTTTTACCTTTGTTTTTAATCGGTGTGTTGATTGACATTTTGGCAATGAACAATTTAGGTCTTTTCACTATTATCTTTACTGCTATTGCTGTTGTTTGGTATCTTGCAGCATTCATTGTGGTTATATTAAATATTCCAATTGAAAAGAAAGCTTGCAACAAAGCCATTGAGTTTATTGAAAAAATCAATCTTTTAAATAGTGAAGAAATTGAAGACGCAAAACTTTTGTATCAAACTTATATAACAAGTTATGTGCTTGATTTTGTAAATCAACTTTTATATTATATTTGGAGAATTTTGAAACTCATTATAAGGTTGATTCCGAAAAAATAAAAAAACAAATCTCAAGAGAAATCTTGAGATTTTTTATAGATCATCAGCGTCTTGAACAATGTCAAAGTCATCTACAGGATTGCCTGTGTAAGAACCTAATGGGTCATTTTTGCTTTGCAACAAATTTTTCTTTTTTCGTTTTTTCATAAAAATAGTTTGTGCAACTTATAAGAAATTATTGAAAAAATCTTAAAAAAATAGTAATATATTTTTATGAAAGAATTATCGCAAGCACAATTTATTGAAAGAAGCATTATGAAAAAATATAAAAAGACCATTTGGTCTAAGTTTATTCTTGCTTTGAAAACATATAAACTTGTGAATGATGGAGATAAAATTGCTGTGTGCATTTCAGGTGGCAAAGACAGCATGTTATTAGCAAAGCTTATGCAAATATTGCAACGATATAGTGAAACAAAGTTTGATCTTGTGTTTTTGTGTATGGATCCAGGCTATAACAGTGCAAATCGAAACCAAATTGAAGAAAATGCAAAAAAATTAGAAATTCCACTTACCATTTTTGAAACTGAGATTTTCGATAGTGTTGTGAACATTGAAAAGTCGCCATGTTATTTATGTGCCAGGATGCGCAGGGGACATTTATATAACGAAGCAAAAAAATTGGGTTGCAACAAAATTGCTTTGGGGCATCACTTCAGTGATGTGATTGAAACTACAGTTATGGGAATGCTTTATGGGGCACAACTTCAAGCGATGTTGCCAAAATTGCGTTCACAAAATTTTGAAGGAATGGAACTTATCAGACCACTTTATTGTGTGCATGAGGAGGACATAATTTCTTGGAAAAATCATAACAATTTGACATTTTTGCAATGTGCTTGCAGATTTACAGAAAAGTGTGCAATAAGGGCAGATGAAATTTCTCCTTCAGCAAGGTTAGAAGTTAAAAATTTGATTAAAAACTTAAAGAAATCAATACCAGAAGTTGAAAATCATATTTTTAGGAGCATTCATAATGTCAATGTCGACACTTTTGTGGGTTATAAGTTGAATGGCAAACTGCATGAATTTAATGAGATTTTTGAAGAAAATAAAAATAAAATTGATGAATAAAAAAGACGGCTTTTGCCGTCTTTTTTTAAATTTCGTCTGTTAAAACGTAGTAGCTGCCTTCGTGTTGTGTGGCAGGAAATCTTTTGCCTCTTTCAAGGTAAGTTGTTCCACCGTCTTGACCTTCTTTGTCAAAAGCAGTGTAGTTTCCTGTTGCTGGAACTTGATCTCCAGGTCTATATTTATGTGACATAATCCCTCCTGCTTTTATTGTGTGCAAGAGGAGGGAATTTATGCTTTTTTGTTTAAGGTTTTAAGATATTCCAAAAGGTCAGATGAAATTGTTTTGTCTTCAAGAGCATGTTCAACAATACACTTAACATATTCAAGTTTGTTTCCACAGTCATAATATTTTGCGTCAAATTCAAAACATACTGCTTTGCCTTGTTGAGCCAAAACACTGACAGCATCTGTGAATCTAACTTCTCCATTTGCAAATTTAGGGCATTTCAGAAGTTCTGGATAAATGTCAGGGGTGAGCACATATCTGGCAAGTCCAACCAAGTTTGAAGGTTCTGTGCCTTTGGCTGGTTTTTCTATGATGTTTTGCATTTCAAAACATTTGTCAAAAAGCTTTTTGCCTTTCACAATTGAAGAATATTTGTATATAACATCATTTGGGAAAGGTTTTGCACCAATCACAGATTTTCCAGTTTTTTCGTAAGCTTTCATAAGTTGTCCGATTGCTGGAGTTTTGTTTTTCTCCACTTTGCAAAGGTCATCACCAAGAATAAGTGCGAATGGTTTGTTTTTTGTCCATTTTTTTGTTGAATAAATCGCTCCACCAGAGCCATTCATTTTGCCTTGATAAACAAAGTCAATTTGCATGTTGTCGATTATTTCATTAAGTTCTTTAAGCAAATCAAGTTTTCCTGTGTTTTTAAGGCTTTCTTCCAATCTTTTGTTGTGTTTCAGAAAATCTTTCACAGAATCTTTTTCTTTTGAAATAACTAGGCAAACTCTTTTGATTCCACTTTTATATAATTCTTGAAGGTGACACAGAAGTGCTGGTTTGTTTTCGATTGGGAAAAGCTCTTTTGCCACTGCTTTTGTGGCTGGCAGGAAGCGTGTCCCAAGTCCTGCCATCAATATAACTGCTTGATCGATTTTATCAAATTTGTTCATATCAAATCTCCTTATTTGTTTTTTGCGAGTGCAACGTTCACAGCAAGAGAAACCGTTGCTCCAACCATTGGGTTGTTGCCCATTCCAATAAAGCCCATCATAGCCACATGAGCAGGCACGGAAGAACTGCCAGCAAATTGGGCGTCACAGTGCATTCTTCCCATGGTGTCTGTCATTCCATAACTTGCAGGACCACATCTCATGTTGTCTGGGTGCAGTGTTCTGCCAGTGCCACCACCAGAAGCAACTGAAAAATATTTCTTTCCGTTGTCATAACACCATTTTTTGTAAGTGCCAGCCACAGGATGTTGGAATCTTGTTGGATTGGTTGAATTTCCAGTGATTGAAACATCCACTTCTTCATGTTGCATGATTGCCACACCTTCACTTACATCAAAAGAACCGTAAATTTTAACTTTTGCCTTTTCTCCTGTTGAGAAAGGAATTTCTTTCAAAATTTCCAATTTTTGGGTGTCACGATTGAATCTTGTGTTTACATAAGTGAAGCCATTGACTCTTGCAATGATGTAAGCAGCGTCTTTTCCAAGTCCATTCAAGATGATTTTAAGAGGTGTTTTTCTGATTTTGTTTGCTGTTCTTGCGATGCCCATAGCACCTTCAGCTGCTGCAAAACTTTCGTGCCCAGCCAAGAAACAGAAACATTTTGTGTTTTCGTCCAAAAGTCTGCCTGCAAGTCTGCCATGGCCAAGTCCGATTTGTCTTTCGTCAGCAACAGAACTTGCAACACAGAAAGCTTGCAAACCTTCACCAATTTTTTCGGCATATTCGCTTGCATTTTTGCAATCTGATTTGAGTGCAATTGCAGTGCCAAGGGTGTAAGCCCAAACGGCAGAGTCAAAGCAGATAGGTTGAATTTCACGAACTATTTTTTCAACGTCAATGTTGTTTTCCAAGCATAATTTTTTTGCATCTTCGATTGTTTTGAAGCCATATTGTTTCAAAACTTTTGGCAAATTTGCATATTTTTTCAATTCTTCCATGACTATTCCTCCCTTGGATTGACAATTCTGCAAGCTTCGTCAAATCTTCCATAATGTTTGGTTGATTTTTCAATAGCTTCTTCTTTTGTCAAATTTTTGTCTTGCAAATTTTTGAGTAAAAGCCCAAGGTTGACATATTCATAGCCTATTGTTTCGCCATTTTTGTCAAGAGCCATTTTTGTGATGTAACCTTCCGTCAAGTTGAGATATCTCACACCACCTTCTTCAGTAGAAACAATTGTTCCGACTTGGCTTGTTTTGTGTTTTCCCAAATCTTCCATAGATGAGCCCACTTCAAGTCCACCAAGTGAAAAAGCTGATTGACTTCTTCCATAAACAAGTTGAAGAAAGATGTTTTTCATTGCGTCATTGATGGCGTCACAAACAAGGTCAGTGTTCAAGGCTTCAAGCAGTGTTTTTCCCGTCAAAATTTCTCCAGCCATGGCAGCAGAATGCGTCATTCCAGAACAGCCAATGGTTTCGATGAGTGCTTCTTTGATTATGCCATTTTTGACATTCAAAGTGAGTTTGCATGCACCTTGTTGTGGGGCACAAGTTCCACAACCATGGGAAAACCCAGAAATTTGAGTAATCTCTTTTGTTTGATCCCATTTACCCTCTTGTGGGATAGGTGAAGGACCATGACCGTGCATGTTTTTTACACAGTTTTTGTTTTTTTCCATTTAAATCTCCTTTTCAAAGAAAGTATAACAAAAATAAGGGCATTTTCAAAGTGAATATAAAAAGTTGTTACAAGAGTTTTTATTCAAAATAAACAAACAAAGTGCATTTTGTTGACAAATGGTTTTGTTTTTGATAAAATGCACACATAATCAAAATGGTGGAGCGAAAAGCAGTAGATTTTTGGGCTGTCTGCAGAAAGGGGTTGGCAGATGAAAAACCTTGACCAACAAAAATTGAATTACAGTCGTTTCAAGTTTTGCGCAAGATGCCAGCGAATGGCAAATAAGGATTGGGAGAAGAAAACAACGACAGAGGCTGTTTAGAAAAACTTTTGTTTTTCGTGTCAGCGTTAAACGGAGTTGAGATTTTCCCAATTGAATTTAGGTGGTACCACGAATGCACACTTCGTCCTAAAAATCAGGAAGAGTGTGCTTTTTTGTTAAGGAGTGAAAGATGAGTAAGATTGACACAAATTTGTTTAACACAATAAAGGAAAGAGGGCTTTTGTATCAATGCACAGATGAAGAGGCTTTAAAGAAACTTCTTGAAAGTGGCAAGCCAATCACATTATATGAAGGGACAGATCCAACAGCAGACAGTTTGCATATTGGGCATTGTGTGCCATATTGCATTTTAAGACGTTTTCAAAAAGCAGGGCATAAGGTTGTTCTTCTTATGGGTGGGGCAACAGCATGTGTTGGTGACCCAAGTGGCAAACAAGAGTTGAGAAAGATGCTCACCAAAGAAGATGTCGAAAAAAATATAGAAAAAATAAAGAACACATTGAAGGTGTTTTTGGATTTTGACGGAGAAAATCCTGCAATCATTGTCAACAATGCTGATTGGTTTAAGGGATATGATTATGTTGATTTTATGAGAGATATTGGCGTTCATTTCAATGTGAACAAAATGCTCTCAAATGAGATTTATGCCAACAGAATTGAAGAAGGGGGCTTGACTTTCTTTGAAATGGGTTACATGCTTATGCAAGCATATGACTTTGTTCATCTCAACAGGTCTCATGGCTGTGTTTTGCAATACGGTGGACAAGACCAATGGGGAAACATTGTTGCAGGAGTGGAACTTCAAAGAAAACTGAATTTTGCAAATGGAACAAATGTTCAACTTGTGGGTGCAACAAATCCACTTTTGATGACTCCAGATGGAAAGAAAATGGGAAAGACAGAAAAAGGCGCAATTTGGATTGATAAAGACAAAATTTCTGCTTATGATTTTTATCAAGGGGTTTATCAAACGCCAGATGCTTGTGTTGAGATGATGTTTGCACTCTTCACAGACATTCCAATGTCAACGGTAAGAGAAATGATTGCAAAAGACATTGTGAATGCAAAAAAAGTTTTGTCTTTTGAAATGACAAAGTTTGTTCGTGGGGAAGAAGATGCAAAAACAGCACAAAACATGAGCGAAAACCTGTTTGCGAATGGGGGAGATGATGCACCTGTTGTGGAAATTGCAAAAGCCGAGTTTCCAATGAACATCTGTGATGTTTTGTTTAAAACAGGGCTTGCACCTTCAAAGAGCGAAGCAAGACGTCTTGTTCAAGGTGGAGCAATAACTTTTAAAAATGAAAAAGTTTCTGATTTTGCACAAAGCATCTCAGCAGACGACATAGGCGACGGGGCATTGCTTAAAAAAGGAAAGAAAAACTTTATCAAAGTTAAAGTTTGTTAGAAAGAAAGTGGAAATTGTTTCCACTTTTTATTTTTGATGTTTTTTTGTATTTTAAAATTTCTTTTGTCCAATTGGACAAATCAAAGTAATTTCATTTTTGGTTTGATATAATTTTCATACAAGGAGAAAATTATGGAAACTATTGGTGAAAAATTAAGAGAATTAAGATTGAATAAAAATATGTCTTTAAATGAATTAGGGCAAGTTTTAATGGCAAGTCATACAACAATTTCACGTTGGGAAAGGGGACTTAGAGAACCTAGCATTGAAATTTTGCTGATGTATGCAAAATATTTCAACGTCTCTATGGATTATATTTTTGGATTGGAAGATTGATGGAGTTTGACAAAATAGTTGAGTATATTGAGAAGAAATCAAAATTTATAGATTACTGAATCATTGTAAAATAGTAGAAAAATTACAAAATTACTTATGTCCATTATCACTTTTTATTTTTAATATTTTGCTTTTTGTGCCAAATATGTTAAAATAATTTATGTACCAATTGGTTCAATCAAAGTAATTTTATTTTTGGTTTGTTATAATTTTCATACACAAGGAGAAAATTATGGAAACTATTGGTGAAAAATTAAGAGAATTAAGATTAAACAAAAACATGTCTTTAAATGAATTAGGACAAGTTTTAATGGCAAGTCATACAACAATTTCACGTTGGGAAAGGGGACTTAGAGAACCTAGCATTGAAATTTTGTTGATGTATGCAAAGTATTTCAATGTCTCTATGGATTATATTTTTGGATTGGAAGATTGATGGAATTTGACAAAACAGTTGAGTTGATTGAAAAGAAATCAAAATTTATTGGATATTGTTTGCATTGCAAAACAGTGGAAGAAGTGCAAAAGGCATTAAATGAGCTTAAAAATAGACACAAAAAAGCCACACATATTTGTTTTGCATATTCTCTTTCTTCTCCATTTTTGGAAAAGGCTGTGGACGATGGCGAACCAGGTGGAACGGCTGGCAGACCTATTTTGTCTGTTTTGCAAAAGAAAAACATTCAAGATGTTTGTGTTTTTGTGGTAAGATATTTTGGTGGAATAAAACTTGGTGCTGGTGGGCTTGTGAGAATGTATACCAAAACAGCCAGCGAGGTGCTTAAATGATTCAAAAAATAAAGCATTTTGGTATGGAATTTCAAAGACGAAAATATGATTTTAAACTTGTAGAAAATGAATATTGTTTGCCAAACAATAAAGTCTCATTGCCATTTTTTGTGGAAATGGTTTTATTAGATTATGAAAAATATCCTAAAATATTTTTGCTTAATTATTTAACAGCTCTGCTAAAATTTTATGATAATTGTGATAAATTATCTAGCAAACAAAAAAGAATTCAAACTAATGCAAAAAAAATTTTAGAAAAAGCTAAAAAATTCCGAAATGATAGACATGAAAAAATACTATGTCATATTTACAAACTAAATAAAAAAGATAAAGAAAAGATTAAGTTATACGAATCTAAATATCTTAAGAGATTAAATAATTACGATTTTGAAGAATCTATTGAAGGCAGGTTGTATAGTAAAGATTGGTGTAGAATACAAGAGTCTGAGGTTAAGGAAAATTATAAATTAAATATGCAATATTTTTCATCTTTAAATAAAAAAGAGTTCGACGAAGAAATTGATAAATTTTTAAAAAATAATAAAGAATTTGAAGAAATTTTTGATTTAAATAATGCAATGTTTAAATCCGGTTATTATATAATGGTTTTAGATGAATATAAACAGATTTATGTTGGAACAACTGATAATATAGCTAAGAGAATATGTTCTCATTGGCAATCGAAAAAAGAATTTGACAGATTGATATTTCCGTGGCATGCTGTAACGACATCAAAGTTGTCAATTGATAGTTTTAGACATTTGGATACCACAAGAATATATGCTTATTTTACTAAAGACATTTATTCATTAGAAGAAGAATATATTAGTAGTTTTTTACCTAAATTTGTTTTGAATAGATGTACGGGAGGTAATCTGATAGTGTTCCCACGAAAGCAATATGATTTAAGGGAGAATAAATGATAATAACAAAAATTAAGCGAATTGGAAGCACAAATCGTTTCCATATATATGTTGATGAAAAGTGGTTTGGGATTTTTCTTGACGAAACTTTGGCAAGATATGGTTTCAAAACAGGTCAAATGGTGGATGCTGTCGAATTTAGCCGAATAAAAAAAGAAAATGACGAAAAACTTGCTTTTGACATGGCTGTTGGTTATATGGAACGTTATGTGGTGAGTGAGAAGGGCATAAAGGACTATTTAAAGAAAAAAGCGTTTGATTGGCAGATAATCGAGCAGACTGTCGAAAAACTTAGGGAATATGGGTTTGTTGATGACGAAAGGTTTGCAAAGAATTATTTTGAAAGTCTGACAGCCAGCAAAGGAAAACGTGCCATTGCAAACAAGCTTCGTGAAAAAGGGATTTCAAGTGAGATTGTGGAAAGTTTGCTTGAAACGGTGGACGAAGAGGACGAAATTGAAAAAGCAACTAAGCTGGCAGAAAAATTCGTTAAAAATCGTGAAAAATCTACAAAAACGAAACAGAAATGTGTTGCACATTTGGTGTATAAGGGGTATGATTACAGTGTGGCACAAAAAGCCAGCAACAACGCACTGAAAAATTACGAAGGAGAAAATGATGATTGGATTTGATTTGCAAGAAGTCAAAAAAATAAGAAATGAAGAAAAATTGCTCTCAAAAATTGCTCTTCAAAGTGAAATAGATTACATACAAAAATTTAAGCGTGATTTCAAATTGAAAGTGGCAAGTCTGTGGGCTGTGAAAGAAGCTGTTTTCAAAGCTTTGGATGTTTCGGCAGGTGAAATTTCTTTCAAAGAAATCGAGCTTTGTCACAAAGAAACAGGTTTTCCATTCATTAAACTGCATGGAAACGCATTAAAACGCTTTGAAGCCTTAAAAGCTAAAAAAATCGACATTTCAATTTCTCATCAGAAAAGTGTTGTCGGAGCTGTGGTTGTTGTTGAATAAGTTGTTTTTGCAAGAAAAGTGTCACATTGATTGACGCTTTTTTTATTTTGTTTAACTAAAGAATAAAATTTTCTACAATAAACACAATATTGTATAAAATCTTGATGAACGGGAGATATTTTTATGGATAAAAATGTTTTTCACCAATTGGAAAAAAGGCTTAAAGAAATTGAAGAAAATTATGGCAGTCTTGAAAATTTTGTCGTGCAAACAACAATTTGGGGTGATCAACATAGAATGAGAATGGAAGAGCAAAACTCTTCTGTCTATGATGAAATGAAGCAGGTTTATCAAGAACTTTCTGACTTGGAACTTGCCGATCTTCTGGACTTTCAAAAAAAGCTTGGCGAGGAAAATGGAGAATTTAGTTAAACGAGGAGATGTATATTTTGCTGACCTTAGTCCCGTTGTTGGGAGTGAGCAAGGTGGAATTCGCCCTGTGCTTGTCATCCAAAACGACGTCGGAAACAAATATTCCCCAACAGTCATTGTTTCGGCAATAACCAGCCAACTTTCAAAAGCAAAACTTCCAACTCACATCGAACTTTCATCTGCTGAATATAATTTACCAAAAAATTCGGTGGTGCTTTTGGAGCAAATTCGCACTCTTGACAAAAGGAGATTGAAAGACAAAATCACGGTGCTTGACGAAAGAAAAATGAAAGAAATAAACCGTGCACTTTTGATTTCTCTCGGTTTTGTCAGCTGATAAGCAAAAATTTGCGTTAAAATCCAAACAAAAGACTTTACTTTTTTGCAAGTGTGTGCTAAAATAGTCACGATTAAATTTTAGGAGAATGATATTATGATGATTGAACCACCTATTGATACTCTTGCACAAAAAGCAAACGGAAACAAATATGTCCTTTCAATTCTTGCTTCAAAAAGAGCTAAAGAAATTGAAACTGTTCGCAGAACTGAACTTGCAACTGCTGACAAAAAAGCAATCAGCATTGCACTTGACGAAATCTATGAAGGTAAAATTGCTCCAAGCGATATAAATGATTGATTTGGAAAGGTTTTTGTGTTATAATTCTACTGCTGAAAAAGTGCAGTAGAATTTTTTATTGGAGTGTTGTGTTTGTTTGCCAAAATCATAATTGACCAAGATGCAAAAGCCTTGGACAAAGTTTTTGAATATCAAATCCCTGACGATATGCAGGTGGCTGTTGGAGAAAGAGTGATTGTTCCGTTTGGAAGTCGCAATCTTCAAGGATTTATTGTTGACATTTGCGATTCTTGCAGTTATGACGAAGACAAAGTTAAGCCAATTCTTCAAAAAATTGAAAATTTTTCTGTGATAAAAAAAGAAATGTTGGAACTTATGAAATATATGGCTGAAAAGTTGCACCTTAAGCTTGCCAGCATTTTAAGATTGTTTTTGCCAAGCGAAATGCGCACTGACAAAGTGAAAGAACTTGTTGTCAGATATGTCAAACTTGCTCCAGAATTTGAAATGCCTTCTGCAAGGGCAGGAAAACAACTTCAAATTGTCGGATTTTTGCAAGAAAATCAATCACAAAAGTTTGCTGATGTTTCAAATATGTTTGGTTATGCAGCACTCAATGCTTTGGTAAAAAAGGGCGTTGTGCTTGTGGAAGAAAATCAAGAACTGCGTGCACCAGCTTTTGATGTTATGAAAAAAGATGTGAAAAAACTTACGCCACTGCAACAGAGAGCTGTTGATTCAATCTGCGAAAACAAAACATATTTGCTTCATGGCGTGACAGGAAGTGGAAAGACTGAAGTTTATATGAATTTGATTGAGCGTCAGCTTGAACGTGGAAAAACTGCACTTATGCTTGTGCCAGAAATTTCGCTCACTCCACAAGTTTTGGCAAATTTTAAAGCCCGTTTTGGCGACAATGTGGCACTTATTCACAGTGGGCTTTCTGCCGGCGAGCGTTTTGATGAATGGAAGCGTATTTTCTTTGGACAAGCAAAGGTGGTTGTGGGTGCAAGATCTGCAATCTTTTGTCCACTTGAAAATTTAGGAATTATCATTATAGACGAAGAACACGAACAGAGCTATATCTCTGAAAGTAATCCAAGATATGACACTCACATGGTGGCTGAATTTAGAAGAAACTACAACGATTGCACCTTGGTTTTGGGCAGTGCAACGCCATCAATTGAGAGTTATTCAAAAGCAATAGATGGGGAATTTCAATTGGTGGAGATGCCAGTCCGAGTTAATGGCATGGAAATGCCTAAAATTGTTGTTATTGACATGTTGACAGAGATGCAACAAGGAAACAACCAAATTTTCTCTATTCCACTTATCTATGAACTTAGAAACATTGTTGAACAGAAAAAACAGGCCATGATTTTCATCAACCGAAGGGGATTTTCTTCTTTTCAAAGATGTCGCCAATGTGGCTATGTGGCGACATGCACCGATTGTGATGTTTCACTTGTTTATCATCGTTTTGAAGATAGATTGAAATGCCATTATTGTGGAAAAAGATTCAAAGCACTTGATATCTGCCCAAGTTGTGGAAGCAAAGACATTAAGCAAGGCGCTGTTGGCACAGAAAGAGTGGTGGAAGAATTACACAAACTTTTCCCAGAAGTGAGAATTTTGAGAATGGACAATGACACCACTTCAAAAAAGAACGGTCACCGAGAAATTTTGAATGAATTTAAAAACACCAAACCTGCAATTCTTGTGGGGACTCAAATGATTGCAAAGGGACATGATTTTGAAGATGTTTTGCTTGTTGGGATCATTGATGCAGACCAAAGCCTTTATCAATCAGACTTCCGAAGCATCGAACGAACTTTTCAACTTATCACTCAGGTTTCAGGGCGTGCAGGACGAAGTGAAAAACAAGGGAGAGTTATTTTGCAAACTTACAGCCCAAGACATTATGTTTATCGCTTTGCAACAAATTATGACTATAAAGGATTTTTCAAAAAAGAAGTCAATTTAAGGAAAGTTACAAACTTTCCACCTTATGCCAGAATTGTCAGAATTTTATTTTCTCATGAAAACGAAAATATTGTGGCACAAGAATGCAAACTGTGTTATAATAAGGTGAAAGAAATTAAAGAACAATATCAAAATGAGTTTGTTTATTTGGATGTTATGAAAGCTCCACTAAACAAAATCAAAAACAAATTTCGTTATCAAATCATGATGAGATTCAAACTTGATAAAGCTGACGAAATCGAAAAGAAAATCTTTGAAAGTGTGGACGAGAAAACAAAAAGTTCTGTTTTCTTTGAAATAAATCCAAACAATTTGAGTTAAGGAGTGATTATGGCAACAAGAAAAATTGTTGAACTTGGAAATGAAACTTTAAGAAAAAAATCAAAACCTGTTGTGAGTTTTGATTCTTCTTTGGCGTCACTTTTGGACGATATGAAAACAACAATGGTGGAAAAAAATGGAATGGGAATTGCAGCTGTTCAAGTGGGAGTTTTGCGTAGGGCAGTTATTGTGGAAACTGAACCTGGTGAATATCTTGAAATTGTCAATCCAACAATTCTCAAAACCAAAGGAAAAGTCAAAAAAAGTGAAGGATGTTTGAGTGTTCCTGGATTTTATACTGATGTGGAAAGACCTAAGTATGTGAAAATTGAAGCTTTTGACAGAAATGGACAAAAGTTTGAGTTTGAAGGCGAAGATTATGTTGCACGATGTATATGTCATGAAATTGACCATTTGGACGGAGTGCTTTTTGTGGATCTGACAGATGAAGGTAAAAGTTATAAAACCAAAAAAGGAGTTAATTAGATGAAAATTTTGTTTTTTGGGACTCCAGTTTTTTCTGAAATTGTTTTGAATGGATTGTTGGAAAACGGCTTTGAAGTTGTTGGAGTGGTTTGCCAAAATGATAAACCAGCAGGCAGGGGAAAGAAACTTGTCACACCACATATTGTTGAAATTGCAAAAGCTCATAATCTGCCAGTTTACCAATTTGAAAAATTATCTTTATATATTGAAGAATTCAAGAAGATTGATTACGATTTGGGTGTCACAGCATCTTATGGCAAAATTTTGCCAAGAAAATTGTTGGAAATCAAACCATGCATCAATGTTCATCCTTCAATGCTGCCAAAATATCGTGGAGCAACGCCAATTCAAGGGGCATTGTTAAATGGTGATAAAAAAACTGGTGTTACCATTATGAAAACTGAAGTGGGGATGGACGATGGAGATATTTTCGTTCAAAAAGAAGTTGAAATCATGCCAGATGAAGATTATCTTTCTCTTATGCCAAGACTTGCAAAAATTGGTCTTGAACTTTTGATGGAAACATTAATAAAAATTGAAAACGGAACTGCCAAAAGAACGCCACAGGAACATGAAAAAGCAACTTTTGTTAAACTTATACAAAAAGAAGATGCACTGCTTGATTTTTCTATGCCTGTTGAAAGTTTGGTCAACAAAACAAGAGCATATGTTGTAAGTCCAGTTGCTTTCTTTACTTTGGGGGAAGACAGAATAAAAGTTTATAAGGCAAAGGTTGCTGATATGACCATAGATGCAAATGTTGGGGAAATAATTCCAAACAAAAAGAGATTTTTGGTTCAGGCAAGTGATGGAGTCTTTGAAATTTTGAAGTGTCAAGCCTCAGGTGGAAAGGTTTTGGATGCTAATGTCTTTTTAAATGGCTATCGTTTTAAAACAAGGGTGGCAAACGTATGATTCAAGACATGACCTATGCTGAAGTTTGCGAATATGTAAAAAATCTCAACGAACCGGCGTACAGAGCAAAACAACTTTTTGAAGCCTGCACTTTGGGTAAAACTTTGGAAGAAATTTCAAATTTGCCAAAAATCTTTAAAGAAAAAATTGAAAATGATTATATAAAGTTTGAAATTGTGGCGCATCTTGTGAGCAAGGATGAAACACAAAAAATTGCCATCAAATTTGAAGACGGAAGCATTGTTGAAAGTGTTTTGTTGAAATATAAATATGGATACACGGTTTGTGTTTCAACACAAGTGGGCTGTCGTATGGGGTGCAAATTTTGTGCTTCAACACTTAATGGTCTTCAAAGAAATTTATCTGCAGGGGAAATTTTGTCACAAGTTTTGTTTTTCAATAAATACCTTGGTGGAACTTTAAAGGAAAGAAAAGTGACCAATGTGGTGCTTATGGGCTGTGGAGAACCATTGGATAATTATGACAATGTGGCAAAATTTTTGAGGTTGGTTTCAGCTGAAGAAGGACTCAACATAAGCCAAAGAAACATTTCGCTTTCCACATGTGGGATTGTTCCCAAAATTTATCAGTTGGCAGATGATGGATTTTCTGTGACGTTGACAATATCTCTTCATGCACCAAATGATGAGCTCCGTAAAACAATCATGCCAATTGCGAATGCTTATTCAATCAAAGAGATTTTAAGTGCCTGTGATTATTATTTTGATAAGACAGGAAGAAGAATTGCTTTTGAATACTCTCTTATTAGTGGCAAAAATGACGATGACAAAACAATTGAACAACTTGCTTCGATTTTGAAGGGGCGTTCTTGTCATGTCAACTTGATTCCACTCAACTCTGTCAAAGAAAAACAACTTTTGGGGGCAACGAGAAAAAGAGCATATCAACTTGCTGGAAAACTTGAAAAACTGGGAATCAGTGCAACAGTAAGGCGAACTATGGGTGAAGATATTGAAGGGGCATGTGGTCAACTTAGAAATCGTGTGGGAGCAAAGAATGATTAAGGGATTGGTGTTAAAAAAACAGGCTGATATTTTCAGTGTTGAATTAGAAACCAGAAATGTTGTTGATTGTGTGGCAAGAAAAATTCTTAAAAAAGACGGAATTTTTGTGGGAGATAAAGTCTTTTTGGATGAAGATTCTGCCATTTGCAAATTGGGCGAAAGAAAAAACATCTTAATTCGTCCACCAGTTGCAAACATTAACAAGATGTTTATTGTGGTTGCACCTGTGCCAAAACCCGATTTATACACTGTTGATAAAATGTTTTTGTTTTGCAAGCTTAACAACATAGAACCTGTGATTTGCATCAACAAATCTGATTTAAACCAATCATTTTGTGAAAAGATTGCAAAAATATATGAAAAAATTGCAAAAGTTTTGATTTTTTCTAGTTTGGATGAAAGTGTTTTAGCATTGGAAAAAGAAATAAAAGGAATTTGCGTTTTGGCAGGACAAAGTGCTGTTGGCAAATCTTCAATCATAAATGCGTTAAAAAAAGATAACGTTACAAAGGTGGACACATTCAGCAAAAAGATTGAAAGAGGAAAACAAACTACAAGAACTGTTCAGCTTTTCAGGTTTGGCAAAAATAAATATTTGGCAGACACAGCAGGGTTTTCCAAACTTGACGAAAAGTTGTTGAATCTTAAAGAAAGTGAAATCAAAGACTATTATCCCGAATTTTTAAAGTTTGCAGAAAGGTGTAAATATAAATCATGTTTGCATATAAACAGCAAAGACTGCGCAGTTATTAAAGCTGTAAAAAGTGGGGAAATATCTAAGGATCGCTATCAAAATTATCAAAAATTGGTGGAAACAATAAAAAATATCAAATGGTTTTGAAAAATTAAATAAATTTGGTAAAATTATTTTAAGGAGAAAATATGAAAAGAAATGTGGATGTCTCTGTTTCAACAGATCCAATAAATGATTTTCAAAATATAATTGAATATGCAAAACAAATGCAGGGGATTGCAGATTTTTTGCATTGTGACATTATGAATGAAAATTTTGTGCCTAAAAATAGTTTTGACTACAATTTGGTAAAAAATATCAATCGAAACAGCCTTATTATGTTGGATGTGCATTTGATGGTGGATGAACCTAGTGTTGATATCCCAAAATATATTGAAGCTGGCGCAAACATTCTTACAGTGCATTATGAAGCTTTTGAAAACAAACAAGATTTGGTGAATGCAATAAACTTTATCAAAGAAAATGACACATTGGTGGGGATTTCATTGAAACCCAACACTCAGTTTAAAGAAATTCGTTCATTCGTTTTCAATTGTGATGTTGTGCTTGTCATGGGGGTTGAACCGGGTGCAAGTGGACAAGCTTTGATTCCTGAAATGATAGACAAAGTTAAAGAAATAGACGAATTTAGAACTTCAAACAATTTGAAATTTAAAATTGAGTTTGATGGTGGAGTGAATGTCACAACGGCAAAAAAACTTATTGAAAACGGGGTGGACATTTTGGTGAGTGGTTCTTATGTTTACAACAGTAAAAACAGAAAAAACGCAGTTGCAACTTTAAAAGCTCAAGATTAAAAAAATAGGCGATTGCCTATTTTATTTTTTTATAAAATTATAGATTTTTTAAATTCTGGCAAAATAACCTTGATTTCAGGATGTTTTTTTGACATTATTTTCATAAATTTTTTTGTGTCAACTTTTCCAGTTATTGGTGGAAAGGCGTCATCAAAGTGGTCAAGAATCACCATTTTTGAATTTATTTTTTCAATTATTGGCAGAGAATATTTTGCCATATGCGTTCTTCCTTGATAAGGCCAAATCAAAATATCAACATTTTTTGGTAAGATCGCTTTTTCATCAAAACCAGCAGATCCAAAAAGAAGAATTTTTTTGTTTTGAGCATTTATTTCAAATGCAACAATATCTCCACCCATTCTGAAATTGTTGTGAGTTTTCAAAATTTTTATTGCTTTTTTAAATTGAAATTTGAAAATGATTCTGAATGCAGTTTTCAAAATTATACCCAAGTTGTTTGTCACATGTTTGCTTCTATGCAAAGAAACTGTTGTATTTTTTGTTTTCAAAGTTTCATGAGGACACAGAATTTCTGTTTTGTTGTCAACATCAACAGATTGAGTCTCCAATCTTAAATACATGGTTGGGGTTCCATAAATTTTTGCTTTTGTGTTTTTCAAAATTTTTGGAAGGTCACACAAATGATCGAAATGTGGGTGAGTGTTGAAAATATAATCCACGTCACAAAATTCTTTAAGCTGTGGTTGTTCCAATTTTTTATTCATTCTGAAGAAAGGATCAAACAACAATTTTTCATCATCAATTTCAAGCAAAATTGTTGCTGTCCCATACCAAGTTAGTTTTATCATGAAAAGATTATAGCAATTTTTTTCTTATTATCAAAATAAATCTGAAAATTTCGCTTATTTTTGTAAAAAATGTTGACAAGTCCCCCCCCCGTGCTATAATGAGTTGAAATCAAAAGAAAAGGGGATAATTAAATGAAAAAATTTGCGAAAATTTTTGTTTTGCCTGCGTTGGTTTTGTGTGCTGTTTTGGGATTGACAGCTTGCAATAACAATGAAGATCCAGTAGCAGTCAAAAGAATTGATTTAACACAGAATGTTAAAACAGATTATTTGTTAAATGAAGAATTTGATGCTATGAATTCAAAGTTGGTGGTTACACTTAATAATGGCAATACAACAGAGATTTCTATAACAAGTGACATGATTAAGAACTTTGACACAACAGCTATTGGTGAAAAACATTTGACCATAAAATATGAAACAAAGTCTTTGAATTTGTCTTACAGAGTTGATTCTTTTGTTATGGGAAAATTTGTTTGTAAAAGAGATTTATTACATTATAATGATGGAACTCCTGATGTAGAAATTCCAGGGCATGCAACATTTGGAACTTGGGAATTTGCAAAGAATGGTCAATTTGTAATGACATTGATTGGAGCTGATGAAGTAAATTTACCAGTAATATCAAGATGGACTTATGAAAGAAACAACATAATTAAATTTTTGGATATGGATAATGACCTTTTTAATGACAATGAAGTTACAATAACCGTTATTAATACAACCACAATTCAACTTATTGCAATTCCAAAAGATAAACAATCAAACATTGATTATCTGATGAGTCTTTATGAATTGGAAAAATAATAAAAACACACTTTTTCAAAGTGTGTTTTTATTTACCTTGGTGTTTTAAGATTTGTAATCATAAGGGATTTTGTTTTTCTTTTCTCCTAGAAGATTTTTGATGTAACCATTTAGTTTTTTAATACTTTAATAATGAAAAAACTCATTTTCAATGAGATGTGACAAGAATGTAATATATTTGGTAGTCCAAGTGAGTTAATAAGAGAACTTTGGGCTGATGTTTCTATTTCATCGAGTAAGTCATCAGTGATTGTTACTTGCTCGTTACCAGCATTTAAAATGTATGTTACTTTATCATCGTAAAGGTAGATAGCATTTACAAATACTGAGATTATAGCCTTGCGAACTTTGATGTCTTTGTCGTTGCCTTTTTGTAGTTGCTTTAAAAAGAACTTAACTTGTGGCTTGGTTAAAATAGTGCCTTTCTTTCGTTCCGCCGCCATTTGCTTTTCTAACTCTAAATGCTCTTTGTTTTTCTCTTGAATACGACTTGTTATTTGTTCTACAATAGCACCGCTTTCAAGGGCTTTAAATAGGTTTTCTACAGCCTTTTCGTTTTCTTTTAACATCTTCTCAAGATGCTTTATTATAGTGTTTTGAGCGTCATTCTGGCAAGCCTCCGCCACCGCTTTGGCAATTATTTCTATGTTGTCATCAGTAAGAATTGAGCGACAATGTTGTATAACTAAATCTTCAATGTAATTCTTTTTTACTCGCTTCTTACCACATTGTTTAACCTTTGTTTTATTGCATATATAGTAACTATGTTTTTCTCCAGTATGAGAAGTTCCACTAGCACCAGTCATAAGGCTTCTGCAATGACCGCAAAACAATTTTGTTGTTAATATGTAATCTTCTTTAGCCCTTGTTCTTGCTGGGGCTTTTTTATTGATTACAAGGCGTTTTTGAACCTCATTAAACAATTCATCGGAGATTATTCTAGGAATGCCATCTTTCACGATTACATCGCTATATTTATAGATGCCTATATATTTTTTATTGCTCAGTATTCTTCTTAAAGAGTTTTTATTAAAATCTCCGCCACGAGATGTTTTGTAGTGGTTATCATTTAGATATTGATTGATTTCAACAATAGGTGTTCCAGTAGCATATTTTTCAAATATGTATTTGACCGCTTCCGCTCCGTGTTCATCTATCACATATTTGCGGTCAACGATCTTATAACCTAGTGGAATATAACTGCCAGTGCTCAAGCATTTGGATGCAGACACTTTCATACCTCGCATTACTTTTTGTCCTAGTTCTTTGCTGTAATATTCAGCCATTCCCTCAAGCACTGCTTCCATTAAAACGCCACTCGCATCATCGCTTATATTTTCTCGAGCCGAAATTACTTTAACTCCGTTTTTCTTCAATTTGGCTTTGTATGTAGCACTGTCATAACGGTTACGAGCAAATCTATCAAGTTGGTAAACTAATACTCCTTGAAACAAATGACTTTTGCTGTCAACAATCATTCTTTTAAATTCTGGTCGATTGTCAGTAGTTCCAGAAATGGCTCTATCAATGTATTCGCCAACGACAGTGTAGTTATTTCTTCGAGCATAGTCATAACATTCTTTTAATTGTCCCTCAATGCTTTGTTCTGTTTGATGATGAGATGAAAACCTAGCATAAATAACAACATTCATTTTTTAGCCTCCCAAACCATAGTTCCTAAAATATCATCAAGTTCATTATGACAAAGTTGTTTGTAGCCCGCTTCCAATATAAGAGCATTTTGAATTTCCTTTTTTTCTTTAATATCGTGATTTTTACACTGATATTTTATATGTTCTCTTATGCTATTCATTAAGAAAATAAAGTTATTGTTTTTTATAAATTTATTGGTTAAACCTTTAAAATGTTTTTCTACAGTCTTAATATTGTTGACAGCATCATCATCTAAGCCAAATTCTCTATATATGCCTATATTTTTTGAACTGATGCCAGTAAGAAGATAATCACACGATACATCAAAAAACTCAGCCAAAGCAATTATAATGTCTGATTTTATATTTCTCTCGTCATTCTCCCAATAATTGACATTTACTCTTGAAGTGTAGAGTGCTTTTGCAAGTTGCTGTTGAGTAAGTCCTTTCTCTTCTCTTAATGCTCTAATTCTCTCTCCAATAGTGTTACATTCTTTCATAATTCAAACCCCTTGTATCTTTTTTGTTACTTTTCTTTTGTTTTTTATACCAAATTTTATTTTACCTATATAATATTTATATAAGCAAAATCTGTTACTATTATAATTCAATGTAACAATTTTGTCAAGCAAAAAGAAAAGATAAAAGGGGTAAATTTTATGGCTACTAAAAACGAACAACTTATTCAGGCTCGCCGAGATTATTACAAGAACTGGCGAAAGAACAACAAAGACAAGATAAAAGAATACAATAAAAAGTTCTGGTCAAAGCAGGCTGATATGGTTGTTTACACACAATCAAGTGAAAATAAGCCATAAACAAGTAAATTCCTTTGCTTGCCTTATAAAAGACCTTATAACCCCATTTATCGAGCAAAATAAAGCACTCTACATTGATTATCTAAGATCAATACAAGATACCGATGAAGATGCTAGAAAAGAACTAGAAGTCATAGAAGAAAAGCTAAAGGAAGAAAGGGACAAATAAATTGCAATAATTTAGATTTAAAGTGCAGGTAGCGGTTCGGCTGAATGACGATGTCGTCTAAGGCGGTTAGTAACCGTTGTGAATTGACGGTGGTGTGCCCACAAAACGCACCACTAAGAGCACCACACAGCGAGGTGTATAAATAACAATCTGGGTTGGAAGTCTATAGACGAAAGTCGGGAGCAGTCAATTATGGACGGGGTATAGATAGTCCGTGCATCATAGCACTAGTTGGCTGAGGGCGAACTCAATAGAACGATAAGTCGAAGCAGTTGAGAACGAAATTTCTTTTAAAAGACCGAAACAATTCACACGCTATCGGTGGCGGAAGTAGTTAAGTAAAACGAAGAGCCATAACATAATCTACGCATTGAACAATGTGCAATAGTTTGAAACTCCAGCAACTTTTAGCACCTATAGGGAGAAAACTCTCTAAACTCCAAATCAAAGCAGTTGAGTTTAAAAATATAGGTCGTTTGAAAATTTACTCTCTAAATACTCTTATAATCTTTAGGGGTGTATGGGGTTTGTCGGCAAAAATAAACGAGCATTACTCATTAAAGGTTTTGCTCGATTTTTATATATAAAATATATAATGCTTTTGGATGTGATAAAAGTGAAAGTTGTTTTTGAAATAATGGGTCGCCCATCAAGTTATTCTATATCAAAGACAACCTTGCAGGTTTCTAACAATTTATAAGGCGAATAGTCAGCATAATATAATTTAAAGTTTATTTCATAATGGTTTGGTTCAAGAGCCATATAAAAATAAACATACTCATTTGGCTTGAAAGCCAAAATTCGGCTTCCATTACCGTAAGGTATACCATACATTAGATTTACATTTCCATTTTGTAGGGGTTTCTCTTCGCCACCATTTATAGAAAGATAAAATAATAAGCCAGCAGAAGAATTCCTTATTTCATAGTTAAACATTTCTTCAGTATATAAAAACCTAAATAATATGCTATGAGTGGTTTTAAAATCGATTTCGCTACTATGTGGTGGTGTTATGCCAACAATTTCAATTTTAAATTCATCAACTGTGTCATTATTATCGTTTGAACAAGCACACAAAAACGTCATAGGCAGTAGTATGATCATTAATAAAATAATAATTCTTAATTTGTTTTTCATATATAATCCTTTTAAACTTGATTAGATAGTTTATTTAATATCATAGCCAAATCATTTCTAGTTATAAGTTTTATATTTCTTTTATTTGCAAGGTTTTTTGCTGCTGGGGTAAAGTCATTCGCCGATGTAACAACCCAGCCTTCATTACAATCATAATAACTCATTCCAGAAATAACCTCTTGCACCGCCTTTATGCCGACTGACTTATTGTATTTCTTGACTTGTATTCCTATTTTTGTTTGAGTTTGATTTTTTTCAGCAATAACATCTATGCCATAATCTCCCGACTTTCTTGTTATTGTGGCTTTGAAACCCATATTTCTTAAAAGTCTTGCGACCCATTCTTCAAACATATATGGTGTTAGATTATCAATTTGTGATATATTTGATTTAATTATGGCTTCTTGCAGTTCTCTTTCTTTTTTGGTTTTATTTATTTTTATAAGTATCGAAATCAGTATGGAGCCCAAGCAAAATGCAAGCATTACAAATCCCATTATTATAATAGAATTTATTTGAGATATGTAGCCAGCAAAAATCATTGCAATTACTATTGGCAGTATGCATAATCCAAAAAATCTAAAACCAAATTCAGCATCTTGTTTCACAATTACCTCGATATTTATATACTATAACATATTTTTATAAAAATATCTAGTATTATTAAATATATTATTGAATAATAATTCATTTTGTTATGTATAGTTAAATCATAAAAAGTCTTATAACCATTAAAATATATGTATAAAAATGGAGGCGGTTATGGACATAAAAGAAATTGTTGCTAGAATAGGCATAATAAGAACCAGAGCAAATCTCTCAGCAAGGGCATTGAGTTTAGCAATAGGTAAAAATGCAAGTTATATACATTTGCTGGAAAGCAGTAAAACAACTTTTGAACCATCTTTATCAGTTTTACTTGATATAATAGAAGTGTGTGGATCTACGCCAGAAGAATTTTTCTCTTATGACATAAATCAATATAAACAAGATAAACAAACATTAGAGTTCTTAAAAACTTTATCTCCTTACCAAAAAGAAGCAATAATGAATTTATATAAAAAATAAACGCTTATATTTGATTATAGGCGTTTTTATTTGTATAATGGTAATATGATAAACGAAACAGCCCTCACAGAAGTAGAAAAAGAAAAAATTGTATCATATTTTGGCTATTTACCAGAATTTCATTTTTATGCTTTGTCTAATATAGAAGATGTAAAAAATATTGATGCACCAAAGTTTGCATACGAGATTAAAGAAGCAATAAGTGCTGATAATATGAAATTAGGGGGCAAATTCTCTTTTATTGAAAATGAAAACTATATAGCAACGATTATAAATAGAAACAATATTTATCACGAAATAACACATTTAATTTTCTATAAACAAATTGAGGACTTTTTCAAAGATAAGAAGATAGATAATCGAAAAATTTTAATAGATGAAATTATTGCTGAATATCACAGCACTAAAATAACTAGAGAGAGCAATATTTATATCGTAAAGTTTAAAATGCACCAAAAGATTTATAAAGAAGATATTCCATACTTGATTGGGGCATATTTAGCTTATAGAGAAATTGGAAGCGGAATTATCAATAATGCTCCAGATTGGCTTGTTAAAAAGGCTGAAATCGTAAAAGATGTTTTAAAGATAGGTAAAACAAGTTTTGAAATAAACAATTATGATTTGTTAAAACAATTATATAAACAACAAAAAACAGCACCTTGATAGATGCTGTTTTTCTTAAAGCCAAATTGTTATTGCAAAGCCACCTTTGAAATAATAGTTCGCTTTATGCTCGGTTGGTAGTCCTAAAGGGAATCGAACCCTTGATTCCACCGTGAGAGGGTGGCGTCTTAACCACTTGACCATAGGACCATGATATCTTTGCACTTATATATTAACATAAAAAAGAAAAATTTTCAATAAAATTTAATAATAAAAATAAATTAGTTTTTTCACATTGACATTTTGCGAAATTTGTTGTAAACTTATTTTGTAAGGAGAAAATATGAAAGTTGATGTTAAAGTTTATTTCAATTTAATGAGAATTTTTATGCTTATTGTGGGTATTTTGTTATGTATCACGTTGATAGGTATAATTTTTGGTGTGCCTATGATCATTGGATCTAATGCAATGGGAAAGGCAGAAAATTACAGCCAAAAACAACTTAAAGAAAACAACACAACTTTGTTGGTTTGGGGAGTGATTTTTGGAGCTTGCACATTGCCTGCAGGAGCAATTGCTATTGTGTTTGCAGTTTTGACTTACAACACAATCAATGAAATGAAATCTGCCGAAACAATTAAAGATAACACAGATGATTCCAAACCTTCAAACAATAATATAGACAAAATTAAGCAGGAATTGGAAGATTTGGAAAGAATGCATGAAAATGGCGTTATAACAGATGAAGAATATAAAACATTGAGAAATAAAATTTTAAGTTAAAGAAATTTTAACAATTTTGTAAAATAGTTAAAAACTTTTAATAAAACACTTGTTTTTCTTTCTGGATAATGTTAAAATACATTCAATTTTGAGAAGGAAATATGAAATTAAAAAAATCAGTAAATAAGTTTTATAAAAAGATAAAGTTGATAATTTACAAGAACATGTTCCACAGAATCAGTGACAAAGAAGAATCGTTGTCATCTTCGGAATATTTTTGTCTTGAATGTATTTATCTTATGGGGAATCCAACAGTTTCACAATTTGCAAACTTTTTGGACATTTCTTCACCAAATGCAACTTACAAAGTTAAGCAATTGATTAAGAAAGGATTTATCACAAAAGAGAAATCCAAAAAAGATGGAAGGGAATATATTTTAGTTCCAACACAAAAGTTTTTTGATTTTTACGAAAATAAAGAAGATTATGTTATTGTCAATGACCTAAAACAAAATTTAGATAAGAAAGAATGCAAAAAAATTGACAAGATAATGAAAATAATGACCGAGCAAATTGATAAAGAGAAAGCATAAAACCACATGAAAATGTGGTTTTTTCTTATATTTTGTCTATCAAAGTTTTGATTTGATTGGCATAGCAATTTGCTTTTGACAAATTTGGATGTTCAATCATGATTCTTATTTTTTCTTCTGTTCCACTTGCTCTTACCATAACTCTTCCTGCAGGGGCAATCTCATTTGCAATTTTGTTTATCAAATTTTTAAGATTTTCATTGTTTAAGATTTTGATCTTATCTTTAACTTTAAGATTTATGTTTGCTTGTGGAATGAGTTGTGCATCAAAAAGTTCATCCAACGACTTGCCTGTTATCTTGATAATTTCACATATTTTTAGAGCTGTTAAAATTCCGTCACCAGTTTGAGCATGAGTCTTGATGATTATATGTCCAGATTGTTCACCACCTAGTATCAAATTCATTTTATTCATGGCTTCAATGACATATTTATCTCCAATATCAGTCCTTATCAAGTTTATTTTGTGTCGATTGAGCCCAACCATAATTCCACTGTTTGTGTGGCTTGTGCCAACAACTGAATTGGCATACAAAAGTCCTTGTTCCTTCATGTGACATGCCAAAATATACAATAATTTATCGCCATCAAAAACTTTTCCTGATTTGCTGACTGCAACAACACGATCAGCATCACCATCAAATGCAAAACCAATGTCAGCATTGTTTTTCAACACTTTGTTTGTCAAATGTTCAATGTGAAGTGAGCCACAGTTTGTGTTTATTTTTGCACCATCATTTTTACATGCATAAGTGAAAATTTTTGCCCCGAGTGTTTTAAACACTTTTGGTGCAATTTTATAGCTTGCGCCATTGCTTCCGTCTAGACAAATTTTCATGTTTTCCATATGGCAAGATACACTGTCTAAAAGATGCTTTATATATTTATTTTGAAATTTCTCATCTTCTTTAAACGAACCACATGTGTCACTTGTGAAATTGTTTTTGAAAAATTCTTCCAAAAAGTTTTCTTTTGAATCAGATAATTTGACCCCATTGCTGTCAAAAATTTTTATTCCGTTGTAATTTGGTGGATTGTGGGATGCAGTGATGATAATTCCAAAATCAAACTTTTCTTTATCTGTTAAAAAAGAGATGCCTGCAGTTGGAATTGTACCCACATTAATCACACTTCCTCCACCTTGAACAATCCCTGCACTCAAAGCCAATAACAGTGGATCGGCAGACAATCGTGTGTCGTGTCCGATTATCACTTTGGGTTTGATTTTGATTTGCGTTAAAGCATTTCCAATTGAAAATGCCAAATTTGCAGTAAGTGCTTTTCCATATTCTCCTCTGATGCCATCTGTGCCAAAATAGTTACTCATAAAAATCTCCTATCAAGAATATTTATGTTAAGTATTCGTTAAAGGTTAAGTTTTTAAATTTTTGAATGTTCAAATCAACTAATATAAATTTCCAAATAAGTTTAAATAGAATATATGTCTTCCATGTTTATAAGGTTAGTTTGTTAGAATAATAGAAGATTTAACTGCGAGGATGAAATGATACTTGATAGAGCAATAAGTGAACGTATTATCAAACTTTGTGTTGAGAGAAATATAACTCCAAACAAACTTGCAACCATGGCTGGCATGCCAGCTGGGTCGTTGAAAAGCATTTTTTATGGCAAAAGCAAGAATGTGGGGACAAGAACAATTCTTGACCTTTGTCAAGCATTGGAAATCAGCATTTATGATTTTTTTAATGATGAACTCTTTAAAGATATAGAACTTGAAGGAAGATACTGATAAGGAGAAATTATGATAGATAAAGATGGTGTAGAAAGACCAGATCAGCTTGATGGCAATGTTTTGACAATCAAGAATGAAAAAAGAAAAGTTCAGTTTGATGGCAATTATAGCTTCCGTCCACGAAACATTTTTTTCAGAATGTGGTCAGCGTTTTTTAGGGCGCTTGCAATAATGGTTTTCAATCCTTATATGGTTTTGAAATATCATATGTGGACTTTTGGGGTGGAAAATCAAAAGAAATTGAAAGGAAAACCCTTTGTTATCACATGCAATCACGTGCATTTGTTTGATGATTTAAGCGTCGGTTCAAATTTGTTTTGTTGGAGAAAAATCTATTTCACAACACTCGACAGAAACATTAAAAGACCTATGATAGGATTCTTCTTGCGTTCGTTGGGAGGAATTCCAATCCCAGCTGAAAGCATTTCTGGCATGAAAAAGTTTAATGAAGATATCAGCTTTTTGCTTAAGAAAGGAAAACCTGTCCTTTATAATCCAGAAGGCTCGTTATGGCCAGGATATAGAGAAATCAGGCCTTATAAAAGAGGTGCGTTTTCTATGGCTGTTAAAAATGATGTGCCAGTTCTGCCTCTTGTTGTGCTTTTTAAAAGAAAACCTAAAAAGAATGGAAAATTTAAAACAAAACTTTATTTTGCAATCTGCAAGCCTATTGAAATAGACAAAACTTTGCCAGATGAAAAGAGCCGTTCTGAAAAACTTATGAAACAAACCTTTGAAGTCACTCAAAGAGTGGCAAAAGAATGGTATGAAATTCAAGATTGTGGCTTTGGAGATGAAAAGTTTAAGAGAAATTTAAAACCGAACAAAACACTATTTTTTGAAGATGATCATTGGATAGTTAAAGAAAAAAATAAGTCGAAGTGATCGACTTATTTTATTATCACATAAAACAATATTGAGACAAACTGACAGATGCTACCAAACAAGACAAAAAGATGCCAAATGCTGTGAATGTATCTGATTTTTCTTCCTAGTCCAAAGAAAACGGCACCAACTGTGTAAAGTATTCCACCTGCAAGCAGCCACCAAAAACCTGCCATGTTCAAATTTTGTGTAAGAGGGACAAAAGCAATGACAATGCACCAACCAAGTGCCAGATATAAAACCATGCTTAAAGCTTTCCATTTATACATATTGATTGCATTCAGCACAATTCCCAAAATTGAAAGTGCCCAAACAACAGCAAAAAGTGTATAGCCCCAAGCAGGTACAGTGGACAATGTCACAAGACAATAGGGAGTGTAAGAGCCTGCTATCAAAAGAAAAATTGAACAATGATCGAAAATTCTGAAAACTTTTTTTGCACGATTTGGGCGAAGGAAATGATAAATTGCACTCATAGTATAGGCAATAATCATGCAAATACCATAAATATACATACTTAAGATTCCGACCCAATCACTATATAAATGGGCACACACAACGCCAGCAAAAAGAAAAATAACACCAAAACCACCACCAACTATATGGGTGACTGCATTAAAAATTTCTTCTCCTTTGGTGAAATTTGGCAAAGACTTGTCATATTCTTTTTTCATTTAAACACTTTTCCCTTATTTTTATATGTATAAACTAGTCATTTTTATTTTCTTTATTCTCTGAAGTTTGCTCAAGTTCTGTGTTATCTTCAACTTTTTTGTTCTTTTGTTTTTTCACAGCCGTGTCAATTGAATTTCTGAATACAACATATTTTTGATATAAGAATTCAGTGACAAAATTAATAACCATCGTGAAAGCAAGCACCAAATATTCATTCCAATGAGCTTGATTTGTTAGCGCTTCTCCCCACCAAATTGAGAGTGGTGTAAAAACAACATAATATGCCACAACTTCCAGCATTGCAATTGGGACATTATTCGCAGATTTAAAAGTGAATTTTCTGTTGAATGTGAAATTCCATAAAACAGAAAGTGTCAAAGAAATAAAATATGACCACCCATATTCCATTCCAGTATCTTTGATGATAAATTCATTTAAGATTGTGAAACTGCCAATTTGAATTACTCCAGCAGAAATCGAAAATAACAAAAATTTTATTGCTTGCCAAACATTTTGATTTTTCATAATACATATTATAATTTTTTTAATTAAAAAAAGTAAAGTAAAAGTTAAAATTTTTTAAATATTTTTTATTTGATTTTGCCAGAATTTCATGATATAATCATCATATGAAAATTACTAGTGCAAGATATTTAACTTCAGTGGTTAATTCTAAAGATATATTGAAAGATGATATGGTTGAGTTTGCATTTGTCGGCAGAAGCAATGTTGGCAAGTCTTCTCTTATCAATGCTTTGGTGGGGCAGAAAAATTTGGCAAAAACATCGTCCACTCCCGGCCTTACAAAAATGATAAACTATTTTGTTGTCAATGAAAGATTTAGGATTGTCGATTTGCCAGGATATGGTTATGCAAAAACAGGTCATAAACACATTGCAAATTGGGCAGGACTTATGGAGGACTATCTTTTAAATTCACCCAATCTAAAAACCGTTTTTGTGCTTCTGGATTCAAGACATAAGCCAAACGAACTTGATAAGATGATGCTTGAGTTTTTAAATAATTATCAAATACCATACCTTATTATTGCAACCAAAGTGGATAAAATTGCAAAATCAAAGATTCCTCAAGCATGCAATGCAATTGCCAAGGAAATAGGCGTGAGAAGAGAATTGATAATGGGGTTTTCTTCTGAAAATTTTTATGGAAAAGAGAAATTGTTGGAATATATTGGAAACATAATTTAAAAGGCTGAATGCCTTTTTCTTATATATAAAGAAAAAAATTCAATTTGTTTGCTAAACAAAAATTGTTTTTGATATAATAACATTAAGAAAGGGAGTTTTACATGAAGAAGTTTGTTTATTTGTTTAAAGAAGCTGATGGGGAAGATAAAGTGCTTTTTGGTGCAAAAGGGGCAAATTTAGCACAGATGACAAAAATTGGTTTGCCTGTTCCACAAGGATTTTTAATTACAACAGAAGCTTGCACAAAATATTTTGAAGATGGAAAGTTATTAAAAAATGATATAAGTGCTCAAATTGAAAAAAAGTTGGAGCAACTTGAAAAATTGACAGGAAAAAATTTAGGCAAAGCTGAAAATCCACTTCTTGTTGCAGTAAGATCAGGAGCAAGGGTTTCTATGCCAGGTATGATGGACACCATTTTGGATGTCGGTATTAATGATGAAGTTGTCAAAGGACTTGCAAAACTCACTAAGAATGAGTGGTTTGCTTACGATTCTTATCGCCGTTTTATTTTTATGTTTGCAACACTTGTTATGCAACATGACGTACAAAGATATGAAGAGATTTTAGATCAAGTTAAAGCAAAACAAGGTGTTGCTCTTGATAAAGATCTTTCCATAGAAGCTTTGAAGAAAATTGTTTTGATGTATAAAAGGCTGTATCGCGAAATTCAAAATGCAGAATTGCCACAAGATCCAAAAGTTCAGTTGGTTGAAGCTGTTAAGGCTGTTTTTAAATCTTGGGACAACCCTAGAGCAGAAGTGTACAGAAAAATGCACGACATTCCTTACAGTTGGGGGACGGGTGTAAGTGTTCAGACTATGGTTTTTGGAAACATGGGAGATGATTGTTCAACAGGTGTTGTGTTTACAAGAAACCCTGCAACAGGCAAAAAAGAAATTTATGGTGAATTTTTAATCAATGCTCAAGGAGAAGACATAACTTCTGGAACAAGAACTTTGCTTCCAATTTCTCAATTGCAAAGAAAAAGCCCAGAAATTTACACTCAGTTTGTCACAATTTTGCAAAAATTGGAAAAACATTACAAAGACATGCAAGAAGTGGAATTTACAATTGAAAAGAACAAATTGTATATACTTCAGACAAGAAATGGCAGAAGAACAGCAAAAGCAGGACTGAAAATTGCCATGGACTTTGTTAAAGAAAAAGTTTTAGATGAAAAGAATGCACTCCTTATGATTGATCCAAGGCAGATGGACACACTTATGCATCAAGCTTTTGTCGATAGTGCAATTAAGAAAGCAAAACCTATTGGTGAAGGGATTCCAGTTTCTCCTGGTGCAGCAAGTGGAAAAATATGCTTTAGTGCAGACAAAGCAATAAGAACCAGTGCAAAAAAAGAAAAAGTTGTGCTTGTTGTTCCAGAACTTTCTTCAGAAGATGTGAGACAACTTAATTTTGTTGAAGGCTTTTTGACAACAAGAGGAGGTATGACATCTCATGCTTCAGTTGTTGCAAGAGGAAATGGAATTTGTTGTGTGGCAGGATGCAGTGATATTGTTTTTGCTGATGACAAAAAATCATTCACTTTGGGAGGAAATAAATATAAAGAAGGCGATGACATATCTTTTGATGGTTCAACAGGAAAGATTTATGAAGGAGAAATTCCAACTGAAGAAGCAAAACTTTCTAATGATTTCGTAACAATCATGAAGTGGTCAGATAAATATAGAGAAATGGGCGTCAGAGCAAATGCAGACAATGCAAATGACACTGAACTTGCAGCAAAACTTGGTGCAGAAGGCATTGGTTTATGTAGAACTGAACATATGTTTTTGGATAAAACAAGTCTGAAATTGATTAGAGAACTTATTATATCGGATTCAGTTAAAGAAAGAATGTCAGCTTTAAACAAGCTGTTGCCAAAACAGAAAGAAGATTTCAAAGCTATTTTCAAAGCAATGAAAGGAAAACCTGTCACAATAAGATTTCTTGATCCTCCTTTTAATGAGTTCTTGCCACAAAGTGATGAAGAACTTACTTCTTTGGCAAAATCTTTAAATATGACTTTTGACGAGCTTAAAGCAAAAGTAAACAGTTTGCATGAAGTCAATCCTATGATGGGGCATAGAGGTTTGAGAATTGCAATTTCTTATCCTGAGATTGTGGAAATGCAAACTGAAGCAATCATAAGAGCAGCAATTGAAGTTCAAAAAGAAAACAGAACGGAACTTTGTCCAGAACTTATGATCCCTCTTACAAGTGACTGTGCAGAATTTAAGTTTGTTAAAGATATTGTTGTTGCAAAAGCAGACAAGATTTTGCAAGAGACAAACGCTAGTTTGAAATATAAAGTTGGGACAATGATTGAAGTCCCAAGGGCAGCCATAACTGCTGATCAAATTGCCAAGTTTGCTGAATTTTTCTCTTTTGGAACAAACGACTTGACTCAACTCACATATGGATTTTCTCGAGATGATTCTTGGAAATTTTTGGATGATTATTATTCAAAGAAAATATTTGATTCCAATCCATTTGTTAAACTTGACCAAAATGGAGTTGGCAAAATATTGAGAATTGCCTCAGAACTTGGGAAAAGCACAAGACCAGATATAGAACTAGGTGTGTGTGGAGAACATGGTGGAGAACCGGTTGCAATTGAATATTTCCATAGAATAGGTTTAAATTATGTTTCTTGTTCACCTTACAGAGTGCCAGTTGCAAGGTTGGCAGCAGCTCAATCTGCAATTCGATATTCAAGGAGTAAGAAAAGTTTCTTCCGAAGAAAAAAATAAAAAACAAACATCTCTTAAATCCAAGAGATGTTTTTTATGTAAAAAGAGGGGTTATCCCTCATTTAAAACGACATTTCCACACATCACATCAAAATAAGAAAAAGTTTGAAGCTTTTCATCGGATGTCTTGATTGTAAACACACTTGGATAGACATCTTTTATGATTGCAGTGAGTGATTCAATCTTTTTTCGCCCTCGATTTATGCTCATTTTCACATTCTGACCTTTTAAATTTGATATTTTGAGCTTGATTTCATCAAGACCATAATTTATTTTTCTCATTGTCAACTCCTTTTGATGATTTTTGACACAAAGGATAAAATTTATTCAAATTTTTGTTCTAACCTTCAAAGTTGCAAAGTAATATATAATAGTTTTTGATTTGGAGGGGATTATGTCTTTTGAAATGAACAAATTTACAGTGGTGAAGAAAAAACGACTTGAAAAATCTCAATTCAATGTTGAATGCAACGTTGCTGTGGAAGTGGAGATAGACAAAATATTGTCTGTTTGCCATACTGCACAAGTTGATTCAGCAGAGATTTTGAATGGAGTCGTAAATTACGCAGGAACGATAGATTTGTGTGTGCTTTATTGCACAGTTGATGGTGAAATCGGGACAATCACATCTTCGTGTCCATTCACGTCTAAGTTTGATGATGAAATGATTTGTGTCGGTGACAAGGTCGGCATTAAAGTTGAAGTTGAAGATTGCCAAGTTGACAGTGTGACTTCAAACAACATCAAAATCGATTGCACATGTGTTCAATCAGGTGTTTTGATTTTGACAAGAGAAGTGAACAATGTTAAATGTGGTGATGATGACACATGTCTGAAAGAAGATGAAATTTTGATCAACACTTTGGTTGGAGAAGCAAAAGAAGTCTTCTCTGTTGAAACTGAAGTTTCAATCAAAGAACCTGTGAAAAAAGTTTTGCTGTCAGACAGCCAAGTTTCTGTCAAGAGTGTTGAAAGTGGAGTCAATTTCGTCTCTGTTGGAGGAGAAGTTGTTACAAGAATTTTGTATTTGACAGAAAAAGACAGATTTGAATCTTGTTATGTTACTGAAAGTTTCAAAGAAGAATTGGAGCTTGAAGGTGTAACAAGAGAATCGATAAGTGAAGCCTTGGCATGTGTAAAGAAGAATGCTGTCAGATGCGAACTTGAAGAAGTTGAAAAAGGCGTAAATATCAAATTGACTACACCTGTTGAAATCAGAGTTATTTCTTATCAAGAAAGAAATGAAGTGGTGATTAAAGATGTTTACAGCACAAAGTGCGAACTTGAAGTTTCGACCGAATCTTTTGAAATGTCAAAAGAACTTGCAGGAGACTATTTTGAAGCTAAGATAGATGGAAATTTAAGTTTGGATGAAGATAGACCAAGAGTTGATAAGATTATGTTTGTTGGTGGGTCAAATCTTTGCCTTACAAATGCATATCTTAAAAACGGTGAAGTTTTTGTTGAAGGTGTGACCAAAACTAATGTTGTTTATTTGAATGATGAAACAAATTCTTTGCACAGTGTGACAATCGAAGTTCCTTTTGTGGTTTCTGATAAGGCTAGTGTTGAATGTGAAAATGCACAAGTTGAAGCATCTGCTGTGTTATATGATGTAGATGTTGTTGTTAAGAAAGGAAGAGAATTCTATTTTGATGCAAAACTTAAAATTAATGTGGAATATGATTGCGAAGATATAGGAGCAGTTATTTCAAGAATTGAAACTTCAACAGAACATCCAGAAAAAGACTGTGCTATCGAACTTGTTTTTGCAAACCAAGGTCAAACTGCTTGGGATATTGCAAAAAATGTTAAAGTCAGAGAAGAAACAATATGCTTGCAAAATCCAGAACTCACTTTCCCTCTTGAAAAAGATGAAAATATTGTTATCTACTATCAAAAGAGAGGTTAAAACAATTATTACAAAAGAAAAAAATAATCCCTTTTTGTTTAAATAATTAAAAAAGATTTAAAAAATCGTCAAAAAAACCACTAAAACAGTGGTTTTTTTATCATTTTTCTGACAAATATTCTCTTAAGGAGATTTTTATGAAATACATCTTGTCATTTTTAGGGCTTGTCGCTGTTTGTTGTGCAATATTCTTATGTGGAGGAAATAAAGTACAATTGGATAATGATTATATAAGGATTCATATTACTGCAAATTCAAATTCTGTGGAAGATCAAAACATCAAATATAAAGTTAAAGATGCAGTGGTTGAGTTTTTGATTCCTGAACTTTCTATGGCTGAAAATAAAGAAGAAGCAAAAGCAGTTGTTTGTTCAAACTTAACAAAATTGACTGAGATAGTGAAACTGATTTTGAAAAATGAAGGCAAAAATTATTCTGCCAGCATTTCTGTAACGCAAGAGGATATGCCCACACGTGCATATGGCAATTTGGTGCTTGAAGAAGGGGTTTATGAATGTTTAAAAATTGATTTAGGTGAAGCTAAGGGTGACAATTGGTGGTGTGTTGTGTTTCCTGCTGTTTGCTTTGTTTCTTCAAAAAATCCTGAGAATTATGAGTATATTTCCAAAATTTGGGAAATTATAAATAGTGTAACTTAAACGTTCAAAAAAGGAGAAAGATAAAAACATGAAGAAAAAATTGATTGCCCTGACATTTGCTGTGCTTTTTGCAATTATGTCTATGGGCGCTGTTGCTGTGGTAACAACAAATTACATACAGTCAAACATTGAGGTTGCAGAGGCTGCTTTGACATCAAGTCAAACAAGAACTGTGCAAACAAAGTTGAAAAGATGGGGTTATTATAAAGGAACAGTTGATGGAATTTATGGAAATCAAACAAGAAAGGCTGTCAGATTGTTTCAAAGTAAAAATGGACTTGCAGTGGATGGCGTTGTTGGACCAAAAACTGCCAAAGCGATGGGAATTACATTAAAGTCTGATGACAACACAACTTCAAACAACGATCTTTATTTGCTTGCAAAATGTATTCATGCAGAAGCTCGTGGGGAAAGTTATGTTGGACAAGTTGCAGTCGCTGCTGTTATCTTAAACAGAGTTAAGAGTGCCGATTTCCCAAATACTATTGCAGGTGTAATCTATCAACCTTGGGCTTTCACTGCTGTAAATGATGGTCAGATAAACTTAGAGCCAAATCAATCTGCTTATAACGCTGCAAGAGATGCTATGAATGGTTGGGATCCTACATATGGAGCTTTGTATTATTACAATGCAAAAACAGCTACAAACAAATGGATTTACAACAAAAAGACCACGGTTACAATCGGAAACCATGTGTTTGCAGTGTAAGGAGGATTGAATGAAAAATCAAGAAAATAGAAACGAAAAAAACAAAACAAACAAAGGTAGCAAAGGGGCAATCATAGGGTTGTCTGTTGCAACAGGAATTTTGGGAGCAACAACACTTGGACTTGGAATTGCATACGGAATCACTCAAGGTCAAGCTAGTGGATATTCAATGCAACTTGAAAATATTTATAAGAAAAACTATTACGAACTTGTTGATAGTGTAAACTCTTCAGATATGCAAATAAGCAAACTTTTGGCATCAGATAATGAAGATTATCAAGCAAAAATGCTTAGTGAGATTTCTCAAAATGCTAAAGAAATGCAAAGTAGCATTGCAGCACTTCCTCTTACTGGTGAGAATATTTTGGAAAGTGTGAGATTTATCAATCAAATGTCCGGCTATTCAAAAACTTTGGAAGATAAAGTTTCAAAAGGTGGAAGTTTGACAGAACAAGACTTAAAAACTTTAAATGATATGCACGAATCTTTGACAGAAATGAAGAGATATCTCAATCATTTGTCAAACAAAATGCTTCATGGTTACAGCATTTTGGAAGCAAGTTCAAGAATGAATGGTGAATATGATGAGTTTACATTGGATTTTGCTCAAGTTAAAACAGATGACGCAGATTATCCAACAATGATATACGACGGTCCATTCTCTGACTCAGTTGTAAATCAAAAAGTTAAAGGGCTTTCTGGAAACGAAATGTCAAAAGAAGATGTTTACAAAAAGATAGATGAGATTTTCAAAAACGTTTCAAGCATCAAATATCAAGGGCAAACCGATGGAAGATTTAATACATACAACTATACATTAACAAATTCTGATGGCCAAAAGCTTTATGTTCAAGCAACAAAAATTGGTGGTCATGTTTTGACTGTCAGTGGAAGTGTAGAATCAGATGTTAAAAACATAAGCAAAGAACAAGCAGAAAAAATTGCATTGGATTTTGCCAAAGAAAATGGCGTGGAAGATGCTACAATTGTTTGGGATGAAATTTTGAAAAGTCAGGCATATTTCAATATTGCACCAAAACAAAACGGAATCATTCTTTATCCAGATTTAGTGAAAGTTAAGATTGATATGGAAAAGGGTGATGTTATAGGGTATGATTCTATTGCATACTGGACAAACCATACTGACAGAACTCTTTCCAATGCGTTAATTTCATTTGATAAGGCAAGGGAAAATATAAATGACTCTTTCAACATTAAAAATGAAAGATTATGTTTGTCGCCACTTGACTATAACAGAGAAGTTTTGTGTTTGGAATTTGAGTGTGAACGAAACGGATCAACATATTACATTTATTTAAATGCACAAACTGGTAAAGAAGAAAACATCTTGAAAGTTGTCAAGACAGACGATGGAAGCAAATTGATGTAAAAAATAAAAAAGCCACTTATTGTGGCTTTTTTATTTTTAGTTGTTTGCACTTGCAAGTGCTTTTTCATATTCAGCAAGAATCTTTTCTTTTAAAGCTTCTCTAACTTCAGTTTTGATTGGATGAACGATATCCTTAAATTCGCCTTCATTTGTTTTTCTGTTTGGCATTGAAAGGAAATATCCGTCTTTGCCGTTGATGACTTTGATGTCATGAACAACGATTTCGTCATCAATTGTGATTGAAGCAACTGCTTTAAGTTTGTCATTGTTGCTGTTGTTTACAAGTCTTACTCTAATGTCCGTAATATTCAAGTTTGTGTACCTTCCTTTTTTTAGATTAACCACCTTTGGTTTATTTCATTATAGCACACTAAAAATGAATTGCAAAAGAATTTACAAAATTATCAAATATTTTTTCTTTTTCATATAAACCAAATATGGAACAGATTAATCTAAAGAAAAACAAAACATCAAAATTCGACACAAAAGCAAAATATTATCTTATGGGCATAGGTGGAGTTTCTATGTCCGTTATTGCAATAATGCTTAAAGAAAAAGGCTTTGAAGTTGGTGGAAGCGATATTACTTTTTCTAGAGCAACACAGATTTTGGAAAAACACTCAATTATGGTGGATTTAGTGCTCAACGAAGAAAAAATAAAAAACGCTGATGTCATTGTCTTATCGTCTGCAATCAAAGAAGACAATCCACATTATTTATGTGCAAAGAAACATAGAAAAAAGATGCTCACTCGTGGGCAACTTTTGGGGATGCTTGCAAATGATTTTGAAAAAGTGATTGCAGTTGCAGGTTCACACGGAAAAACCACCACAACAGCAATGATTTATGAAATATTGAAGTGTGCCGGCAAAAATCCTACACTGCATTTGGGTGGCTTTAGAATTGAAGATGGTCAAAATTACGAAAATGGTGGGAATGAATTTTTTGTTACAGAAGCTTGCGAATATCATGACAACTTTTTAAATCTATTTCCATATATCAGCGTTGTCACAAATGTTGAGAAAGAGCATATGGATTATTTTAAAACTTTTGAAAGGCAGCTAAGTTCTTTTGAGCAGTTCAGAAAACAATCTGAAATTGTGGTGGAAGGACAAAATAATTTGCATGCGAAAAATTTACGTCATGACAAAAATGGTTACTTGCTTTTTTCGCTTTGCGAAGGCAACAAAAAAATTATGGATTTACATTTGCACATATGTGAAGAAATTAATACACAGAACTGCATTTATGCATATCAGGTTGCAAAACTTTTGCAAATACCTGATTGTTATATAAAAATGGGGTTGGAGAGATTTAAAGGAGTGTCAACACGTTTTGAAAAAGTTGATTGTCAATATTTTGACAATGTTATTTGTGATTATGCTCATCATCCAACAGAAATTTCCAAAGCCATAAAGACAGCAAAAAAACTTTACAAAAACAAAACATTAATTACAATCTTTCAGCCACATACTTTCAGCCGAACTAAAACACTCTTACCTGAGTTTATTGATGTTTTTAAGGATGTTGAAATACCTGTTTTTTTCAAAACTTATTCTGCTCGAGAAAGAGAAGATGAGGGAATGAGTGCAAAAAGATTTACTGAAATATTGAAAAATTGTAATGAAAATGCAAAATATTTTGATAATTATGAAGACCTTTTTGAATTTTTAATGCAATTAAAAAAAAGTTGTGCAGTTTTGTTGTTTTTGGGAGCTGGAGATTTGCCGGTTATTTTACACAAAAATAATTTTATTTCATAAACTGATTTTATGATATATGTTTATAGAAACACCAAAATATTTTATAAATTTATAGATAAAAAAAGTGATGTCACAAATGTCTATTTGCATGGTTGGGGAGCAAATCACAAAAGCCTTTTGTTTTGCCAAGACCATTTAAAAAAGCAAAATTCACTTTTTATTGATTTTCCACCTTTTGGCGAAAGTGACAAGTTTCCAAAAGATTGGAATGTTTTTACATATGCAAATATGGTGATATCGTTATGTCAGCATTTAAAACTTAAAAAACTCAATTTGATAGGTCACTCTTTTGGTGGAAGGATATCTATTATTATGGCAGTGCTTTGCAAAGAAGAAGTTCAGAAGGTGGTTTTAGTAGATAGTGCAGGGCTGAAACCCAGAAGAAGCTTGTGGTATTACTTAAAGGTCTACACTTACAAATTGAAAAAGAAATTGGGATTGGATGTTTCAAAATATGGGAGCTGTGATTATCTTGCCCTAGACAAAAATATGAAAAAGGTTTTCAACAGCATTGTAAACACACATCTTGATGATTTCTTGCCATTCATACGTGCAAAAACTTTGGTTATTTTCGGAAAAGAAGATAAAACAACACCAATATATATGGCTAAAAAGTTTAAAAGGAAAATAAAAAATTCAAAACTTGTTTTGCTTGAAGGCGCTGGACATTTTTGCTTTGTTGAAAGACGATTGGAATTTCTGTCACAGCTAGAAAAATTTATTAAAGAAAACTAGGAGGAAATTATGTTTGTTTTGTATGCATTTTTAATTTCGGTTGGGCTAACTTTGATTGGATTTATCTTCATAAAAAATTTTCAGTTGGAAAATTACAAAATAAAACGTTACATAAAAAATATTGTGAGATTTGATTTTTCTTTTGGAGATAAAAACAAATTAATTTTCACAAAAAGAGTAAAAAGATTGATTTTAATCAATTTTTTATTGAATTTTGCTTATTTTCTTCTGTTTTTTGGGCTTATTCCTTATTTTTGGATAAATTTTGGCTTAAGCATTGTTTTGATTTTGTTTAGCCCAATTGTGATTGTCATTTTATTTGCTGTTGCAAAACCTATGGAAGAATTGATTAAATTGCATTATTTAAAAAAAGCAAAAAGAAAGCTTCAAAAATTGAATTGCAAGAAGATTGCAATAACAGGGAGTTTTGGAAAAACTTCCACAAAAAATATACTGTACCAGATTTTGGCTGAAGAGTTTGATGTGTGTGCAACACCAAAAAGCTATAATACTCCGATGGGAATCTGCAAAACCATTTTGGAAGATTTGAAAGAAACTGACGAATTTTTTATTGTTGAAATGGGAGCAAGACATGTGGGCGACATTGGTTTCCTGGCAAAATATGTGGGCGTTGATTTTGGAATTATGACTCCAATAGGCAATTGCCATTTGGAAACTTTTGGCAGCATTGAAAACATTGAAAAGACAAAATATGAATTATGTGAAAACACAAAAGATGTTGTCATCTTCAATGGAAAGAGCAAGTCTACAAAAAAACTTTATAAAAAATATCCTCAAAAGAAATATCTTGTTTGTGAAGAAGGGAGTTTTGCTTATGCAAAAGATGCTGTTTCAAATTCTGATGGCACAGAGTTCGTTATGATGTTGGACGGGAAACAATTTTTGTGCCAAACAAAACTTTTGGGAAAGGCAAACATAGACAACATTGTGGTGGCCACGGCAATGGCATATTTGTTGGGGGAAAGTTTGTATAACATTCAAAATGCAATCAAACATATTCAACCAACGCCACATCGATTGGAACTTATAAAAGGTCAATTTGTTGATGTTATCGATGATTCTTACAACAGCAACTTTGAAGGTTTCAAACAAGCGTTGGAAGTTTTGGCAAGTTTTGAAGGGAAAAAAATTGTGGTTTCGCCAGGCATTGTTGAACTTGGAAAGCAACAGGAAAAAGTGAACTATGATATAGGCAAAGAGATTGCCAAAGTTGCTGACATTTTTGTGATTATGAATCAAACAAACAAAAAGGCATTGAATGATGGAGCAAAAGAGGGTGGTTTAAGCGAAATCTATTATGCAAACACTCGATCAGAACAAAAAGAGATTTTGAAGAAAATTCTCCAAAAGGGTGATGTGGTTTTGTTTGAAAATGATCTTCCAGACAACTTAAAATAAAAAAAGAAGGCAAAAACCTTCTTATTTTTTTATTGGTTTAAGAACAGTTTTTCCACCCATATACATTTGAAGTGGTTTTGGAACAACTACTGTTCCATCTGCTTGCAAGTTGTTTTCCAAAAGGGCTATCAAAGCTCGGGTTGAAGCAAGCACTGTGTTGTTTAGGGTGTGAAGATAATAAGTCCCTTTTTCTCCTTTTGCACGGATTCCAAGTCTTCTTGCTTGTGCATCTCCAAGAGTTGAGCAAGAGCAAACTTCAAAATATTTCTTTTGTCTTGGACTCCAAGCTTCTATATCGCAACTTTTAACTTTTAAATCTGCCAAATCTCCACTGCAACATTCAAGCGTTCTGACTGGGATATTTAAACTTCTGAAGAGTTCAACTGAGAAATTCCACATTTTGTTATACCAATCCATGCTCTCTTCTGGTTTGCACAACACCACCATTTCTTGTTTTTCAAATTGATGAACTCTGTAAATTCCTCTTTCTTCAATCCCGTGTGCTCCAACTTCTTTTCTGAAGCAAGGGCTGTATGAAGTCATTGTGATTGGAAGTTGATTTTCGTTTATGATTTGACCTTTAAATTTTCCAATCATTGAGTGCTCACTTGTGCCAATCAAATATAGGTCTTCACCTTCAATTTTATACATCATGGCATCCATTTCAGCAAAACTCATAACGCCGTTGACGACATCTCCTCTTATCATGAAAGGTGGGATGCAATATGTGAAGCCTTTTTCAATCATAAAGTCTCTTGCATAGCTTATCATTGCACTGACAAGCCTTGCACCGTCTCCCATAAGAAAATAAAAGCCATTTCCACTTGTTCTTCCAGCACTGTCTTTATCTAAAGAGCAAAAACTGTCGAGAATGTCTGCATGATAAGGAATTTCAAATTCTGGCACTTTTGGATCTCCAAATTTTTGAATTTCCACATTTTCACTGTCATCTTTGCCTACAGGTACGCTTTCATCGATGATGTTTGGAATTGTCATCATAATAGTTTTGATTTTTCCTTCCAAAATCTCTTCTTCTTTTTCAATTTCGGCAATGCGTTCATTGTTTTTCTTAACTTGTTCTTTGATTTTGTTTGCTTCTTCCAATTTTTTTTCTTTCATCAAAAGACCAATCTGAGAAGAAAGAGAGTTTCTTCCAGCTCTCAAATTATCTCCTTCTTGCTTCAAAGCACGATATTTTTTGTCAAGTTCTTCCACTTCATCCACAAGAGGAAGTTTTTGATCTTGAAATTTTTTCTTTATGTTTTCTTTTACAAGTTGTTTGTTTGTTCTTATCAAATTTATATCAATCATTTTTATTCTCCTTAAAATATATTTTGTTTAGCCAAAAAGTTTATCTCATATGGGATATGCTCACTTTTTTGAAAACTCTGTTTGCATTTATGAACATATGTTCTCCTTTTGATTTTTTTTAGTTTTAAAACAAAAAATCCCTAAAAATCATTAAGATTTCTAGAGATGATGCCTTTCACACCACGGTGCCACTCTAATTGGATGTTCTCCCACTCAAATTTGCAAATTGTGCCATGCAATCGGCTCTGCTTATCGCAGATGTCTCTGGGGTGGAAATGACAATCTGTTTGTTTGTTTTCACCAACCACAAACTCTCTGAAAAACAAGTTTTGTCAACATTCCCTTCACTGACAATTATGCAACAATCTTAACATCAAATTTTGATGTTGTCAAGTTTTTAATCATAGATTATCCAAAATTTACAAAAATATAAAAATGTATAATTATAAAAAAAACTAAATTTTTATGTATAAATATGATTTTTGTTTGACATTTTGTCAGAAAATATCTAAAATAGTCTTATATTAAGAGGGGATTATGGCAAAAGAATGCGTTACTGTTGTTGAAATAGGCTCTTCAAAGTTGTCATGTATTGTGGCACAAAGGGGAGTTAACGGCATTTTCAACATTAAAGCAAAAGCTGTGGTTGAATATGCAGGCTTCTTTGAAGGTGAATTTATCGAAAAATCCTTTTTGGAAGATGCAGTCAAAAGCTTGTTTGCACAAATTCAGTCAATTTACAAGAAGAAAATAGAAAAAATATATGTTGGTGTTCCGGCAGAGTTTTCAAAGGTTGTTTCTGCAAAAGAGCAATTGATATTCAAATTCAAAAGAGCTGTGAAAGATAGTGATATCCAAACACTTTCCGAAAATGCATCAAGCAAAATAGACGTGGAAGGGATGGAAGTTTTGTCAATCAACCCAATTTACTTCACTTGGGATGATAGCAGAAAAACGACCGAACCACTTAAAATCAAAGCTAGCAAAATCTCTGCAGAACTGTCTGTGATTTTGGCACAAAGTTCGTTTATTCAAACTTTCAACAAAATTTGGACAAGAATTGGAATTGAGCAAGTTGAATATATAAGCGAAGCACTTTGTGAAGCAATGCTTATTTTGGAAAAAGAAGAGAGAGAAAGGACTTGCATTGTTATTGATGTTGGTGCAAGGTCAACGAGTGTGGCTTTCGTCAAAGGCGATGGACTTACAAATTTGACATCATTCTCAATGGGTGGATCATATGTAACCAGTGATTTGAGTGAAGCCTGTGGAATCGCATACAACGATGCAAGAAACCTTAAAAAACAAATTGTGCTTTCCCTTAAAGGTGGAGATAATGATTTTTATGAACTTGTCACCTTGGGTGGCAGAGTGGTTAAGATTCCACTAAACTTTGCAAATGAAGTTGTTTGCTATAGACTGGAACTTATTGCCAAGACCGTGAATGAATGCATCAGACTTTTTGCAAAAGAATATGTGCCTTATTATCCAATCTATTTGTGTGGGGCTGGGGTGAGCAAAATCAAAGGTGGAAAAGATTTCTTTGCAAAATGCATTGGCAGAAATATTACATATGGTGTTCCACCAATTCCAGCAATGGACAAGCCAGAAAATGCAAGCATGCTTGGCTTGGTGAGTGCAGCTCTCGATGAAAATAGCTAAAAATTAACTTAAAATTGTTTAAAAATACATTAAATTTGTTGCTAAAATTGTGTTTATGCTGTAAAATAATTTAAATTAAGGAGTTTCTTATGGAAAACAATGCTACAAACAATTCTACTTCAGTAGTAAAAATCAAAGTTCTTGGAGTTGGTGGAGGTGGAAACAACGCCGTAAACCGTATGATTGAAGCAAATGTTGCTTCGGCTGAATTTGTTGCAATCAACACAGACAAACAAGCTCTTTTGATTTCAAAAGCTGACAAGAGATTGCAAATCGGTGAAAGATTGACTGGAGGAAGAGGTGCAGGTGCAGTTCCTGAAATTGGAAGAAAGGCTGCAGAAGAAAGCAAATCTTCAATCACTGAAATTTTGAAAGGAACAGACCTTGTCTTCATCACTGCAGGAATGGGTGGTGGAACAGGAACAGGTGCTGCTCCTGTTATTGCTCAAATTGCCAAAGAACTTGGCATTTTGACTGTTGGAATTGTTACAAAACCTTTCCAATTTGAAAATAAGAAGAGAATGGAAAATGCAGAAAAAGGTATTAACGAACTTAAAAAATATGTTGATACAATCGTTGTCATTCCAAATGAAAGACTTCTCACTATTTTGCCAGAGAAAACAACTTTGGTGGAAGCATTTAGATATGCAGATGATGTTTTGAGACAAGGTATTCAAGGAATTTCAGATTTGATTGTCTTCCCAGGAATGATCAACCTTGACTTTGCTGATATTGAAACTATCATGAAAAACCGTGGCATGGCTCACATGGGTATTGGTCATGGAAAAGGTGAAAACAAAACTTTGGAAGCTGTTCGTCAAGCTGTGGCATCTCCACTTATTGAAACAACAATTGAAGGTGCAACAGGAGTTGTTTTGAATATCAAGGGTGGAAGTGATATTACTTTGAGAGAAGTTACAGAAGCTGCCAACATGGTGAAAGAAGTTATTGACCCAAGTTGCAACTTGATTTTCGGAAGCAGTATTGATCCAGAAATGAGAGATGAAGTGGAAATCACTATCATTGCAACAGGATTTAAAAATCCAAATGCAGAAGATGAAAAATCTGAAACTGAAGATGTGGCAGAACCAAAGAAAGAAGAAGTTAAAGAAGATAAATTCCAAGGCTTTAATCCTTTTGGATATAACCCACAGCCTCAACAACCTAATTCAACTAAGGATGTTAGAGTTGAAACTAATGAAAACACTTCTCGTGTGGATGTCAGCCCAAACATCAATTCAATTCCACCATGGATTGAAAAGATTAGAAACAAAAACAGGAAGTAAAATATGGCTGAAATGAATGGAAAATATGTAAACGAAGAAAATCATCAAAGAGTTAAGGGCAAACTTAAAACTTTAGGCATTTTGCTGTTGGTTTTTGGTGCAATATTCACTATTATTGGATTGATTCTTTTGATTGTAGGTTTTACAAATTTTGGAAAAACTGATTTAGACAATCCTCAAGGAATGTTTTCAAGTGGCACTTCTTCAATGGGGATGTTTATTGCAGGTGGCTTCCTGCTTATGTTAGGAATTGCAGGTGTTTCTTATGGAGTTTATTTGACATTCTTTGCTCATGCCAGAGAGATTCTGTCTTATGGAGCAAGTACAATAGTGCCGGTTGCAGGTGAAGCAATAAACTATGTTGCAGACAATGTTTCTCCATCAGTCAACAAAGCAGTTGGAGGTTTTGCAGAATCAATTTCAAGTGGAATTGCAGGAGGAATAGCAAAAGGTAAAGCCTCTGCAAATAAAAAAGTTAAATGTCCTAAATGTGGAAATTTGAATGACGCAGAAGATAAATTTTGTGGCAACTGTGGAGTTAAGTTTGTTGTGGACAGGCATTGCACTCAATGTGGAGAAAAACTTGAAGAGAATGACAAGTTCTGTGGCAACTGTGGCGCAAAAGTTGAATAATTTAAACCAGTCTATTTGACTGGTTTTTTTATTATAAATTTCTGTATAAGACAAAAAGAGAGCAAATATTGCTCTTTTTCTTATTTTTTTCTTAAAGTGCTGTGAAACATTTTTAATAAAATGGTTATGAGATGAAAATTGTCATTGAATATGTTTTGATTGAAAACTTTTTAATCAATTTGATGATATTGAAATCAGTGTCACTTATCTTAAAAGAAAAAGGTAGGTTGTTTTTCTTATCTGCATTTTTGGGAGCTTGTTGCACTGTTGTTATTCCTATTTTATATTTAAGTGCAATAGGTTCTTTTTTACTTCAAATTGGCCTTGTTGTTTGGTATGTTTGCATTTCCTTTAAATTTAAAACTCTAAAAAAATTTATGCAAATATATTTAACTTATTTTGTTGTCACATTGCTTTATGGAGGTGCATGTTTTTATATAGAAAGCCTTTTTGGGCTTAAATCCACAATTCTTGTTTTGATGATTGTTGTTTCTATGTTTTTGATTGTCAAATTTTTAACTAAAAAAATTAACAGAAAAAAAGCAGTTGAAAACTTTTGTTTTGATGTTGAAATTGATGATGGTGGAAAAAGATCTCAATGGAAAGGCTTTTTGGACAGTGGAAACTTGCTTTTTGATCCTTTGACAGAAAATCCAGTGTGTTTAATAAATTATAAGGTTTTCTCTTCGCTTTTTAAAGAAATTCAACTCGAAGATATTTTGAGAAAATCTGATAAAGTTAAGTCTTTGAAACTGGCTCACTATATAAGTTTCAACACACTCAACAACACTGACAAAATTTTGGTTTTTCAGGTTGATGAATTGAAAATCGGGAATCGTCTTGTTAAACAAGCTACATTGGGACTTTGTTTGAAAAGTTTTAATCAAGCTTTTGGGAGCGACATAATTTTGCATAACAACTTTGCTTGTGCAAACAGTTAAAAGGAGAATGTTATGAACTTTTTATTAAAAATTAAATTGCTGATTTGGAAATTGCTGAACAAAGAGGATGCTCAACGTGCTGAAGACATCATGTGTTATGTTTGTGGAAATAAAGCTTTGCCACAACCACTTGCAAGCGATGAAGAGTTGGTGCTTTTGGAAGAAACTCAAAACGGCAATCAAACTGCAAGAGATAAGTTGATTGAGCACAATTTGCGTCTTGTGGTTTATATTGCCAAAAAATTTGAGAGTTCTGGGATTGAACTTGAAGATTTGGTTTCTATCGGTGCTATTGGGCTTATCAAGGCTGTTAAAACATACAGTTTGGACAAGAACATTAAACTTGCCACTTATGCTTCAAGGTGCATTGAAAATGAAATCTTAATGCAACTTAGAAAAAACACCAGAACAAAAAATGAAATTTCTTTGGATGAACCACTTTCATCGGACGGAGAAGGGAATGAACTTTTGCTTGCAGATATCATTTCAGTTGATGAAGATTGCGTTTCTAAAAACATTGAAAATTCGGCTGAAAGACAAATTTTGATGAATGTTATTTCAAAATTAGATAGCCGAGAGCAGATGATTATGTATCTTCGTTTTGGACTTGCCGGGAATGAAGAAAAGACTCAAAAAGAAGTTGCTGATATGATGGGAATAAGTCAGAGTTATATTTCTCGTATTGAGAAAAAGATACTTTCAAAATTACGTAAAAAATTGGAAAAGACTGCTGAAATCTAACTTCTTTTGTTTTCTTTTGTCGAAAAAAACTCTTTTTGCATAGTTTTATCGCCTAAGGACATCATAACTTTACGTTGTAAAAAGGAGATGTTTTATGTCAAACAGAGTTGTGATTGCAGGAGTAAATACAGCCAATCTTCCAAAACTTAAAAATGCAGAAATTATGGAATTGATGAAACAAGTGAAAGCAGGGGATGAATTTGCTCGTGACAAATTTGTTGTGGCAAACTTGCGTCTTGTTTTGTCTGTTGTGCAAAGATTTTCTGGTCATAGTGACAAAGCAGATGACATGTTTCAGGTGGGATGTGTTGGGCTTCTGAAAGCCATAGACAATTTTGACGAAACTCTCAATGTCAGGTTTTCGACTTATGCTGTGCCTATGATAATAGGAGAAATCAGAAGGTTTTTGCGTGACAACAATTCTGTGAGAGTAAGTCGTTCGATACGTGATGTTGCATATAAAGCTTTGCAAGCAAAAGAGCATTATATAAAAGAAAACAACGCAGAGCCAACATTGGAGCAGATTGCAACTATGTTGGAGCTTCCACTTAGAGATGTCACCTTTGCACTTGATGCTATAAGCGAAACAATTTCTTTAAGCGAACCGATTTATAATGATGGAAATGAAACAATCAGAATTATGGACCAAATAAGTGACGATAAAAATTGTGACGAACAAATTTTGGAAAAATTATCTCTTAACGACGCGATTAAAAATTTGTCTGACAGAGAAAAAGAAATTTTGCTTATGAGATATTATGTTGGCAAAACTCAAATGGAAGTAAGCGAAGAGGTGGGGATTTCTCAAGCTCAAGTCTCGCGTCTTGAAAAAAATGCACTTAAACTGATTAAAAATTTTATTGATTAAAAAAAGCTGAATTGATTTCAGCTTTTATTTTGTTGTTATAGTTTGATCTTTGCTTTCTTTTCTGTTTGAAGCATTAACTTCTTGACAGTAGTCAATGTATGTCTTGATTTGAGGTGCAGTGATAATTTGTGCATTCACCTTATCTGCATTTGCACCAGCTTTGACAAGTGCTTGTGCTATCTCAAGTCGAGTCTGAATTTCTTCTTTGTTAAATACTTTTTCAGTTTTGAAAATATCATGAGAAAAATTTTCTTGATAGCAAAGCCATTCTAAGATTGAATAATAATCATTTTTGTATTCATCGCTAGAAAGTATATTTGGATTAGCTCCATGTTCCAAAAAGAAATTGACCATTTCCAAATCATTTCTCATTACTTCAAAAAGAAGGGGTGTTTGCCCTTGATCATTTGCAATGTTTACGTTTGCTTCGCAAGTTTCCACCAAAAATTTTGCCATTGTTTTGTTTCCACTTTTTGTGAAAGTAAGAAGAGCAGGTTCTCCATCAGCAATTTCGTTGTTGATATCAGCATAATTGTATGCCAAATTTAAAGCAATCAACATTTGATTTTGCAAAACTTTTGTGCTTCTTGAGTTTTTATAATATTTTTGATCATAATATGCCAATGCCTGATAAGCATTTTTCCCGTTGATGATTGCTTGTGGATTTGCACCTTTCTTTATTGCTCTTTTAACACCACGTGCACTCATTTTTCTTATTGCATAAAACAAAATTTCATCCAATTTCTTTTGAACTTTGTTAAATTCACCGTAAAACATATTAATTCTCCTTCGTTGTCACTATTATAATCGTAAAAATTCACTTTGTCAATACTAAAATTAATCAAAAATTATAAGATCGTCAATTTTTATTTTTGTATATAATGCAATTTTATAAATATTTGATAGTCTAATATTTGTTTTTCCACTAAACAATTTGTTTAAAACAAAAAGACTTACTTTACAATTTTCTGCAAGTTTCTGCTTTGTTAAATTGTTTTTCTCTATAAATTCTATGAGCAAGTTAGTGTTTACATATATATTATTTTTCACATTTTTCTCAAAACAATTAAAATTTTACTATTATAATTGTATTTAAAGTAATTTTAAAATTTATATTGTATAATCAAATTAAGAAGGATGTGATTATGAACAAACTTGCTGAAAGATTGAAAGATTTGAGAACTGAAAATAATTTAACTATTAAAGAATTTAGTAAAATTATTATGACGAGCCAGACAACAATTTCTCGTTGGGAAAATGGCACAAGAACGCCATGTATAGAAATAATTTTGTTCTATGCTAAGTTTTTTAATGTTTCTTTAGATTATTTATTTGGTTTAGAAGATTAAATTCTAAAATTCAACTGCCCCATTTTGTAAGTTTTTTGATGTCTCAGCTGATTATATTTTGGGCTTAAGTGATGAGACCTAATTTATGATTGTTGTATAATTATATAATACTTTTGTTAAAATTTAAAAATTGCAAAATTTCTGTTTTTTATTTTATAATTTAAAATATTAACAATTTTTAGAATGTTTTGACAAAATGCGACATATATCTTAAACATGGATACCTCATTTTTGGAATTAAGATGCAAAGAAGTTGTCAATGTTGTGGATGGAAGAAGGTTGGGGCACATCGTGGATGTTGTGTTCAATCTTGAAAACGGCTGTCTTCAGGGAGTTGTTGTTCCGGGTGAAAAAAGTTTTTGGAATGTCTTTAAAAACGGAATGGAACTTTTTATACCGTTATGCCAAATTGTGAAAGTGGGTGAAGATGCAGTTTTGGTGGAGCTTTTTGCAAACACAAATCCAAATCCACCATACATCATGGGGACATCCAAGAAAAAAGATAAATAAAAAAAAGACCAAACTTGGTCTTTTTGTTTTTTGTTACATTTCTGTGATAAGTTTGATGAAGTTTGTCACATCTTTAAATTGACGATAAACTGATGCAAATCTGACATAGGCAATTTCGTCCACTGATTTAAGTTTTTCCATAATCATTTCACCGATTTGTTGAGAAGGAATCTCTTGTTTCAATGAATTTTGGATTTGCTTTTCAATATCTTCTGCCATAGCATCAATTTGAGCAATTGAAACAGGTCTCTTTTCACAAGCTTTAATCATGCCAGCTCTGATTTTTTCGATGTTGAAAGCCTGACGACTTCCATCTTTTTTTACAACCAAAACAGGAACGGTTTCAATTGTTTCATATGTTGTGAATCTTCTGCCACATCCAAGGCATTCTCTTCTTCTTCTGATTGAATTTGTTTCTTCAGTGCTTCTTGAATCCAAAACTTTGCTGTCTTCTGCACCACAATAAATACATTTCATTTGTTGCATCTCCTTTACACAACTCAATTGTACCACAATATTTGGTATAAGTTCAAGTAATTTTCCACAATTCTTGCTGAAAACTTTTAAAAAAGCGAAGTCAAAGTTTTTGATAATTAGAATAATAAAAAAGTTTTTCAAATAATTTAATATATGAAAACATTGGACAAGGTGGAATTAAACAAAGTTTACAAAATCAAAGGCTTTGATGGGGAATTGGACGGAGTTTTGCGTCGTTTTTTGGAATTGGGATTTTCCAAAGGTGAGAAAATTAAAATTGTTTCCACTTCTTTGCAAAAGAAAGTTTTTTTGGTGGAAATAAGAGGTTATCTTTTGAGTGTGCGAACAGAACTTTTAAAAAAGGTCGTGGTGGAATGAAAGAAGTTTTGCTTGTGGGAAATCCAAATGCTGGAAAAACCACTTTGTTTAACAGTCTTACAAGGTCAAATGAACATGTGGGCAATTGGCACGGTGTGACAGTTGAAAACAAAAAGAAAAGTTTTATTTGGAAAGGTGAAGAATATGTTTTGGTGGACACTCCCGGAATTTATTCTCTTTGTTCTCTTTCTTTTGAAGAAGAAGTTTCTGTCAAAACCATTCTTGCAAATGGTGGAAAGAAGATTATAAACATCTGTGACCAAAACAACTTGCAAAGAAATTTATATTTGACTTTGTGTTTGTTGGAAAGAGGTTGTGATGTTGTGCTTGTCGTCAATGAAATTGACAAGAAACCGATTTTTAAAATTGATTACAAAAAACTGAGTGAAAACTTAGGTGTTGATGTTGTTGGAATCAATGCAGAAAAACAAATTGGAGTGGAAAGACTTAAAGATTTGTTATCAAAAAAAAGTTTGAAGCATAATCTGCCATATTTAAAAAAACTTTCTGTCGATTTAAATGTTTTCTCAGCTGTCAAGGATGAAAACAAAGATTATATGACCATAAAAGCTTATGAAAGAGATGAAAGATATTTCAAGAGTTTGGGGTTTAAGACAGAAAAGATTTTTGATAGTGTGCCAGAAAACAGTGTGGAATTTTTGAGTAAACTTAGATACGATTTTATTGACGAAGTTTTGGCGTCCTGTTCAACTCGTACAAGTGATGTCTATGGAAAGAGCAAATTAGATAAAATAGTGTTAAACAAATGGCTTGCTTTTCCTGTGTTTTTGCTTGTGCTGTCAGGAATTTTTTATCTGACATTCTTTTCTGTTGGAGCATTCTTTTCTGACGGCTTATCTAATTTTTTGAATTTGCTGACAACTCCAATTTTAAGCATGCTTGAAAAAGCAGTGGGAAATTCTTGGCTGTATGATCTATTTAATGTTGCAATTTTTGGTGGAGTGGGGACAGTATTATCTTTTTTGCCACAAGTTGTGTTGTTGTTTTTCTTTTTGTCGGTTTTGGAAGACAGTGGCTATATGTCACGTATAGCCTTTATATTTGAAGATATATTGGGAAGAATTGGTCTCTCCGGAAAAAGTGTTTACACACTTCTTATGGGTTTTGGATGCTCAACAACTGCAATTATGACGGCAAGAAATATGGATGATAAAAATGCAAAGCTTAAAACTGCTCTTCTGTGCCCATATATGTCTTGTTCGGCAAAAATTCCGATTTACACAGTGATTGGAGGAGCTTTCTTTGGGGCAAAAAACATTTATGTGATTATCGGACTTTATTTGCTGGGAGTTGTGGTGGCAATTTCAATATCAAAAATTTTGGATATGACGCTTTTGAAAAGTGAAAAACAAAGTTTTATATTGGAATTTCCACCATATAGAAAAACCTCTTTAAAACGCGTGGGAAAGATTCTTTGGAAAAATCTGAAAGAATTCTTAATCAAAGTTGGCTCAATAATGATTTCCATGAACATTATTATTTGGGTGTTTTCTTCTTTCAGCTTCACCTTTTCTTATGTCCCAGAACAAGGTGGCGTGAGCATGCTTGAAAGTTTTGGCAGATTGCTCGCTCCAATTTTTGCACCAATAGGCTTCAACAATTGGGCAATTGTGGCTTCACTTTTGGCAGGACTTGTTGCAAAAGAAGTGGTGGTTTCTTCAATTGCCATGTTTAATGGAATTGATGGAAATGCTACAAAGCTGGTTTCAGAATCAATATTGTTACCAGCAAGTGTTGTGTTTTTTGCAACCAAAGCAAGTGTGCTTTCTTTTTTGGTGTTCTGTTTGCTTTACACTCCGTGCATTGCGTCAATTTCCATGCTTATGCAAGAGATAGGCAAAAAATGGACGTTCCTTAGCATTGCAATTCAGCTTATCGCAGCATATGTTGTGTCATTTGTTGTTTACAACATTGCATTTGCGTTTGAGATTTTTGGTTTTTGGGCTGTTTTTGCAGTTTTGTGTGGAATTTTTGCTATTTTGTTTGCGTTTTTGTTTATTTGGAAAAGGTTTAAAACAAAAAGATTATGTGCTCATTGCGAAAATTGTCGAAAAAATTGTGACAAGAGAAAATAACAAGAATCATTAAGACAAAATTTTTGCATAACTTGTTTTCATTTAATATTTTTAATTATTCGTTTGATTAAAATCTGATTTTGTGATATATTTTAGATATGATTAAGCCAGTGGTTGCCATAGTAGGCAGAGCAAATGTTGGAAAATCAACTTTTTTCAACAAGATTTGTGGAAGAAGATTGAGTATTGTTGATGATGTTGCAGGTGTGACTCGCGACAGGCTTTATGCTGACGCAAATTGGTGTGGCAAAGATTTTACAATCGTGGACACTGGTGGGGTGGAATTTAACAGTGAAGACGTTTTCCAAAAAGAAATCTATGAGCAAGTTATGCTTGCAATGGAAAATGCAAATGTCATAATTTTTGTGGTTGACGGAAAAACTGGCATTACACAATCGGATGAAGATGTTGCCAAAATTTTAAGGAAACAAAAATTGCCCGTTGTGCTTGTTGTCAACAAACTTGACACTTTTGATTTGTCGGCAACTTATGAGTTTTATAACCTTGGATTGGGCGATCCTATGCCGATTTCTTGCACTCAAAGCAAAGGGATTGGGGACGTGCTTGATAAAGTGGTGTCTTATTTTCCAAAGGAACTTCCAGAAGAGACCTTGGATGGAATTAAAATCAGCCTTGTTGGAAGACCAAATGTCGGGAAGAGTTCACTTATCAATCGACTTCTTGGCAAAAAAAGGGTAGTTGTTAGTGATGTTGAAGGCACAACAAGAGATAGTGTGACTGTGCCTTTCAGATGCAACAAGAAAAATTATTATTTGATTGACACAGCTGGTTTAAGACGTCAGCGTTCAGTGGAAAAACAATCAGTTGAAGGTTATTCAGTTTTAAGAAGTATGTCTGCAATAGAGATGAGTGACGTTGTTTTGATTGTCTTTGATGCAACAAAAGAAATTGCCGAACAAGATGTCAGAATTGCAGGTTATGTTCATGAAGCAAAGAAATGTAATTTGATAATTGTCAACAAATGGGACGAAAAGACAATGACAAAAGACGAATACACCAAAATTTTAAAAGAAAAACTTTCTTTTATGTCTTATTTTAAAGTTTTGTTTGTTTCAGCCTTGACTGGAACAGGGCTTTCAGAGATTATGAAAAATGTTGATTTGGTGTATGAAAACGCTTCAAGAAGAATTTCAACAGGAATTTTGAATGATATTCTGCATGATGCCATACTTTATCTTGAGCCACCATCAAAGCATGGAAAGAAATGCAAGATTCTGTTTGCAACTCAACCAAGCACAAATCCACCAAAATTTGTCTTTTTCTGTAAAGAACCTCAAAATATGAATTTTTCTTATGAAAGATATTTGGAAAACAGATTGAGAGAAAAAGTTGATTTTTCTGGAACGCCTATTGAATTGGTTTTTAAAGGTAAGGAGGAAGAATGATTTATTTATATTTGGCATTAGTGGTCATTGTGGGATATTTGCTTGGAAACATAAACTTTGCAAGAATTTTCTCTTGGAGAATTGCAAACAAGGATATAACAGAAGTTGGAAGCAAAAATCCAGGCACTATGAATGTTTTAAGAACTCGTGGTCTTGGCGAAGCCATGCTTACTCTTACATTTGAAGCTTTAAAATCTGGTGTGCCAGCACTTGCTTGTTATTTTCTGTTTGAACACTATTTTGTAGGCTTTGGAAATTTGGCATATTTCTTAAGTGCCTTTGGGGCAGTCCTTGGACATTGTTTTCCAGTGTTCTATAAGTTTAAAGGTGGAAAGGGTGTTGCTTGCACATTTGGAATGTTTTTGTTTCATCCAAATTTTTGGTGGTTGACCCTTGCTTTGTTTGCACTTGGATTTATTATGATTTTCTTTATTGATTATCCTTTTATTGTGACAATGAGTTATGTTTTTGCAATAACAATCTATTCAACTTGTTTCTTTGCAATCAATTTGACAATGTGGTATATTCCACTTATTGTAATTGTTTGGCTCAATTGTTTGCTTTTAACATTTATGCACAGGGGCAACATCAAGAGACTTATAAACGGCACAGAAAACAAAGTTCATTTTAAAGACAAAGTTTTCAAAAAGAAGAAAACTGAAGATAAGAAAGTTGAAGAAACACAAAATGAAATGCAAACAGTTTTTGAAGATAAAAATTATATCGACGAACATAAATCAGTTCCAAAAGAACTTAAACAAAGAGAAGGCAAGAAAGAGAATTAAAAATATGTGGAAGACCACATATTTTTTGTTTTAAATTTTATTCAAATTCATTAATAGTTAAATACTTAAGAAAATAAATAATTAAATTTTCCATTTCGTCTTTAACTATATCATACATAAGAGTCTCCAAATTTAAATACATATCAAATTGGTTGTGATTTAAGGTTTTAATGAATTTATCTAATGATTCATCAAAGGTTGTTGAAATATTAACATCTTTTAAAGTTCTTTTTTCAGTATACATATTAAAGATAAGTTCAGCGATTTTTTTCATAATTTCTCCTTTCTGAACTTATTATAAATTATGGATTAAAGAAAAAATCCAATATCTCAAAATTGAGATGAAAATATTGTTCTAATAGGCTTTCAAGTTTCATAAATTATTATATCTTGGAGGTTTAAATGGAAAAATATCAAATCTATGAAGATATCAAAACTCGCACCAATGGTGATATATATGTTGGCGTTGTTGGACCAGTTAGAGTTGGAAAATCAACTTTTATTTCTGAGTTTATGAAAAAACTTGTTCTTCCAAACATTGAAAACAAAAATGTAAGAGACAGGGCGCTTGATGAATTGCCACAAAGTGCAGACGGAAAAACCGTTATGACAACTCAACCACGTTTTGTGCCAAATGAAGCAGTCAAAATTTCTGTTGCTGAAAATGTGAACTTGAAAGTGAGAATGATTGATTGTGTTGGCTATCTTGTAAGTGGAGCGATGGGAACTACAGAAAACGACAAACCAAGACTTGTAAAAACTCCTTGGTCTGAAGAAGAGATGCCTTTTGAAGAAGCAGCCGAAGTTGGCACAAAAAAAGTTATCACCGAACATTCAACAATTGGAATTGTGCTTACAACAGATGGTTCTGTGACTGACATTGAAAGAGCAAATTATATTGATGCTGAAGAGAAAGTTGTTGCTGAGATGAAAGCTTGTGGAAAACCTTTTGTTGTTGTTTTAAACTGCAAAAATCCAAACAGTGCTGAAAGCAAAAAACTTGCTCAAAATTTAAGTGAAAAATATGATGCTCAAGTTTTGGCAATGAATGTGGCAGAAATGAAAGATGCTGACGTGGATAAAATTTTTGAAAAAGTGCTTCAAGAATTTCCAATCAAAAGCATAAAGGTAAGCATGCCAAAATGGTTGCAAGCACTTTCATTCTCAAATCCAATCATCACAGAAATTGTTGGTGAAATCAAAAACTTTGCTGAGAATGTCAGAAAAGTTGGAGATGCAAAGAAAGATTCTGTTGTTTTCACAGAAAGTGAAAGTTTTGACCCAATCACATTCTCTAATGTGGAAATGGGAGAGGGCGTGATTAAATTTAATGTTGTGCCAAAAGAAAACTTGTTCTATAAAGTGCTTTCTTCTGAATGTGGATTTGCCATTAATGATGATTACGAACTTGTTTCATATATCAAGAGTTTGGCTGTGGCTAAAGTGGAATATGACAAACTTAAAAACGCTCTTGATGAAGTGGAACAAACTGGTTATGGAATTGTTGTTCCAAACAAAGCAGAATATACTTTAGAGCAACCAGAATTGGTTAAACAGGGCAACAAATTTGGCGTTAAAATCAAAGCTTCTGCACCAAGTTTGCATATTATCAAAGTTGATGTTGAAACTGAAGTTACTCCACTTGTTGGAAATGAAACTCAAAGTCAAGATTTGGTTAACTATCTTACGGAAAGATTTGAAAGCGATCCAGAGGGCATTTGGGAAACAAATCTTCTTGGAAAGAGCTTGTCAGCACTTGTTGATGACAACATAAGTTCTAAGATTGTTATGATGCCAGCTGATGCTCAAAGAAAGATGAAAAAGACTCTTGGCAGAATTATCAATGAAGGAAAGGGTGGAGTTTTGTGCATCTTGTTGTAATCGAATGCGAAAATTTTTTAAGAAAAACATCTCAAAAGAGGTGTTTTTTCTTTTATTTCATTAGTAAAAAGAGATAAATGTGATATAATAAAATAATTAAGAGGAACATATGAAAAAACAAATTATTTGGTCTGCTGTGATCACTTCAGCAATCGGTTTGATAAATCTTGTTGTTTACACAATTCTTGCTTGTCTTGACATTGTGGAAATGAGATTTATTTCTTACCTATTTTTGCTTGGGCTTTTTGTGTCTGCTTGGCTTCCACTGCTGGTAAGTTTTATATTCAAACTTAATTTTAACTTTGTAGCCCTTATCAGTTATCACGTTTTTCTTGTTTTGGCGATTGTGATAGGTTCTCTTTGGAGAGTTTATAGTTATTGGGAATATTATGACGTTGTCATTCATTTTTCAAGTGGTGTTTTGATATCTCTTATCACTTACTCAATTTTCATTGCAAACAAAAACAACAAAGTGGGACTTGTTTGGCTGTTTATTATAATTTTTTCTGTTGCTATGATGTTTGGTGGAGTTTGGGAAATTTGGGAATTTGTTACAGATGCTATGTTTGGCAATAATGGACAAAATTGGCAAGGATTTGTAGGACGTGGGGCATTGATGGACACTATGTATGATTTGATCTGTGATTGTTGTGGTGGCATTTTAGGAAGCACTATTGCAATCTTTATGGAATATCGCAAAAGACATGGCACATCCAAAGTTGTTGAAAATAAGGTTTCAGAAGATGCAATTGTGGAGGAAACTTTGCCAGAAACAGATAATAAAAATTAAATAAAACAGCAAACTAAATTTATGTATTATAATTATCATGCAAAAGTGAAAAATTTGATCGTGAATGGACATTGCTTGGGATATGAGAAATTAGAAAAATATAAAGATATTTCGCCCTGTCTTCTGATTTATTTTGACAATCATTCTCCAATGCCAATAAGACAACATAAATTTGATGAGTATATGTTTTTGTTTGCAAAATATGATATAAAAGAAAAACAGAGTGATTAAACTCTGTTTTATTTTAAAAACAATTGCTGTTTTCAGCCTTTATTTTGTCGATTTGTTCGTAAAGATCATCAAAGATGAAGATCTTAAACTTTTTGTGAACTTGATCTCTTTGCCATTGCTTTATGTTGTAGACATGAAGCCAGAATGGTAAATAGAAATCAATTCCTTCGCAGAAATGTTTGACAACAGTGTCTTTTTTGACATTTCTTTGTTCATTAAATTTGAATGGAATATATTTTCTTTTTGCATATTTGTTGAGTGCTGATTGATCTGGCATTATCATTTTTGTTCTGAAAACCTTTTTTCTGCATTTGTCAAAAATGCCACGTTCTTTAATATTTTTCATGTTCATACTCAGCACGCCAGAGTTGAAATACCAAGGATGAATCCAAAATCTTCCCATATAATCACGGGTGGCAGAAATATCATAATCTGTTATGTCAATATCCCAAAGTTGTTTGATATCGGAGCAACACATTGTGTCAATGTCAAGATAAAGCATTTTATCAGGAATATTAGGTACTAAATCCAACAACAATCTTAAAGCAGCATAAGGGGTATAACCATTCTTATGATTTTTACCCTTTATCAAATGTTCTTTATATTCTTTTGTGACGTCAATTTTAATTGCCTTGTTGTTTGGATTTTTTTCTTGAATAACTTTGTTAAGCAAAGCAATTTGTTCATCCGTAAAAGACAAAAATTTTGGATTATCTTCAGGTATTTCCATTGTCAAAACATAGAATGTGACATCTTCATTCGTGTATTTAACAACTGACATTGCTGAAAGCAACAAACCTTCAAAATAAGCTTTGTTTCCACTGTAACAAATAGGTATCATTTTTTTCTCCTTTTATTTACGAAGCCCTAATATTTCATCAGCAGAAACATCTAAAACTTCACATAGTCTTGCAAAAGTTTCAAGACTAGGCAATTTGTCTTTGTGTATGTAATCAGACAAAGTTGCATCCGTGATATTTATTTTTTTTGCAATCATTCTTTGAGACATACCACTAAATTTGATGGCTTCAATTATTCTTTTCTTAATGTTTTCAGTATTTTTATTTGTTTCCACCTTCATATAATCATTTTAGCCTTTTGCTTAATAATAAACTTTTGATTAAGCCAATGACTTACTCTTTATTAATATAATTCAACCAAAATTACACAAAATGCCTATTTTTTTGGAATAATAATTTTTTTTGTCGTAATGATGCTTTTTCATTTGACTTATATGAAGAAATATATTAAAATAAGCTATGGGCTTATTGATTTAATATGGTAATTTTCAACGGAATCTTAGAAATAGTGAATTTGGTTTTGTGCACGATAGTTGGTGTTGCATTTATTTTTCAAATCTTTTACATATTTTTGTTTTTCTTACCAGCAAAAAAATACCCTAAAGCAAAAGCAAAGCATAAAATAGGTGTTATCATTCCAGCAAGGAATGAACAAGAATGCATTGGAAACACAATAATAAACATTCTCAAATCAAATTATCCACTAGATAAATTTGAGATTATTGTTTTGGCAGATAATTGCACAGATGATACTGTGACCATCTGTAAGAATTTAGGAGTAAGAGTAATCGAACGTCATGAGAATGACAAGAAAAAGCATAATGTTGGTTATGCATTGAAATATTTGTTTGAACAATTAAAAGATGAAATTGACTATTTCGAATTTTTTATTCGTTTTGATGCTGACACTGTTGTTGACTGTGAATATTTAAATAAAATGAATGACGCTTTTGAAAGTGGAGTCAAGGTTGCAAAAGGCTATAATCATGCAAGCAATTTGACTCAAAATCTTATTGCTGGAGTTTCAGGTTTGTGGTATCTGAGAGACAATAGATTTAATTGTCAAGCAAGAAGTGCTCTTAAAACTGATGTTTTTCTTGTCGGAAGTGGAATGATGTTTTCTGCTGAAATAATTAAGGAAGATGGTGGTTGGAATGCTGTAGGCTCTAGTGAAGATACAGAGTTCACAATAGAAAATTTAAATAAAAAACGAAAATGCAATTATGTCAGCGATGCAATCATTTATGATGATCAACCTTCAACTCTGAAAGCATTATTTAATCGAAACATGAGAATGGGTAAGGGATTACACAAATTGTTTTGGAAAGATGGAATGAAATGTTTATTTAAGTTTTTTACAACTTTCAGATATTGTTATTTGGACATGTTTTTGAATCTTCTCTTTATTCCGATTGCTGTTGTATGTTGTTTATGGTTTCCACTTTATTATGGCTATGTGCTTTTTTTCAATTGGTTTTCGGCTTTGGGCGATCCTGCTGTTGCAATGGAAAATCTAAAAATAATCTTAATTATAATTTTTTGTGCCTTTTTGATTCCTTTTATTGCACAAGCCCTTTTGGTTTATTTCTTGGATAAGAAAAAAATAAATCAACCTTTCAAAAAACTTGCAAAAGCAATCTTTGCTTTTCCACTGTTTATGATTGTCTATGCAATTGGAATAGTGATAGGCGTTTTTTCTCGAGGCAAATGGAAGAAAATAGATAGGAATGTTGAATATAGCAAAAAAGTATGAATTTTTTAATTTTTGTTGCAATTTTAGCTTTCATGTATTATAATTATTATATAAGGTGGATACGCCGATGAGAAAATGTGTCGTTCTTTTAGAAAAGAAATTAAAATTTGAAATATAATCACTCTTGTTTTTAAGTTGCTGAATAAGCAATAGATTTTTTTGTAATCTTTTAAAAATAAAGGAGTGATTTTTTTATGTCTAAATTAAAGAAAATTATTTTAGCTGCACTTTTTCTTGCATTAAATATTGTTTTGAGCAGATTTTTATCAATCAAAACACCAATAATAGTTATAAAGTTTTCATTTATCCCAACAATTTTGTCTGCAATTATGTTGGGACCTTGGTGGACGATGTTAATTTCGGGGTTGGCAGATTTGATAGGAGCTTTATTGTTTCCTACAGGAGCTTATTTTGTTGGATATACCATTTCAGCTGTTTTGGCTGGGTTTATTTATGGGATATTCTTGCATCGCAAAAAGCCTATTTCAAATATGCAATTTTTGTGGAGATTGATTGTTAGTATTGCATGTGTCATAATTCTTTGTAATTCAATATTAAACAGTCTCTGGATTTGGATAACGACACAAAAGGCAATGTTTGCAATTTTGCCAACAAGGTTAATTAAACAAGCAATTATGTTACCTATTGAAATTTTGGTTATGTTTTTTCTCAATCTGGGTTTGGAGAAAGCAAAAGTATATTCAAAGTTTTTAGGAGAAACTCCACAAGTTGAAGAGGAGACAGAAAATGATAAAACTTGAAAATGTATATTTTAAATATCCGGAATTTGAGATAAAAGATGTAAATTTAGAAATAGATAAGGGTGAGATTGTTGCAATAATAGGTAACAATGCAAGTGGCAAAACAACCTTGATACAGCTTATAGCTGGGTTGTTAAAGATAAAAAAAGGACAAATCTCAATTGATGGAGTGCCTGTTAAAAAATCTGAAAAGAAAATAGGAATTGTTTTTCAAAATCCAGATAATCAAATAATTTTTAATAATGTTTATGATGACATTGCATTCACATTAAGGAATTTTGATATCCCCAAAACAGAATTTGATGAAAGAATTGATTTTGCACTATCTTTGGTTGGAATGAAGGATTTTAAGAGAAAAGAGATCTATTCACTGTCCACTGGTCAAAAACAAAGAATTGTGATTGCAAATATGTTGGCTATAAGGCCAGATATAATTATTTTTGATGAAGCTTCCGTTTATTTAGATCCTTCAACTAAACAAGAACTTTATAAATTATTTTTAAATTTAAAAAATCAGGGGATAACAGTTATTTTTACAACAAATTTGCTTGAAGAAGTTGTTTTCGCTGACAAAATTGTTTGTATGGAGCATGGAAAACTTGAATTTGTCAAAGAAAGACAAGAATTTTTGCAAAATTTGAGTTATTTCAGAGAAAAAGAAATTTATATTCCTCTTAAACTTGCGTTGATTGAGAAATATAAACTGTTCAATTGTCAATTTGATGAAGATGTTTTAATGCATTTAAAAGGAGAATAAGATGTTTATTTTTATTTTGTTTTTCATTGCATATTCTTCTTCTGTGTTTTTTGTGTCCAATTTATGGTTTTTGATAGCCTGTACGATTTTTAACATACTCTTGCTTATTGTTTTTAGAGTTAACTTTAAAAAGATTGTCAAAAGCATTGGAAAAATCTTTATGTTTACACTGTTTGTTTTTTGCTTTAATATAATATTTGACTCTGTTATTAACAGTTTGTTTGTTGCATGGAAAATTGTTATTGTTGCAAATTTTGCCTTTATATTTTCATATATAGTTAAATCTACTCAACTTGCAAATGGATTTTCACAATTGCTTTTCCCACTTAAGCTTTTCAAAATTAATACCGATGATTTTGTCATTATGCTTGTTATTGCATTAAATTTTATTCCAATTGTTTCCGTTGAAACAAAAACTTTTAAAAATTGTTTGTTGGCAAGAAATGTGAAATTGAATTTAAAGACTGTTTTCACAAAAAGTCATTTGTTGTTTGTGGCATACTTTGTCAACTTGTTTCAAAAAGTGAATGAACTGGAAATGACATTACTCACACGAAATTATGGGAGTTGATATATAAAAAATCCACACCAAGAGTGTGGGTTTTGATAATTTTATAAATTTTATATAATAAAAATGGTGACCCCACCGGGACTCGAACCCAGAACGGCGACTTAGGAGGTCGCTGTAATATCCTGTTTTACTATGAGGTCAAATATCTGATTAAAGTTTAGCAGATTGATTTTTTAAAGTCAAGCAACTTTTTTGAAGAAAAACTTTTACATTTCAAGATAATATGGTAGTATAGTAATATATAAAGTCAGGAGGAAAAATTTAGATGAAGGTTGAGATATTTTGTAACAAAGATGAACTAAAAGATTGGCTTGAAGTTGCCAAATTTTCTAATTTTGAAGAAAATGAAAAATTAGAGAATATTTTTATTGATTCTGAATTTGAAAAAGAGATGATGCAATCAGTTGATTTTACCGAAAAACTTCCTAAAAATTTTCAAATTACATTCGGACCTTCAATTTTGTTGTGTTTAAAAAACGAAGATGGAAAAATTGTGGGAACTTCTAGCATTAGAAGAGATGAACATAAACGCAGTGCTATACAAGTAAACAATGTTGCTATCCATCCAAATTTTAGAAGAAATGGCTATGGTAAATTTCTTATTGAAGATACAAAAAGGATTGCTAAAGAACACTCAAATGCAAGATATTTAACTTTGACAACAGGAGGTTCGCATTATTTTTATGAAAAAATAGGAATGAGATTAGCTGGAGTTTTGGATTTTGAAGATTGTAAGAGATACTACTTTTATAGTTATATAGAACGCTAAAAAATAGTCTTGGTTCCTTATAAAAATAATTTAACCAATGTAGTTGTATTTTTCATAAATTTTTAAGCTTTTTGAAAGACATTTGAATAGATTTTTGTTTTTATTATAAATATTGTCAAGTTCGGAGTAGGGGAAAGGGTGTGAAAATTTGTCATCGCCTAGTTCGATAGTTAATGATGGAATTTTCAGGTTGCTTACGCACCAATCTTTGAAGCCTCCAGAGCTTTTTTCTTGTGTTGAAACAATTTTATAGCCCGTGCTATTTGAGAAAATTTTTGCAATTTCAAAATCTCGGCAAAACGATTTTTTATCTTGAAAAAAATCAAAATAAATTTCTTCACCTTTAAGGTGATAGTTTATAGTTATGAAAGGTTGAAGATTTTTTGTGAATTTTGCAAGTGCTTTAACTTCGGGCTCTGACATTGGGAAATAGCCATAAAAGCCTTGACTGCTAGGTGAGTTTTTGGTTGTGTATTTTGTTTCAAATTTGGCGTCCCAATTATTGTTTAAATCCACGCCATTAGCATTAGCTTTATACAAAGAAAAATCGTCACTATGATTTATTTTTATAAGCTGTTCTTTTATTTTTTCATCCAAATTTAGAATACCATTAATGCAAAATTCAGCACCGTCAGGATTGATGAGTGGAACAAAAGCAATGTTATATTCAAATTTTATATCTTGTTTAAACAAATCTTTGATTAGCAAGCAAATCAGGTCTGTGGACAGATGTTCTCTGGCATGGATTCCACCAGTTACAAGCACCCAGCGAAAACTCGGATTAAATTCAAATTTAATCGCATAGATATCTTGATTTAAAACAGATTTTCCTATTGATATTGCAGGCAGTTTATTTTCAACAATAAATCTTTTCAATGATACATTATTCATATTATATATTTATCAACGAAATGAATTATTGTTACAATTTCTTTGAATGTGTAGATAAAAATGATATAATAAAAATAAGGAGAAAATTAATGAACAAAACTTTGGAAACCTATATTGAAATTTTAAAGCCAGAAGTTGATAAATTGTTTGGAAATGACAAATCAGGGCATGACACAACACATCTTACAAGGACATTAAATTTGGCTTTATATTTGCAAAAGCGTGAAGGTGGAGATGAGATAATAATAGGAATATCTGCATTTTTGCATGATGTTCATAGAATTATGCAGGGGCAGTTGGGCAAGTATGTCAGTCCTAAAGAGTCTTTGCCCACAATAAAAAAGATGTTAAATAAAACTGATTTAAGCAAAGAGCAAAAATCTGAGATTTTGTATTGTATAGAATTTCATGAAGCATATAATTGGAATGATCCAGAAAACAAAAAGAGGAGCTTGGAAGCTAAAATATTGCAAGATGCTGACAATTTGGATGCAATGGGTGCAATTGGAATTGTTAGATCTTTTAGTTATGGGGTTGTTCACAACATTCCATGGTATGATTCTTCCACACCATTAAGCGAAGCAAACGATTTTGATGAATCCATTGAAAAAGACGCTTCAACAATCCATCATTTTTATCACAAGCTTTTCAAACTCGCTGAGTATATGAACACAAAAACAGCAAGAAAATTGGGAAAGAAAAAAGTGAAATTCATGAAAGAATTTGCCCGTGAACTCATTTCTGAATTGGAATCTAAATTTTAAGACGAAAATTTTTCGTCTTTTTTTACAAAACCTTGACAACTCCCCCCCGCAGTGATATAAATATTATAGGAGGGGTAAAATGAAAAAAATATTTAAAACACTTTCACTTTCATTATTGGTTGCTGTTTTTGGAGTTTTTTGCCTTGTAGGTTGTGGTGCAGATGAATTTGCAAACGCACAAAGGATAACTTCTGATGATCTCAACACATACATGGCAAGTGAAGAAGTTCAAACAAGCTTCACAGGTTACAAAATGACGGTTGAAATGTTGGGAACAAAAATTATTGATGCAACTGTTGCAACTGGAGCTGAGGAAGAGCTTCAAGCAGCATTGGTTATCAATATGCCAGCATCTTTGACAGGAAGCGTGGCAATGAGAATGACAATGTATTTGAAAGATGGCATTGTTTATGTTGATGCAGGTGAAGGTCAAAGAGTGAAGATGGCTTTTGATGCAAACGACGAAGATTTTTCACAACTTGTTTCAGCTTTAAGATTTGCTGGAGATGTAAAGGAAATAGTTAACGAATCTCTTTCAGTTCCTGGTGTTGATCTTGTAATCAAAAAAGTGGAAGACGGAAACAAAACAAAATTCTTGCTTGAAGCAACTCAAACTGTTCAAGGATACACATCAGTTGGTTCTTTGAAATTAGTTTATACTGACAATGTTTTGACTGAAGTTACTGAAACAACAAAGATTGGAAATGATGTTATGTCAAAAGCATCTATTGTTGCAGTTTCTGAAGGAGTTAATTTCCCAGCAGGCCTTGAAACAGACACTTCATATGAAGATCTTACCAATGTTTCACCAGAAGCATAAGCAAATTTACGTTTAAAAAATTACAGACATGTGATCATGTCTGTTTTTTTATCTACTTGAAGTATTTATAAATAAAAATGCATAAATATTCAAAAATTGTTTGATTTATTCATTTGAATATGTTATCATATAAGCACTTTACAGGAGACAAGAATGAGTTTTTTATATTTGTTTGACATGGTTGATTTTGATGATAAAGGAGAGGTTTGTGCCACAAAAAGTTGTGATTTGGGAAGCGCAAGGGCAAATTATCTCTATCTTTTGAGCAAATATAATCAAACTCTTTTGCAAAATGAAAAACTTTCAATCCCTGCATTTTTCAAAGAAGATTTGGAAGGCGTGCTTGTGTCGATTAGAAAAGGTGAAGATTTTGAAATTGCCAAATCACAGATTTTGGAAAATTGTTTGAATAATGTAAAAATTTTGGCAAAACAAAGTAAGTCAGACAAAGAGTTGATATCAAAACTTAATGATTTTGTTTCAGAAAATGACAAAGAGTTTGCAGATAAATTTTCAAAAGCTGTAAACAACTTGCAACTTGAATACATAATCACTTCAATTTCTGGCAATGTCTTTGAGGAACTTGTTAAGACCTTGTGCAAAGTGGATGCTTTGCAAGATAAAAAGATCAAGAGCAACATATATAAAAACATCATCAAATATAATTCTTTGGTTGCGACTGCTGATAAAGTTAAAAACACAGAAAAAACAACATATTATAAGCAAGCTTTGCTTAAAGACAAGGCATAGAAAAACTTGAAATTTAAGAAAGTTTTTCTTTTTTGTTTTTAATAAAATTTTATAAAAATTTCCCTTTAAACACTTGACAAAATGCTTTGGTTTAATTAAAATTATATAGTCTTTGTTTTGAAGGCGATTTTTATTGTTAGCCCCATGGAAATCGAGCTTCAAAATTATGATAGGAAATTTCAATAAAAATTCAAGGGAGAAAAAATGAAAACTTACATGGCAAATCCAGCCACTGTTGAAAGAAAATGGTATGTTGTTGACGCAACAAACATGCCACTTGGTAGACTTGCTAGCCAAGTTGCAGACATTTTGACTGGTAAAAATAAAACTATATACACACCTCATGTTGATACTGGGGATTTTGTTATTGTTCTCAATTCTGACAAAGTTGTTTTGACAGGAAAGAAATTAGAACAGAAAAAACTTCGTTGGCACACAGGATATGTTGGTGGGCTTAAAGAAGTTGGATATGACACTCTTATGAGAGAAAATTCTTGCAAAGCAGTTGAAAAAGCTGTTAAGGGAATGCTTCCAAAAAATTCTTTGGGAAGAAAACAAATCACTCGTCTTCATGTTTATAAAGACGGTGCTCACAATCATGAAGCACAAAAACCTGAAACAATCTCATTAAAAGGAGCAATTGAATAATGGCTGAAAAGAAACAAAACAAAGGTGGTTGCTTTATTGCAACTGGAAGAAGAAAAAAATCTATCGCTAGAGTTCGTTTGTATCCAGGTTCTGGAAAGATTGAAATCAACGGAAGAGGAATTGAAGAATATCTTCAAAGAGATACACTTATTCTCATCGCAAAACAACCATTGACTTTGACTGCAACTGCAGAAAAATTTGATGTTGTTGTAAATGTTGAAGGTGGTGGAATTTCTGGTCAAGCTGGTGCAATCTGCCACGGAATTGCAAGAGCTTTACTTAAAGTTTCTGAAAACTATAAGAAAGAACTTAAAGATGCAGGACTTCTCACTCGTGACCCAAGAATGAAAGAAAGAAAAAAATATGGTCTCAAAAAAGCAAGAAAAGCATCTCAATTTTCAAAGAGATAATTATTTGGAAAGAAAACAGACAAACTTGTCTGTTTTTTTTGTTACGTTTTTCGCTAAATTTCTATAAAAATAAAAGGATTTGGGGCATTTTTAAACTTTCTCGCATATCTTATTACTGTATGGACTTTAAGGAGGTTAAATTATGTCTTTTTACATCAATAATACAAATCCTAACAAGCCTGGACCTATTTGTGGAAACCCTACAAATGGTATTTGTGAAAAAATCATGATTGAAACAACAAAGGTTTTTGACGCATGCACTTGCATAACCACAGAAAATGGAATTATTTTGCAAGTGACAGGTTTCAATCCAGCAAACCCAGTTTTGCCACTTACTTATATTTCTGCTGAAAACACAACTGGTTCTCCTGCTGTTGTTTCTGACTTGGTTGTTGACAGATTGGATACATGTCCAAACTATGCAAATGTCAGCTTCACACTTACAATTCCAGTGACGGTTACATACCGTGATGCAAATGGGGTTATCGGAACTGCGACAGCAACAGTTGTTGTAAACAAATCAGTGATTTTGTTTGTTCCACAACCAGCTCTCACTCCAGTTGACATCACTGCCATTGGCATCTTCAGTAGCCGTATCGGAACATTCACTGCACCAGACATCTTCACAGTGACAGGATGCATTCAAATCATTGTAAGAGTTACAAGTGTGGTTGATGTGCTTGTTCCATCTTATGGCTATCCATGTTTGCCACCATGTCAATCAGCTCCAGCTCAAGCTTGCCCAGGACTTCAAGATTTACCAATCTATCCAACAGCAACTGGCATTGGCAATCCACCTACTCTTTAAGATTTGTAAAAGAAAAAACACTATGAAAATAGTGTTTTTTTATTTAACATATTTTGTTGTTTTTATGTTTAGAAGGTAGGACATTAAAATCAAGACACTGAAACCGATTGAAAACCAACGAGCAACTGCCAAGCCAGGATTTTGGTGAACAAGACCATTGTCAACATATATGATTGAAAGAAACAAAATTGTCAGCCCAACAGGTCCTGTAAGCAAGTTTGTTGGCAACAAAAATTTGGCACGGAAAGAAGAAGGCATAAAAATCAAAAACAGGGTGTAAATGGAAAAGGCAACTGCAAGTGAAGTTGTTATCAAAAGAACCAAATTTTCTTTTTTTGCATAGATAAAACCACCTAAAGCAACTCCAGCCAACAATATACTTAATGCATAAAAAAATATTGCAGAAGTTTCAAAATAACTTATTTTTTGGAATTTTGAGTTTTTTGTGGTTTTATTATCCATAATTTCTCCTTATATAGAAATTAATTTAACATAACTGCTATTACAAAGTCAAACAAATGTTTGTTTGAGAATGTGAGCACGTTTATGTTGATTGTATGAATAACAATAAAAAATCCACTAGGATTAGTGGATTTTTTGTTGTTAAGATGTTTTTTAGCAACTTTTTTATTCAACAAAAATATTTTGGCACGGAAAAAGCCGGTAGGGTACAAATATTGAATATTTTTTTGACAAAAAGCACCCCACCATTATTTCATCAAAGAAAAAATAAATTTGACGACATAATCAATCAACTCATTTTCTTGAATATCATAAAGGTCAGTTAGACTGGATTCAAATTTTTATTATTCTTTTTCTATAAGATTTTTATATTTATCTAAATTTTCAAAAATAAATCCTATTAATTGACTACTTTCATAAATATTTTTAATTTCTTTAATATTTTTAAGAGTTTGGTATTTTTTATTTTGCTTTTTATTTAATGATTTAGCAAAATCAATTTCAATTCCTTCAAAAAGATTTTCAGTAAGTAAATCATTTTTAGATTTTTCTAACAAGAAAAAATCCTCTAATATCTGTGTTTTTACATTTTCAAAGTTGTTATTTATCATTTATTACTCTCCTCTATTACGGTATATCGTAATTATTGTAATAAATTGTAAAAACTTTGTCAACTAATTTTTAATGCTGTGAATGCATTCACAACATTATTTTTTTATAAATGCTACGATAATTGTGAATACATTTACAATAAGGAGTTATTTATGAAACTATATCAAGCGATTGGAGAAAGAATTTTATTTTATTGTAAAGAAAGAAATATTAAACCTAATAAGCTTTGTACAATGTCAGGAGTATTACAATCTACAGTAAATTGTATTTTTTCTGGAAAAAGTCAAAACCCTAAAATAGAAACTATTTATAGTTTGTGTCAAGGTTTAGAGATAACTTTAGATGAATTTTTTAATTGTGACTTATTTAGAAATATAGACGACTAATTGTGAATGCGTTCACAACATAAAAATTATAAAAATGTTAGGATTATATAAAACTAAAGGGAGATTAGTAATTTGAAATTACATCAAGCACAAGCAGAGAGAATATTGGAATTATGTAATCAAAAAGGTATTACAAAAACAAGGTTAGCTACACTGGCAGGACTTGTTCCATCAACACTTAATTACATAATATCAGGAAAGACTAAAAATATTAAATCTGATACAATTTTATTAATATGTGAAGCATTAGAAATCTCGCTTTCTGAATTTTATGATAGCAAACTGTTTACAAATCTAGAATATTAGGAAATAAATTAATATGAAATTTGATGATTGTTTAAGAACAAGGATAAATGAATTAGTAGCAGAAAGAAAAACGAACTTAACTGCGCTTTGTTTAGATTCGAATTTAACACCTTCAACAGTTTTTGATTTTATGTATGCTAAGAGTAAAAGTCCTAAAATAATTACATTGAAAAAGCTTTGTTCAGGAGCAAATATTACTTTGAAAGAGTTTTTCGATAGAGATTATTTTAATGATAATGATGAAACATACGAATAGATTATTTTTAGTTTGAAAAAATTTTTTTAAAAAGTTGACAATTTTTGTTGACTTTTATTTTTTATCTGCATATAATAATGCTAGCACTTGTAAGTCGAGAGTGCTAGCAAACTTATAAAAGGTTTATATTTATGGAACTCTCTGAAAGAAAAATCAAGATTTTAAACATTGCTGTTGAAGAGTTTATCAAAGACTCTGCACCAATCACCAGTGGGTCGGTTAAAGACAGAACTTCGCTTGATGTTTCCACTGCAACGTTAAGGCAAGAACTCAACGCTTTGGAAGCTATGGGCTTTTTGAAACAGTTGCACACATCAGGTGGACGTGTGCCGACGGCTCAAGGTTATCGCTTTTATGTGGAAAATCTTTTGAAAAACATCAAAGCGACAAATGGAGAACTGGAAGATGTGAGAAAACTCATTGAAAACAGAACCCAGAGTCTGACTGAAATTGTTGCTGGCATTGCAAAGATAATCAGCAAAGCCACCAATTATCCAACAGTGGTGCTTGTGAATGGCATTGAAAACTTGATTTTGCAAGAGTTTAAAATCATTCCACTGCTTGACAATAAATGTATGGTTTTGATTGGAACAAATTATGGATACATCACAAACACCATGGACATTGTTGCGACAGCAGAAAATTGTCAAGATGCTTCCAATTATCTCACCAAATATTTCAAGGGCGAAACCATGGGCTTTATGATGGAAAACATCAAAGGCTTAAGAAAAGGAATGAATGGCGAAATTGAAGCTTTCCAAGGTGTGGTTGACAACATCATTTTGGGACTTTCAAAAATGAACAAACAAAAACTTTTAAATGTTCAGGCTGAAAGTGTGGTTGATTTGGTCGACAAAGAAAAATTGGAAGAAGCCAAAAAAGTTTTGAAAACTCTCAACGACAAAGAAGAGTTGATTGAGGTGTTGGACGATGACGAAAGCGAGATTTCAGCTGTGGTTGCTGATGACAATGCTGACAAATGTTCGGTTGTGAAAGCTCCAATCATTGTGGGTGGAAACAAATTGGCTTCAATTGGAGTGTTTGGTCCTCAAAAAATGGATTATATGGGAATTGCATCTGCACTGAAAGTGGTGGTGGATGAATTGTCAAAAGAAAAGGGAGAATAAATGAAAAAAGATAAAAATCTTCAAGAAAACGAAGTGAAAGAAAAAAAACATGGTTGCAATTGTCAAGAAGATCACGATTGTTACTGCCATGAAGATGGTCATGAATGCCATTGCCACGAAGAAGGACATGAATGTTGTTGTGATGACGAATGCTGTGGACATCAACCAAGTGTAGAAGAAGTTGCAGGGCAATATCTTGCCATGGCACAGCGCTTGCAAGCAGATTTTGACAACTATCGAAAAAGAGTGGCTGAGCAACTTGACTATCAAAGAGAAGAAGGAAAAAAGAGTGTTATTGAAGTGTTCTTGCCGTGTCTTGACACTTTTAAAGAAGCAAAAAAGAGCATAACAGACGAAAGCGTTTTGGCTGGAGTTAATATGATTGAAGAAAAAATACTTAATGCTCTTAAAAGCCTTAAAGTGGAGAAAATCGACACTGTTGGGCAAAAGTTTGACCACAATCTGCATGAAGTTATTGCAGTTTTGAGGGACGAACAAAAAGATAATGATATCATCTTGGATGAATTCCAAGCAGGATATACACTTAATGGAAAAGTTATAAGATATTCCAAAGTTATTGTAAATAAAAAAGGAGAATAAAAAAATGGGAAAAATTATTGGTATTGACTTAGGAACAACAAATTCTTGCGTAGCTGTTATGGAAGGTGGAAAACCTACAGTTATCGCAAATGCTGAGGGAGACAGAACAACCCCTTCAGTTGTGGCTTACAAAGATGGCTGGCTTATTGGAAAAGTTGCCAAAAGACAGGCAATTGTAAACGACAGCACCGTTATCTCAATCAAAAGAGAAATGGGCACAAACTATAAAGCAAAGCTCAATGGAAAAGACTATTCTCCACAAGAGATTTCTGCCATGATTTTGTCAAAACTTAAAACTGATGCAGAAAGCTATTTGGGCGAAAAAGTTACTCAAGCTGTCATCACTGTGCCTGCTTATTTCAACGACAGCCAAAGACAAGCAACAAAAGATGCAGGAAAAATCGCTGGTTTGGAAGTGCTTCGTATTATAAACGAACCTACAGCTGCTGCTCTTGCTTATGGACTTGACAAAGGTGAAAATCACAATCAAAAGATTTTGGTTTATGACCTTGGTGGTGGAACATTTGATGTGTCTATTCTTGAAATAGGTGACAATGTGTTTGAAGTTTTGTCTACAAACGGAAACACAAGACTTGGTGGAGATGACTTTGACAATCGTATCATCGATTTCTTGGTTGAAGAATTTAAGAAAGCAAATGGTGGTATGGATTTGTCTAAAGACAAACTTGCTATGCAAAGACTTAAAGAAGCTGCTGAAAAAGCCAAAATTGACCTTTCAGCAACTGCTATGACAACAATTTCATTGCCATTTATTACAGCTGATCAAAACGGACCAAAACACTTGGAAGTTGAACTTTCAAGAGCAAAATTTGATGCTTTGACAGAAGATTTGGTTAAAGAAACAACAGAATGTTGCACAAAGGCATTGCAAGATGCAAAACTTTCAACTTCACAGATTGACAAGGTTATTCTTGTTGGTGGTTCAACACGTATCCCTGCAGTTGTTGAAGCTGTCAAGAAATATACAGGAAAAGAACCTTTCAAAGGAATCAATCCTGATGAATGTGTTGCCGTTGGTGCTGCAATTCAAGCAGGTGTGCTTGCTGGGGAAGTTAAGGATGTGCTTCTTTTGGATGTTACTCCACTTTCTCTTGGAATTGAAACTTTGGGTGGCGTTTTCACAAAATTGATTGAAAGAAATACAACCATTCCAACTAAGAAATCTCAAATCTTCTCAACTGCTGCTGACAATCAACCAGGTGTTGACATTCATGTTTTGCAAGGTGAAAGAGAATTTGCTGCTCAAAACAAAACTCTTGGAAGATTCCAACTTTCAGACATTCCTCCAGCACCAAGAGGAGTACCTCAAATTGAAGTTACTTTCGATATTGATGCAAACGGAATTGTTAAAGTTTCTGCAAAAGATCTTGGAACAAACAAAGAACAAAACATCACAATCACTGCTTCTTCAAACTTGAAAGAAGAAGACATTGAAAAGGCAATCAAAGAAGCTGAAGCTCATGCTGAAGAAGACAAGAAAAAGAAAGAATTTATTGAAACAAAAAATCAAGCAGACAACATGGTTTACTCTCTTGAAAAGATGTTGAAAGAGAATGGTGACAAACTTTCTGCTGAAGACAAAAAACGTCTTGAAGACGAAATTGAAAAAGATAAGAAAGAATTTGAAAGCGATGACATTGAAGTTATCAAAAAGGCTTTGGAATCACTTACTCAAGTTTCAAATGAAGTTTTCACAAAGATGTATCAAAATGCAAATCCAAATGGAGCTAATGGCGATGCTGGAAATAATGCAAATTCATCTGACAAAAAAGATGACGGTGATCCAGAAGTTGTGATTGACTAAGTTTAAAGTCAGAAAATTTCCGAAAATGTAGAAAAAAGTCGAAAAAATAAGATAAAACGAGAAAAATAATGGCAAATAAAGATTATTATGAGATTTTGGGAGTGAGTAAGAGTGCTGATGCTGACGAAATTAAGTCAGCTTACAGACGTCTTGCAAAAAAATATCATCCTGACCTTAACAAAACTCCTGAAGCTGCCGAAAAATTTAAAGAAATCAATGAAGCTTATGAAGTTTTGGGCGACGATAAAAAACGTTCAAACTATGACCAATATGGCTCTGCCGATGGCCCACAATTTGGTGGTCAAGGTGGTGGCTTTGGAGATTTCTTTAGTGGTGGTCAAGGTTTTGGAGGATTTTCAGATATTTTCAGCGATATTTTCTCTGCTTTTGGTGGTGGAGAAGGAAGATCCTCTCGAGTTCAACAACGTGGCGATGATATCAATGTCGCAATGAAACTCTCTTTTGAAGAAGCCGTTTTTGGTGTTGAAAAAATTTTATCTTTCAATCGTGTTGAAAGTTGTCACAAATGCAATGGCACTGGTGCAAAGAATGGTAAAGAATTCACCACTTGTCCAGAATGTAAGGGGGCAGGCAGAGTTCGTTATCAACAAAACACAATGTTTGGAACTACAATAAGAGAAAGTGTTTGTCCAAAGTGTAATGGCACTGGAAAGATGATAAAAGAAAGATGTGAAGAATGTAATGGAAAGGGTTATAAAAAAGTTCCAACTGAAGTCCATGTTAAAGTTCCAGCAGGAATTGATGATGGTCAGACAATTCGCATGAAAGGCGAAGGAAATGCTTCAACAGGGCATGGCATAAGTGGAGATTTAAATATAAAAGTTTCTGTTGCTTCTCATAAAATTTTCAAAAGAATAGGGACTGATCTGTTGTTTGATTTATATGTACCTTTCACAACTTGCTTGCTTGGTGGAAAAGTTGAAATTCCACTTACAAAGGGAACAACAACACTTGACATCAAAGAAGGGACTCAAAGTGGAACAGTTATGCGTCTTAAAGGGAAAGGCGTCAAAGTCTTGAATCGTGAGAGCTATGGAGATTTGCTTGTGACGATCAAAAGTGAACCTCCAAAAATTCTAAGCAAAAAAACAAAAGAGCTTTTGAAAGAAATTGATGCAAACTTAGTTGAAAACGATTTTCCAAAAAACAAAGAGTTTAAAAATAAAATGAAGGGATTGTAAAAATCCCTTTTTTATTCTCTTCCAACCAAATAATCAATTGATGTTGACAGACCTTGAGCAATAATTATCAAGTTTTTTAAGCTTGGAGCAGCACCTTTTCGCCATTTTCTCACCAAAGACTCAGCGAAATTGTTTTCTTTTGCAAATTTCCAATGAGTTATGTTGTTTTCACTCAGTGCATTTTGATAGCGTACATAAAATTTTGATAAATCATTTTTGTCAGACTTATATTTTGAAGTTTTGTCTTCTGTTATGCCAAAAAGATAATCCATGCTGCAGTCAAAATATTTTGCAAGTTTGAGTGCAGATTTGATGCTTGGATAAAGTTTGTCATTGATATAATGACTTAATTGGTTTGTCACCAAATTAGAGTCAGTTGCAATTTTTCTTAACGACAAGCCTTTTTCTTCAATTAAATCCTTTAAGATATCAGCAAATTTTTCCATAAATTAATTTTCCCTAAAATTTTATTTTAAATTCATTTTTATTTTAGGTTAAAGTGTGCTAAACTAAATAAGTGGGGTGATACTTGCTAGCATATATTTCTTCACAAAAACACAAAAAGAGGTACATATCATGGCAAAAAAGGTTCAGACAATGTATTGTGGAAACGTTGCAGTTGAGGTTATAACCAACTGTGACGAACAAAAAGAAAAGGAAATCTTAGAAGAACTTGCAAGGGTAAATATAAGAAAAAGATAACATTTTTGTTTAAAATACGAAAGAAAAATCGGTTTGTCGAAAAAATGTGGCTTGTGTTGTTTTTATACTGTAGATTGCTAATTTTAGTTTTATTTAAGCAATTTTGATTGTTTTTAGTTGTATTCAAGAGTAAAAATTTTGCTCAATAAAAATAATTTAGAAAGGAATAAAAAGTGGACTTTAGACGATTTACCATATTTTCCAAAGGAATTTGAGTATAAGGTAAAAAACGATATAGGAATAAAACAGAGATATAATGTAATTAAAAATT
>CATKZB010000002.1 GCA_949841595.1 uncultured Christensenella sp. | reverse complement strand
ATCCTTGCAAATAAAATTTCAAAACTTCATATTCAAGTGGAGATAAGATTTTCTTGATCTCTTTTTTAAGATTTTGATAATTTTCTTTGTCTATAATTTTTTCAGCAGGGGTGGTGTCGAGAACTAGTTCCATAGGCAAAAAATCAAGAGTTTCATTTGAATTTCCGTTTGTGAAACTTTGCAAGGAAACTGCTGAGGAAAGAGGTTTGTTTTTGTTTGTGTTTGCCCTTTTTATTGCAGTTTGAATTTGATGTTTTATGCAAAGAAGTGCAAAAGTTTTAAAAGATGTTTCTTTGTGGCCGTTATATCCTTTTATTGCCTTGTAAAGCCCTATCATGCCTTCTTGCACAAGGTCTTCAATGTCACCACCGACAATAAAATAACCACGACTGATTTTTACGACCAAATCTTTGTATCTGTCAAAAAGTTCGTTTTCAGCCAAATCTTCTCCATTTTTTAATTTTACAAGCAATTCTTCATCTGTTAGATTTTTCAATTTTACCTACTTTAATTTTATTGTTGATTTTCTCTTTGTCTTAAAACTTCATAAACACAAATGGCACTTGCAACACTTGCATTGAGTGAATTTACACTACCTTTGAGGGGAAGTGTAATAATGCCGTCACAATAAGTTCGGATAGATTGTTTGACACCATTACCTTCAGATCCAACAACAATCCCTATTGGGCCAGTCAAATTTTGAGAATAAATGCTTTCTCCACCTGTTTCTGAGACATAAATCCAAAGGCCATTTTCTTTTAGAGTGTCAATTGCTTCTTTAAGATTGGTCACTCTTGCAATCTTGATATTGGAAATAGCTCCAGCACTTGTTCTTACAACAGTTTCGTTGACTTGGCAAGCTCTTATCTTTGGAATAACAATTCCGTCAACGCCAGCACATTCACATGTTCTTATGATCGCTCCAAGATTATGAGGATCTTCAATTCCGTCCAAAAGCACAACAAAAGGGTCATGATTTTTCTGTTTTGCATTTTCTAATATGTCTTTAATGTCACAATAAGAAAAATCGACAGTCTCGGCAATATAGCCTTGATGATGCCCTGTCACACTTATGCCATCCATAACTTTTTTAGGCAAAAACTCAATGCGAATTTTGCTTTTTTTGGCAAGTGAAATCACATCATCTTTTCTTGTCATAAAGTTTTTATCGACAATAATTTTGTTTATTGTTGCATCGTTTTTAAGCGCTTCAATAACTTGATTTTTTCCTTCAATTTTCATAGATTTTTCCTTTAAAATTTTATTGAACAGTTAAGAATTTCTTTCAATCTTTCTTCTTGTTTGCTTAAATATAAATAACCTATAAGAGCTTCAAAAGCAGTCGCTTTTTTGTAAGTTTCTTCGTCAAAGTTTTTGGCTGAATGTTTTGAGTGGCAGTTTCTTGCTTTTCTCACCACATTTTTTTCTTCTTCAGAAAGGTTTTCTGCAATTTTTTCCAAAGTTTCTTTTTGACTTTTTGCATTACAGAATTTCTTTGCTGCTGTGTGATAGTTGTTTAATTTGTTTTTTTCTCCAAGCAAGACTTGTTCTCTGACAAACGCAGTGTGAATCGCATCACCAATAAAGGCAAGTGCAAGAGGGGATAATTCTTCATAAATTTCCATGGCTTCTCCGTTTTATATTGGGATTAATTGTTAAAACGGAAAAGAACGACATCTCCGTCTTGAACAACATATTCCTTTCCTTCCATTCTGACTTTTCCCTTTTCTTTGGCTTTTAAGAAAGAACCTGCTTCAATAAGGTCATTGTAACTCACGATTTCTGCTTTAATAAACCCTTTTTCAAAATCAGTGTGGATTTTTCCAGCTGCTTGTGGAGCTTTTGTTCCTTTTGTGATTGTCCAAGCTCTGACTTCTTTTTCTCCTGCAGTCAGATAGCTCATAAGTCCCAAAAGGTCATAACTTGCCACAACAAGTTTTTCAAGTCCACTTTCGGTTATTCCTAATTCTTCTTTGAAAAGTTCTCTTTCGTCTTTTTCAAGAGCGACCAGTTCTTCTTCAATCTTTGCTGACAAAACTACTACTTTTGCATTTTCTTGATTTGCAATCTCTTTAACAGTTTTCACAAAGTTGTTGTCAGGTTTTCCAATGTCTTCTTCGGATATGTTTGCAACATAAATGACTGGTTTTGCAGTGAGAAGTGCAAAATTTTTCAGAAGTTTTTGTTCTTCGTCAGAAAACTCCAGAGTTCTGGCCTGTTTGCCAATCTCCAAAGCGTCTTTGATTTTTGAAAGCATTTCAACACTGACAAGCAAAGATTTGTCCCCAGTTTGTTTGGAAAGCTTTGCATTTTTTTCTAAGATTTTTGTGACTTGTTCAAGGTCAGATAGTGCAAGTTCCATTTCTATGGTTTCAATGTCTCTTCGAGGGTTAATTGAACCATTTACGTGGATAATTTTGTCATTTTCAAAACATCTAACGACATGCACTATTGCATCAACTTCACGAATGTGGCTTAGAAATTTGTTTCCAAGTCCTTCACCATGGCTTGCTCCAGCAACAAGGCCTGCAATATCCACAAATTCAATGCTTGCAGGGGTGATTTTTTGTGTGTTATACATTTTTCCCAAAACTTGCAGTCTTTCATCAGGAACTTCCACGATTCCGATATTTGGTTCAATTGTGCAAAAAGGATAGTTGGCACTTTCTGCACCTGCTTCTGTTATTGCATTAAATAATGAACTTTTGCCAACATTAGGCAAACCTACAACTCCGATTTTCATTTTTTTCTCCATAATAATTTGGAGAGACAAAATTTATCTCCCCAAATTTAAATTTTTTTATTTATTTCTTCCACTAAGTCCTTTTCCTTTTGCAATATTTTTTGCATTTTTGGCTTGGTTTGCATAATCTGATGAATCTATTTGTTCTGGACTAGGGACATCTTCCAAATGATAGTTTTCAAGACCTGCAAGAGTTTCTTTCCTTGATTGTTTAGCCTTTTCACTTTCTTGGAAACTCTTAGTTGCTTGTTTTTCAGCTAAAGTCTTTGCTTTTTCAATTTCCTTTTGTTTTTCTTCAAAATTTTTAGTAATTTTATTTAATTCATCAACCATTTCTTTTGGAAGCCCATTTAAATTTAATTCAATGTCGCTTTCCAAATTATTAAACTGTGATTCAATAGTTTTAGCTACATTTTTTTCAAAAGTTAAACTAGACAACGATTCAAAGAAGTTATATATATTTGTAAAAATACTTGCACCATATTGCTCCTGAAGTTTTTTCAATAAGATTTTATCTTCGTCAGTTAATTCACCTTTAAATTTTTTATCAACAAGAGATTTTATTTGGTTTCCAACTTTCTCTCTATTTTTTGTTTCAATTTTTGCTATTGCACTAGCATAGTCATTTTTAAGTTTATTGTATCTTTTTTCTGACTTTTTAACAATTTTTTGTTGAGCTTTGCTCTTGTTATTGAATAGTTTTTTTATGGCTTGCTTTTCTTCAGATGGCAATTTGTTAAGTATGGCATCGACTTTATTGATGTTATTTTCATAATAAAGTAAATCTTTTTCTTCGCTTCTTGAAAGTTTTTCACCCAGTCTTTTTTGTTGATAAATTCTATATTCTGCACCCAACTTGTTGCGTTTTTGCAATTCTAATTGATTTTTGAATAAGTTTTCATTTTCTTTTGTAATGTTTTTATCAATTTTTTCAAGAAGTTTTTGTTTCTTTTTTGCAGGAATATTAGGATTTTTCAGAATGTTTTCTTTTTCTTCTTTTAAAGAAGCAATTTTACTTTTATTCGTTTTAATTTCATTGTTATAAAATTCAATTTCCTTGCTTAAGATTTTTTCAAATTCTTTACTCTTATCTTTTCCTCTTCCTGCTTTTATATTTTTCCAAACATTATCAGCTACGCCTAGAAGTTTCCAAGGTTTGACAGCATTTATAATAAATCCTGCTGTAAAAAGCATTGTAGGTATTGCTAAAACAGGAATTAAGGTTGAAAGCATGACTAATATTGCAAAAACACCAATCAAACCAGCAAGCCCAGTTTCAGACTCAAAACCTTTCCAACCACTGATTTTTTGTAAAATATTTTTTTTATCTGTTTCAGAAGCAGGTGTTTCATTTTCATCATCTTTTTTTTGATTTGGCTCTTCATGAATTTCTTTCTCTTCCTTTGGAGATTCTTCAAATTCAGGAGGGATTTGTTCAAGTTCCATTTCTGGGTCAGCAAGAGTCGTCACTGGTGGGACAGTTTCTGTGTCAGGGGTGAACACTCTTGTGAGACGAGCAATGCCGTCCAAAGATTCTAATTTTGTTTTTGCTTCGTTTGGAATAGGATGAATGTCAAATTCAGTTTCTTCAAGTTTTATTTTTTTTGAAGTGCCACCAGTTGACTTTTTATTCTCATTCATTTGTTCAAATTCTTTTGAAAGTAAAGTGTTTTTCAAGAAAATTAAGCTTTCTTTATTCTCTTCATAATTTGGCAGTTTAAAGTTCACTGAAGTAATATTTTTGTTTGATCCAACAAGTCCGAAATAAAGACTATTTACAGTTTTATTTTTATTTTGTTCGAGACCAGTTTCTCGGATTTCCCAGAATTTAGGCACTGTCAAACTGTTAGGACTATTTTCAGTTGAAAGATGCATGTATGCAAAAACCTTATTATTTTCATTACGGAGATTCAAATATTGTGTTTCGCCAGCATCGTTTTTAAATGGAACGGAATAAAGGTCTACTCCATTTAAATTCAATTCAACAATTTCATTTTGTTTTTCTGTTCCTTGGTTATGTCTTTCTTGTTGAATCATTGAAATCAAAAGGGCAGAATAACCTGGTTCTTTGTGTATTCCATCTTCAGATTTAGCCAATGAACAAACATTTGTTTCTTTGAAAGCATTTTTTACAAATTCGTTTGAAACGCTTATATCAAACGGAATCTTGTCATCATTTTTCAATAGTCCATTGTGGTTTTCATTATCATGAACTTGACATCCAGGTGCAGAGAAAAGAATTGCAAAGTCAGTGTTTGCACCTTTGATTTTCAAATCGCCAACATTAAGGTCTAAAGACAATTTTTGAATTTCAAATGTTGTGAAGTCTCCATTTTTTGTTCCATTTTCAAATTCGACAGCAGGATTTTTTGCTTTAAATTGATTTAAGTATTCAGTTGAAAGATTCAAAAATACTTTGCCATCTTTATCTTTAGTGAAAACTGCAGTTGGAATGTTTTCATCTCCCTTAGACACGATAGCCAAAACTTCGGAAGAATCCAAGATTGTAAATCTTTGGTTTCTTTCTAAATTGTATCTATTTTCAACTCCATCACTGACAGTAAGAACTTGTGTGATAAATTCTTGACTTAAACCATTGATTTTGTTTCCGTTGAAGTTAAATTCTTCGGGTTGAAGTGTTTGTGCTTTTTTAACTCTGCTTTTTAACTCAGTGTTGCCTTCAATAGTCATGTCGGGTTGAACGTCTTCAATTTCAATAGGGGAGAGGTTTTCAACTTGAGGGTAACCATTTTCAATTTCAGTTTTTTCAAACTCTTCGTTTTTGATAAGTTTGTTTAAATCTTCAATCAAAGATTTGTTGTTTTCGCCATCAATTGGTAAAGTAACGATTTTATAGGCTTGTCCATCAGAAACTTTAAGTTGAAGATTGTTTTGCTCGTCAGCCCCAACTTCCAAAATTTGGCAAGTTGTGTTTTCTTCTGAACCATTAAATTTGAGATTGATAAAAGTCTTCTCATCTTTTTGCATAACTCTTAAATGAGAATTTTCATTGTTTTTGAGTTGAAGGAAAACGTATGAAATGCCATTTTGATTTACTAAAATGTTTTCTTTAAAGTTCTTTTGAAGTTCGTCAACTTTTTTCATATGTTCTGGGTTGGGAGTTCCATCAAGCAAAAATGCTTCTGAAAAGAAAAATCTTGTTAATGCTTCGTCACTGTCTATATAATTCCCTTTATTCAGAAAATTTGCATAATCTTCTGAGTAATATTTCGCATAATCTTTAAAATTTTTAATAGAAAGAGGGTTGTTCATAGCAGAATTTAACATTTCAACATCAGGTTGAAATATGGATTTTCTATAATTTTTTATTTCTTCAAGTTTTTTATTAGCTTGATTTTTTGCTTCTTCATCAATTGTTTGTCTATAATCAGAAGTCAATGTATCTTGTTCTTTAATCGAATAAGTTGTGTAATTTTTAATAATATCAGCAACAGACATAGATAAATCTGCAGAACCAATTAAGCTTCTAATTTTATGATTTTCTATGCTATTTTGATAAGTTTCAATATTTGTTGTGTTGATTTGTAAATCGTCGATTGTTTCAGTGGAATGATATAATAAAGCAATTCTATTGTTTTCTCCATATTTAACTTTGGCGTTGAACAATGGATTTGGAATGAAATCGATAGCAGTAGGCTCTCCATTTTCACTTATTGAATAAGCACATGCTTCCTTTGGATATTTTTTATAGAAATTTGCTGATACAATGTCATGAGCCAATTTGTTATGTTTTTCAAGCAAAGAAAGATATTGTTCAAATTTTGCTTGATATGTATTTTCAACATCTGTGTGAATAGTTCCAGTTGAGGTTTCAAGCTTTGAAATTATTTCATCTAATCCTTCAAAATTTTCGGGTGAAATGGTAATCATAATCGCCTCCATTTTTATTTTAAACAATTATATCACAGATTGACTGTCATTGTCAATTATTGTCATAAATTTAGTTTTTATTATCAATAAGAAATCAAAGAAATGAAATATATTTAAAACTATGGCAAAAAGTTGTTTTTTTTTATGATTTTTGTTATTATTGTAAATAATTATTGAAAATTGTTTCAGTGATAACCATAATTTGGTTGTTTTTTGCTGAAAAGAAGTAATTTAAGGAGAAAAAATGGGACTTTTTGGAAATGAAAATAAATCTCAAGTCAAAAAATTGAGAAAAATCGCTGACAAAGTTGTGGCTTTGGAAGAAAAATATAAGGCATATTCTGATGAAGAACTTAAAAATTGCACTGTTGACTTTAAAAAACGCTATGAAGCAGGTGAAAGTTTGACAGATATGCTGCCTGAAGCTTATGCAGTTGTTCGTGAGGCATCTGACAGAGTTTTGAAGATGCGTCACTTTTATGTTCAGATTTTGGGTGGAATTGCATTGCATCAAGGGCGTATTGCTGAAATGGCAACTGGTGAAGGTAAAACCTTGGTGGCAACGCTTCCTGCTTATTTAAATGCACTGTCTGGACTTGGGGTGCACGTTGTGACTGTCAATGAATATTTGGCAAAGCGTGACGCTGAGTGGATGGGAAAAGTTTACAGATTTTTGGGGCTTACTGTTGGCGTTATTGTTTCTGGAATGGATGAAAAATCAAAGAGAGCTGCTTACAATTGTGACATCACTTATTGCACAAACAACGAACTTGGTTTTGATTACCTTCGTGACAACATGGCGATTATGAAAGAACAACGTGTTCAACGTGGGCATAACTTTGCCATTGTCGACGAAGTGGACTCAATTTTGATTGACGAGGCAAGAACTCCACTTATCATTTCTGGCCGTGGAATGAAGTCAAGCGACAACTATGTTAAGGCTCAAAAGTTTGCAAAGACGTTAAAGCCAGAAGATTATGAAAAAGACGAAAAGACAAAAGCGTTGAACCTTTCTGAAAGTGGTGTTAAAAAAGCAGAGAGATATTATGCAATTGACAACTTGTCAGATGTTGACAACATAGAACTCAACCATTACATCAACAACGCATTGAAAGCAAATTTTGTTATGTTTAAAGATGAAAACTACATCGTTAAAGACGGTGAAGTTGTCATTGTTGATGAGTTTACTGGTCGTTTGATGCCAGGAAGAAGATATAACGATGGTTTGCATCAAGCTATTGAAGCCAAGGAAGGTGTTGACATCAAAGATGAAAACAAAACTCTTGCCACAATCACATTCCAAAATTTCTTCCGTATTTACAACAAACTTTCTGGTATGACAGGAACTGCTAAAACTGAAGAAGGGGAATTTAGAGCAATTTACAAGTTGGATGTTGTGACAATCCCTACAAATAAACCAAACATCAGAAAAGATGAGCCAGATATTGTCTTTACAACAGAAAATGGAAAGATAAAGGCAATTGTTGAAGAAATCAAGTATAGACATGAAAGACAGCAACCAATTTTGGTGGGAACAATCACCATTGAAAAGAGTGAATTGCTTTCCAAAGCTTTGAAAGAAAATAAAATCAAACACACCGTTTTGAATGCCAAGAATCACGAACAAGAAAGTCAAATTGTGGCTCAAGCAGGACGAAAGGGTGCTGTTACAATTGCAACCAACATGGCAGGTCGTGGAACTGACATTTTGCTGGGTGGAAATGCTGAATTTATGGCGAAAAAACAGATGAAAGATGAAAATTTCACCGATGAACAGATTTCATATGCAACTGCTTTCAACACTGTTGACGATGCTGACATGAACAAGGCAAGAGCAAGATATAATGAACTTTATGAACAATATAAAAAGGTTACTGATGTTGAAAAAGAAGAGGTTAAGGCACTTGGTGGACTTCACATCATCGGTACTGAAAGACATGAGTCAAGACGTATTGACAATCAGCTCCGTGGACGTGCTTCCAGACAAGGTGACCCAGGTTCGAGTGTGTTTTTCTTGTCTCTTGAAGATGATTTAATTCGTCGTTTCGGAGGAGACAGAATCAAAAACTTGGCACTTTTCTTCAAATTGCAAGAAGACACTCCAATTCAACTTAAAATCCTTTCAAGACAGATTGAAAGTGCTCAAAAGAAGATTGAAATGCAAAACTTTGCAATGAGAAAAACCGTTCTTCAATTTGACGATGTCATGAATGCCCAAAGAGAGGTTGTTTACAGAGAAAGAAACAAGGTTTTGGACGGGCTTGAAGTGCACGAACAAGTTATGAGCATGTTTCCTGGTGTGATTTCAAAATTCTGTGGAAAATGTGTGGATGACGAAAAACCATATTTTGAATGGGATTTTGAAAAGATCAATCAAGAGCTTGAAAGAGGACTTTTGGAAAAAGATCAAAACATCATAACCGAAGAATTCTGCGAAGGCTTTGACAGAGAAGACTTGGAAGCAGAAATTTTGAAACTTGTTGAAAAAAGATATAATCAAAGAATGGTTGAAGCCGGAAAATTTGGCATAGATTTTGAAAAAATTGAAAGATTTGTGCTTTTGAAAGTTGTTGACTCCAATTGGATGAACCATATTGATGACATGCAAACTATGAAAAACGAAATTTTTGCTCGTGGTTTTGGAAACCAAGACCCAATTCTTGCATATAAAAAAGAAGGGTATGACATGTTTGACGAAATGATTGAAAGAATCAGAGAAACAACATGTATCGTGCTTTTAAACACAAGCATTGAAATCAAAAGACCAACTCCACCACCACAACCAAAGATGACAGATGCCAAGGTTTATGACCCAGCAAAAAGACCACAAACAAATGAAAAACCTAAGACTGTTGTAAACACAATCAAGAAAGTAGGAAGAAATGATCCATGCCCTTGTGGTTCTGGAAAGAAATATAAAAATTGCTGTGGAAAAGATGAATAAATTTTGCGAAAATTTTTGCGTTTTTGCTATTGACAAAGGGAGATTTCTTTGCTAAAATGCAAATATAAAATTGCTTTTGGAGGTGAAATATGGGCGTATTTGACAAAATAAAAAAACAAGAGACAACATTCCATTATTCAGGAGCAAAAATTGCAGCCAATTGGTTTGGAAAATCTTTTGGATTGACAGGCAAACAAAAAGAAGTTTTTGACAAAATTTTTGTTGATGCTGTGAGCAAAGAACTTGAAAAAGGACAAAAAGTTATTTTGGAAGTTGACAGAAAAGGCAATCCAACAGGGCTTTTGAAAGACATCCTTGACAAATCTGCAAAACTTGACCAAACTGCAGAAGAACTTCAAAAAGCAGTTGAAGCTCCAAGAGCGACAAGAGTTGCTGTCAACAAAAATTCAATGGAACTCAACTATGGAGAACGCAAATTTGATTCACCAAGAACAAAATAAAGGAAGAGTTACTCTTCCTTTTTTAATTTTCTAAACCAGCAATGTAATCCAAAGAAACATTGAAATATTTGGCATACAACAGCAAAATATCTAAGCTAGGAGTGCGTGTTTCATTTTCCCAACGTGAAATAGTGGTACTACTAGTTACAAATATTTTGCTCAATTCTTTGATTGTCAAATTCTTTTCTCTTCTTAATTCTTTTAATTTTTTACCTAAATTTTCCATTTTTTGTCCTTTTGTGAAGAGTTTAGCAAGAATTTCGAATTAAAATTGTTTTTTGTCAGTCAGTTAGAGTAGTGTTTGCCAAATTGGAAAGTTATTTAATTTTATATATATATTTTAAAACACTTGACAAAAAGTGTTATTTTGTGATATCTTAATTGTGCAGTATTAGATTGCTGTCCTTGTTCTTGGGGAGATGACCTTAAGAACCATTAGTCCAAAAGGAGGTAAACAAGATGAATAAGTATGAACTTATGTTTATCATTGCTTGCGACGTAAGCGAAGAAAAGAGAGAAGAACTTATTGCTAAACAAAAAGCATATGTTGAAGCTCACAAAGGAAACGTTGAAGGCATTGAAAAAATCGGTATGAAAAAGCTCGCTTATCCAATCAACTTCAAAAATGAAGGTTTCTATGTTTTGATGAACATCAACTTAGATGCACAAGAAGTTGACGCTATGGGCAAACTTATGAACATCACTGAAGGTATTGTTCGTCATATCTTTGTAAGAAAATAATTAGGAGAAAATTTATGAATAAAGTTGTATTGATTGGAAATTTGACCAGAGATCCAGAACTTCAAACCACAAATGGTGGAGTTTCTGTTTGCAGATTCTCTTTGGCAGTTACCAGAAGATTTGCTAATGCAGAAGGCGAAAGAGATGCTGATTTCATCAACATTGTTGTTTGGAGAAATCAAGCTGAAAATTGCCACAAATATTTGAAGAAAGGCTCTAAGTGTGCAGTTATTGGAAGAATCCAAACTTCAAGTTATGATGCACCAGATGGCTCAAAGAGATACACAACTGATGTTGTTGCTGACGAAGTTGAATTTATCAGCACAAGAAATGGAAATGAAGGTGGGGAAAGTGCTTATGTTCCAAGCGAAAGCAAGCCTTCTGCAAAGAAAGAAACAGCTGAACTTGAAGAAATTGACGACGACAGCCTTCCTTTCTAGAACACAAATTGTGTGATTTGAAAATTTTATAAGGAGAAAAAAAATGAGCGAAGTTGCAAAGACCGAAGAAAAGGTTGTTAAGAAATATCGTAAACCTGCAAAAAAGAAAGTTTGTGCTTTCTGCGTTGCTGGCGAAAAGAACATTGACTACAAAGATGTAGCTAAAATCAGAAAATATATCACAGAAAAAGGTAAAATTTTGCCAAGACGTCAAACTGGCGTTTGTTCTTTCCATCAAAGAGAACTTGCTAATGCAATCAAAAGAGCAAGAAACATGGCACTTCTTCCTTATGTTGGTGATTAGTTAAAAGGAGATTTGGAAAATGCAAAAAGAATTACATCCAGATTATCATGAAGTTACCGTTGTTTGTGCTTGTGGAAACACTTTCAAAACTGGTTCTTGTGTTAAGGGAGACACTCTCAAGATTGATATCTGCAACAAATGTCATCCTTTCTACACAGGCAAGAAGAAGGTTGTTGACTCTAGTGGAACTGTGGAAAACTTCAAGAAAAAATATAATCTTGACTAAAAATGATAACAAAAAAACAACAGCATTTAAGCTGTTGTTTTTTTATTTTGTCTTTTCAACTGGTTTTGTGGACCTTTGTTTTGCTGTTTTGTGGAAATTTTGTTTTATGGAATTGTAATAATTTTTGGATTTCAAAGAAAAAGCTTCTTTATCTTCAACTATGTAGTCTTCAGTGAGCAAAAATTTTGTGCTTGCTTTCAAACTTAAAAATAGTGCATGTTTTGTCTTTCTGCTGTCAAAAAAGTTTTGTGGAATTTCTTTTATGCTGTTTAAAACCTCCGATTCTTTTTCTTCAAGATATTCAAGATTTTCTGCCAAGGCTTCAATTGCACTAATGGTCAAGTCGTTTTCAGTCAAATTTTTGTTTTTACATCTGACTGTGAAGCCAAAATGCGAACGATTTTCAAAAGAGTTTTCAAAAAACTCAGGTGTTCCAATGATGTAAGCCTTTTCAAAATTTTGAACGACATCATATATTTCCACTCTAAAACCGTTGAAAATGCCGTTTTGAATTTCATATGTATTTCGTTTATTTATAACTTTAAGTTCGCTACCGATTTGAATTTCCATAAAAACTCCTATATTCAATTTATATGAAAAACTTGCTCTGTTTGTTATTTGCTGGCTTATAAAATGCGCCGACTTTGGCAATAATTGGTGCATGGATAAGATTGTTTTTCCAACAGCAAATGGGGTTGTGGTTACTTGCGAAGACAAGCAAGTGGTTTCTGTTATTGACCTTAAAGGACAAAAGAAACTTAAGAGCTTCAGAAACAAAAACAAAGTTATTTTTTGGCACTTTCCATTTTTTAGGGGTGTTCAATATTTTTTGTGTGGAATGTTTGCGCTGCTTCAAGCTTTGATTTTGACCTATGATTTGTGTTATCCTCCAGTTAAAACTAAGGATATCAACAAATTTTATAAAATGAAGCTTCTTCTTTTGATGCTTGTTGCAGTTTTTGGGGTGGTTGTTTCGGCTTTGGCATTGGGTTTGTTGCCGGGGAAACTGGGGTATTTGATTGTTGGTTATGCTGGAAGTGAAATGCTGAGAAATTTTGTTATTTTGGTGCTTAAACTTGTGATTTTTTATGTTTTGATGCTTTCGCTTAGATGTTTTCCGTCTGTCAACGAACTTTTTAGATTTAACAGAGCAAGTGATTTGCTTTCAAACTCGTCAGATAAAAATGAAAACATAAAGAAAAGTAAATCTATCTTAAAAAACATCAAGTTGGAGCAAACTCCCAATTTTTTGAATCTGCTTATTTTTGTTTTTGTTTTGGACACGATTGTGGTAACATTATGTGGAGCAAGTTTTGGTTTTTGGTATAATCTCTTTTTTCACATTTCCATTTTGTTTTTGTGTACAGGGGTGGGATATGAAATCGTGTGGATTGTGTCGAAAATCCCTTTTGTTAAATATGTGACTTTTTTCACAAGTTGTTTGGTTTTTGCAAAGCCAACAAGAACCCATTATGAAATGGTATCAGTTGCCATGACAGAAATGAACTTGCTTCAGAAAGGAAGAGAATTTATGGAAGACGAAAGCAAAAAAGCTTTTTCTGTTGTCTACACAGAAGTCAAAAACAAACTTGCAAGTGCAGGAGTGACAGACAAAAGCGATGCCGATTGGCTTATTGCAACTGTGCTTGGGAAAAACAGAATGGACATCAAACTTGTGCCTTTTGTGACTGACAAACAATATCAAGACATCTTAAAAGCAACAGAACGAAGGGCAAAGGGCGAAAGTTTGGACAATATTTTTGGTTATACCGAATTTTTTGGACTGCGTTTTGATGTCAACAAAAAGGTGTTGACACCAAGAATGGAAACAGAAATTTTGGTGGAACAAGTGCTGAAAGCCGAAAAAAATTACAAAAATTGCACAATTTTGGACTTGGGAACTGGCTCTGGCGCAATTGCTGTTGCTTTGGCAAAAAATTGTGACGCAAAAATCACTGCGATTGATGTCAGCAAAGTTGCACTTGCAACAGCTGAAGCAAATGCTAAGAAAAATGACGTAAAAATAGAATTTTTGCATTCAAATCTGTTTGATAACTTGAAAAGAAAGCGAAGATTTGATATAATTGTCTCGAATCCACCATATATTCCTTCTGATGAAATCCCAAAGTTGGACAAAAATGTCAGGGAATGTGACCCATTGCTTGCACTGGATGGTGGAAAAGATGGATTGGATTTCTATAGAGCAATAATTTCAAAAGCACCTTCAAGACTCAATTCCAATGGTCAAATATTTTTTGAAGTGGGGAAGGGGCAAGCAAGTGCAGTTAGAAAACTTTTGAGAGAAGAAGGCTTTGAGGAAATCAAAACTATAAAAGATTACAACAAAATTGAAAGGATAGTCTGTGGAAAACTTAAGTAAAGAATTTTTGATGAAAACAGAGAAATCAAAGGTTAGATTTGATGAATTGACTGACCTTATTTCTCGTCCCGAAATAATTGCCGACAACAGAGGCTGGAAAGCGTTGGTTAAAGAAAGAAACTCACTTGAAGACTTGGCAGCAGCACATGTTGAGCTTAAAACTTTGGTGGAGAATTTGGAAGGTTGTGAAAAAGATTTGGCAACAGAGACCGATTCTGAAATGAAAGAACTTTTTTCAAATGAAATTTATGATCTTAGAGATAAAATCGACCAAAAAGTGGAAGATATCAAGATTTTGCTTTTGCCTAAAGATGAAAACGATGACAGCAATGCTATTTTGGAAATACGTTCTGCTGCAGGTGGAGAAGAGTCTGCTTTGTTCAGTTTGGAACTTTGCAGAATGTATAGCCACTATGCAGACAAAAACAGATGGAAAGTGGAATATATTGATATGTCAGAGACTGAAATTGGTGGAGTTAAAGAAGCCACAATCATGATTAAAGGCAAGGGTGCTTATTCTCGCTTGAAATACGAAAGTGGTGTTCACAGAGTGCAAAGAGTGCCTGAAACTGAAAGTCAAGGACGTATTCACACTTCAACTGCCACCGTTGCTTGCTTGCCAGAAGTTGAAGAAGTTGATTTTGAAATCTTGGATAAAGATCTTCGTATTGATGTCTTCCATTCAGGTGGTGCTGGTGGACAAAATGTCAACAAGGTTGAAACAGCAATTCGAATTACATATCTTCCACTAAATATTGTGGTGACATGTCAAGACGAACGTTCTCAACTTAAAAACAAAGAAAAAGCAATGAACATTTTGAAAGCAAAACTCTATGATTATTATCAAGAGCAGAGAGATAAAGAATATCGTGAAGACAGAAAGAGCCAAGTCGGCCGTGGAAATAGAAATGAAAGAATAAGAACTTACAATTATCCACAAGGCAGGGTGACAGATCACAGAACAAATCTTTCTTCTTATGATTTGGAAAGTGTTTTGAATGGTGACTTGGATCAATTTATTGATGCTATGATAATCAAAGAGCGCACCGAAATGCTTGCTAATGCTTAAATAAAACATCTCACATGAGATGTTTTTTCTTTAAAGTCAACAAAAAAGACATCTTTTGATAGATGCCTTTTGTTTTTATATTACATATGAAGGAGCAAATTAACGACTGATTTTTCAGTTGTATGATCTTTAAACACACCGAATGCATTTAAAATTTCAGGTAAGAACAAGTTGAAGAACAAGATCAAAACGATAACGACAACGATTGAAACAACAATATTGATTAAACGTTTTTTGTTTTCGTCTCTTTGTTCAGCAGATTCAGCTCTTGCCATTTTGATTCCGATGTAAAGTGCATAAATACCACCTGCAGCACCAACAAGTGCCAACAACACCCAAAGAACTGTACTTAATGTGCTTAATAATGTTGGCAACCAAGATTCAAATCCAGTTCCTTGAAGTTGATCAATAACTGAACCCCAACCAAAGTTTAACATTGAATTCAAAAAGTTCATTTGTTTTTCCTCCATTTTTAAATTTAGTTTCTCAAAAGATAAGAATATTATTCTTGTCTTTTTTCGTTTACAAAAAAATAATATCATATATAAAAAAAAATTCCAAACGATTTGACAAAAAAATATAAAATTTTTTAATTAATATTTTTTTATTTTATTTGGAATTTTGTTTTATTAAATATTTTTATAAAAATACTTGAAAATGTTTTTCTGTCAGTAAATTACGATTGATAAAATGTTTGTGATTTTTATTTTAAATTAATTATTATTAAAATAAATTCCCCAAACATCTACGACATTGGCAGGTGTTTATGTTGTTATTATTGTTGTCATTTGAAAGCCCAAGCAAAAGCAACAGCAAAATGTTTGTGTTTGTTGCAAGGTTTGTATCGTTTGCCGAACTTAAGACTGAAAGCAAAAACACCCATAAAATATCTTGTGACATAATTCCCTCCTTTTCAACAAAATATTTTAAAATAAGTGCAAAAGGAAGCATATATCCTTTTGACTTTTTTTCTTTGGTTTGGCAAAATGAAAATGTCTCTTGAAAGCTTGTTAAAAGCATTGATTTGAAGAGATTTCTTGCTAATAATTTGTATGACAAAAAAAATTAATGTGTTACATATAAGGGGTGAATAATGAACAAATTGTTGTTGATTTCTGAAAGAAATAAATATGAAATGATGGAGCTTCTTCCAGATGAAGATTGCACAAACAAATTGGCAAACTATTTTCAAAACTTTTCTGATCAAACCAGAATAAAGATTTTGTCGGCTCTTTCAATCAAAGATTTGTGTGTGAATGATTTGTCAAAAATTTTGAACATCAATCAGACGACAATCTCACATCAACTTAAAACTCTTAAAGATCAAGATATGGTGGAATATCGAAGAGAAGGAAAAATTTTGATATATAGGATAAAGTCTCAAATCATAAATGAAATGATGATGTATGCCGTTAAAAGTTTTGCCAATGCACTATAGGCTTTCAACACTTGACAAAAAATGAGAAAGTAAGTAAAATAAAACTTATGAAAAAGAAAATGTTGTTGCATTCGTGTTGTGGACCATGTTCGACGGTTGTTATTGAAAGATTGAAAGAGAATTTTGATTTGACAGTTTTTTATTTCAATCCAAACATCGAGCCAAAAGAAGAATATGAAAAAAGAAAAACCGAGCAACAAAAAGTTTGCCAAAATTTTGAAGTTCCGTTTGTAGATTTTGATTATGACAATGAAGGTTGGTTGAAATATGTGGAAGGGCTTGAAAATGAGCGTGAAGGTGGAGCAAGATGTGAAAAATGTTTTTGTTTTCGACTTGACTGCACTGCAAAATATGCAAAAGATAATGGCTTTGAAATTTTTGCAACCACGCTTTCTGTGAGCCCTCACAAAAACACCAACATAATCAACAAAGTTGGAGAAGAGATTTCTTTAAAATATCAAATTGAGTTTTTGCCAGAAAGTTTTAAGAAAAAAGACGGATACTTAAGAAGCATAAGCTTATCTAAAGAATTTGGACTTTACAGGCAAAACTATTGTGGCTGCCACTTTTCAATGAGAAAAGATGATTAAAAGAGGTAACTTTTGGGTAAATTTAGTGACGATTTCATTCAATATAGCAACAAAAAAGTGAAAGATGAAACAAAAAATCTTACACTTTATTTCATCACGCACATAACATTGTATATTGTGCTATTGTTTTTTGTTATCTTTTTTGCTTGGTATACTGTGTTTGTCACAACACACAAATTTTATGCCGTTTATGGACCTTCAATGATGTCAACTTTAAACAGCCAAATCAAACCGAATGAAATTGCAGTTTCAAGAAAAACGTCATATGACGCTGTTTATGTTGACACTCTCACTAAACCTAAAGCTTTTGATATTGTTGTGGTGGAAAGACCAAATTCAGATAGTGTGATAAAAAGACTTATGGCAGTTGAAGGAGATTACATCACTATCGCAAAAGGCAAAACTGAAAGTGGCGAGGAATGCTTTTATTTCTATCGAATTGCAAATGGAGAAAATATCGAAGAATTCTTGGATGACGATGCGAAACTTGTTGAAAATAGAGGTGAAAACGGCTATAATATTTATAGTTATCAAGATTGGTTTGATAATAGAGAGGTTTCGGTTGATATTTCAGTTGAAGTTGAAGGGCAGGTCTTCACAAATAATTACGAAGAGAATTTTTATTTGACTTTTTTAGATGGTTATGGAAAAACAGATGTTGAATTAGATTATTTTGTGTCAAACTCGGGTCTTATTTATGTGAAAGTGCCTGAAGGCAAGGTGTTTTGCATGGGCGACAACCGTGGACATAGCACGGACAGCAGAGAAAATGGATTCTTTGACAAAAACTTTGTGGTTGGAAGGGCTGAGTTTATAATCTATAACCACAATTTTGTCAACAGAATATGGGAAGTTATTAAATTTTACTTCAGTGAAGTTGAAAAATTTTTCGCCAGATAGTCGATTTTGTTTGGTAAAAATTCAAATTTATGGTAATATAATAACAGCAAATAATTTGCAAAATATTTATATCTAAAGGAGATAGTTTTATGAATAAAGGTGAATTCATTAAAGCAGTTGCTGAAAAGGCAAATTGTACACAAAAGGATGCTGGAATTGTTTTTGACGCAGTTGTTGACACAATCGTAAGCGTTCTTAAAAACGGAGAAAAAATTCAAATACCAGGTTTTGGTTCTTTTGAACTTGCTTCAAAAGCAGCTACAACAAAAATCAACCCTTTGACAAAGAAACCTGTTAAAGTTGCTGCTTGCAAAGTGCCTAAATTTAAGTTTGGCAAAAGCTTTAAAGCTGTTTTCAATGCTTAATAGCTATCTTTATTAAAAATCCAGTAAAAACTTACTGGATTTTTCTTTGAAAAAAAGAACTTCATTATTCGTGAAGTTCTTTTTCTAAATCTATTATGATATATCCTTGTGGCAGGTGACAAAGTGGACAAGTTTTGAAGCCTTCCTTTGCTATGTCAACATGTCCACATGATGAGCATTTCCATTCTGTTGGATTTTCTCTTCTATACAATTTGTTTGATTTATAGAGATTTCCAAGATATTTCAAAATGTTTGCATGGGTTTCTTCCACCTTTGCAATCATTTCAAAAGATTTTGCAATGTCTAAAAAGCCTTCGTCTCTTGCGATTCGTGCAAAACTTGGATAGATGTTGTTGGCTTCTGAAAGTTCAGTTCGGCTTTCTTCCAACAAACTGCTTTTAAGGTCAGGTTCTTCAAATGGGAAACCTGCTTCAATTGGTATGTTTCTTACACTTCCATCGCTTTTTTCTAAGATATAGTCATAAAAAACTTTTGCATGAGCCATTTCATTTTTAGCCAAAGTTTTCATGGTGTCGGAAAGAAACTGCATTTGATTTTGCAATGCCATTTTTGACATAAATTGATATCTTGCTCCTGCTTGACATTCAGCTGCAAAAGATCGAGCAAGGTTTGTTTTTGTTACACTTTCATTAAAATTCATTTTTATCTCCTTATCTAAAGAAGAATATTCCCAATATTAATCTCTTTAAACATTTGCATTTTTTTTGTTTTTTGTTTAGAATATATCTATAAAAGGAGTGGTTATGTTTCTTGGAGACAAAGGTAAACCCAGAAAGTATGGTTCTTTAAGATTGAATTATGACATTCTTATTGACAACGAAAGATTTATTTTGCAGAAATTGTCAAGAAATCTTGGTTTTTTCACTATTTTGTTTGAAGAAAAAATCAAAGAAGTTGAAACTGTTTTTGACACGGACAGATTTCTTTTCACAGGTTCTGGACTTATTTTGAGAAAGATGAATAATCCTAAAAGAACTTACTATTCTCTTGTCAGAATAAGCGATATCAGCAATGCTGAAAATCGTGAAAAAAAATCTTTTTTGGGAGAATGTGAACCTAAAGATCTTCCAACGGACTTTCCTGAACAAATTGCAGATGCAATAAACAAGATTTTCAACAATTTGTTCACAATCAACTTGGTGGATGTGGTTAAACATTGCACACCTTATATCAGAATGCAAATTTCTGGAAATAGATACAAAATTGTCAGTGGAACAGGCTATGAAGTGGAAATGTCTTTTGAAACGATAAATGTCAAAGATGCACGTTCTGGAAAAAAAGCTAAGGTAAGAAATTTTTCTCTTTATTTTGAACTTGACCCTAATTATGAAAAAGAAAGAAAGCATATTTTGGAAGTTGTAGATAGATATTGCAAAGAACTTATTCCACTTGATCGAAACCGATTTGAAATTTCTCAAGTTGCTGTTAAACCTCGTGTTCCAACAAAGTCGAATGAAGAAACAAAAGAGGAATTTGACAAAAAGAAAAATAAGAAAGATAAAAAGAAAAAAACAAATCAAGAAGAAGTTTAAGCTTCTTCTTTTTTTGTAATTTTTGGTTTTGTTATTGGACTTGCACTCATATAAATATTAGGTGAAGAAAAACAAATTAGATTTTAAAACCAAACTTTGTTATGGAATTGGAAATTTGGGATATGGATCTATGGGACAAACTGTCTCAAGCTTTATTATGTTTTTTGGGACAAGCGTGTTGGGACTTCCGGGGATTGTTATGGGAATAACCATTGCCATAACCTCATTATGGGATGGGCTTTCAGATCCTATGATTGGTTATTTATCAGATAGAACAAAAAACAAGTTTTTTGGCAGACGACTTGGTCATATGCTGTTTGCAAGTTTTGCACTTGCCATAAACAACATAATTTTGTGGTGTTGTCCAGGCACAGTAAGTAACGTAGGAATGATTGCTTGGTTGTTTATTTTTCTCATCTTACAAGAAACCTTCAACACTTTTTTTGCAACTCCATATTCTGCGCTTTGCATTGACATTGCTCCAGATTATAACGACCAAACAAAAATGCAAGGTTTTAAGACTGTGTTTTATATTTTAGGTTTGATTTTGCCAAGCATTTTGATGTATATCTTTATGCCTTCTGGTGCAACGCAAGGGCAGTTTAACAAACAAGGTTATATAAGCATTGCTGCAGTCAATTCTGCCCTTGCTCTTGTTTGTGGGCTTATAACTATTATAGGAACAATAAAACGTGTAAGATCCATGCCAAATTATCATGAAAAGTTGGAAGAACCATCGGATAAATCGGACAAAAATGAAAATAAAGATGAAAAACATCAAAAAAATCACAGTTTGTCTAAGATTATGGCAGGTTATATTGAAACTTTCAAAAAAAGCGATTTCAGAATTGTGATGTTGGGTTATTCTGTTTCTTTGATAGCAACAGTGTTCATCACATCTGTGGGCATGCATCTGTTCACATTCTGTTACCATTTTTCCAGCACGCAAATTTCAGTTTTGATGATTTGTTTGTTTGGAGGTGCAATTGTTTCGCAACTCTTGTGGGTCAACATAGTCAAAAAGTACGACAAAAAGCAAACTCTGATCTTTGCACTGTCAGTCATTTTGTTTGGCATTGCTCTTACAAGCATAACTTTTTTGTTTAGGTTGTACTGCACAAGCGACTATATCTTCTGGTTTGTTATGCCATGTCTGTTTATATGTGGCATTGGTTCTGGGGCACTATATTCTTTGCCACACTCCATGTATGCAGATGTGGTGACTATGGAACAATATAAAACTGGAGTCAATAATGCAGGAAGATATACGGGATATTACACCTTTACTTACAACTTTTCAAATTCAATAGCATTGCTTTTTATAGGAGTGCTTTTAGATTTGGTTAAGTTTGACTCTTCACAACCAGTGCAAGCACTTTCTGTGCAAAGTGGGCTTGGTAAAATAGTGTTTTTTGGCAGTGCCATAGCTCTTACACTGGCAATTATAATTTTTTCAAAATACAACATTAAGCGTTCTGATGTGTTGAAAGTTCAGATCAAAGCAAATGAACAAGCAAGTGATGTTAAAGAGCAAAAGGTTGATAAAAACAATCAAAATGTAGTTTAAACTTATATATAGAATAATTTTGATTTATTGAAACAAAATATTTCTATGAAAAAGTTTAAAGTATTTGTTGTTTTTATTTGTTTGTTTACAGTTTTTTTGTCTGCAGGATGTGGTGGCAGAGATTTACCACCAGCAAAGATAACAAGAGATGATGCTCGCACGGGTGGAAGTTTGAGTTTTGTTTATGACAAAAATTTAAAAACCATTTATGTTGGTGGAGAAGAAGAGGTCGTTCAATATTCGAGTGCTAATGAAGAGAAAAATTTGAGTGAAGGGTGCAGAATTGGACTTAAGGTTGTTGCTCCAGATGTGGAACTAGACGTCTCTAATGCGACTTTGGAAATGAATGGAGTTAATTATTCTTCGGGTGACTTTTTGGAAATTATAAATGGGCAAAAGCAAAGATTCTTCAACATCTATCCACTTGTTTCAAAAGAAGATGAAGAGATCAAGTTTTGCATAACTTGGGAAGAAGGAGCAAAGAAGCAAGAATATAAAATCGTTCTTGTTACTGGAACAAAATTTATGCAAAAAGATGGAAGTGTGACAAAGATAGAAAAATAAAAGACTTTCCGATTTGGAAAGTCTTTTATTTGGGTGTAAGGTCATCATTTAAAATGATGTGGTGACCCCGACGGGATTCGAACCCATGATACCGCCGTGAAAGGGCGGTGTCTTAACCACTTGACCACGGGGCCACAAATGCTTAATGCTATGTAAGTATAATATAAAACAAAGTTTGTTGTCAAGCATTTTGTTGAAATTTATCTGATAAAATCTAAAAAAGCCAGTTTGGATTTGACTTTGTGAATGCAAAATGATAATCTTAAACAAAGGAATTATTTTGAAAACAGAAGATAATAAGTCTAAAAAGCCAAATTTTATCATAAAAACAATCAAAAAGTTAAGCAAGTTTTGTTGTGATATACTTTTTCCAGAAGATATAAAGTGTATATTTTGTGGTAATGATATACCAAATTTTGATGAAAAACCTTATTGTGAAATCTGTGAAAAAGAGATTGTTTTTAATGACAAGAACAAGTGTTTGATATGTGCAGAGCCAATTGAAAATGAAGCCGTTGTATGTGATAGTTGCCAAAAGAATAAACGATTTTTTAAGAAAGCTGTTTGCCCTTTGATCTATGATGGAAAAGTCAGGAGTGCAATCCTTTCTTATAAAGATTCAAACCAAAGATATAAAGCAAAAGTTTTTGCAAATCTGATTGCTAAAGAAATTCAAAAGGAAAAATTGAATATAGATGTTATCACTTATGTACCTTTGACTGAAAAGAAGAAAAAGAAAAGAACTTTTGATCAATCAGAACTTTTGGCTTTTGAAATCGGAAAAATTTTAAATTTGCCTGTTTTATGTCTTTTTAAAAAAGAAAGAGATTCAAAAGCTCAGAAAAAATCTAGTTTTAAAGAAAGGCAAGAAAACATGAAGGGAATGTATTCACTTTTACCTACAAAATTAAAAAAGGCTCATTCTGTTTTGATTGTGGATGATATCATCACAACTTGTGCAACTATAAATTATTGTTCTGGACTTCTTGAAAAGAAAGTTAAAAATGTTTATGTTTGTGCAATTGCAAGAAACAAATTAAAGCAAAAATAAAAGACATCAAATTATGATGTCTTTTGGTATTTCATTGAAATTTATCGACTTTATTTCACCTTTTTCAATTGAAATGATTTTGTCGGAAACATCTTGACAATAATCTTTTGCTGAGAATATGAGAATTGTTCTTGTTCCATGCATTCTTCTTAAAATTGCTTTAACATTGTCTTTTTCACTTTCTGTCAACGTTTCAGGGAATTCATAAATCACCAAAACTTCACTTCCTGTCAGGATTGCACGGGCAAGTCCCAACATATAAAGTTTGTCAAAAGGCAAACTTGAAATGTCTGAATTGAATTTTTTTGGAAGAGAAACTATATAGCGATAAATTCCAAGTTCTTTGCAAATTTGATAGACAACATTTTTGTTTTTCTCGTTTATAGTCAAGTTTTTGATGATACTTCCTTTAAAGAAAACTGGGTGAGTGGTAACATAACTGAAATTGTCGCGATAACTTTCATTGCTGAAATCATATAAGTCAACGCCGTCCATAAGGATTTTTCCTTTTTCTGGGACGATTGCTCTTCTCAGCAAATTGAAAACTGTTCTTTTTCCACAACTGCGCGAGCCTAAAAGTAAGCAGGTTTCATTTTCTTTGAAAAGTACGTCAAAGTTTTTCAAAGTTGGATTTCCTTCATCGTCTTTTTTGTAACTTACATTATTAAAACAAATACTTCCAAAAATATCTTTCAAATTGTTTTTTCCGATTGCAACTTCATCTCTTTCAACGAAATCCAAAACGGTTTTTACACGGACCATGGAAACACTTGTGTTTTTGAAGTCTGTGATGATGCCATAAAGATCTTTAGTGTCGGTGATGCCATCTGTTACATAAGAAATAATTACGAAATAAACTTCCAAAGTCAAGTTGTTGCTTGATACAAGAAAAACACAGATAATTGTTGCTATAAGAATTAAAAATCTGAAAAACACTTCATATCCACTTGATTTCCATGAATCCCAAACTGTACGCTTATGTAGTCTTTTTATGTAAGTGTCAAGAATGTCATTATATTCTCTTTTAACTTTCTTTTTAAGACCAAGGTCTTTGATAGTTTCTCTTTTATCAATAATTTCACTAAACTTTTCATATTGATTGTCATGAGATTCTCTGATAAGCTTTACATATTTCTGACGTTTTGTGTTCATCCAGTTGAGTAGCAAAAAGTCTAGAATGTCAGCCACAAAAACGATAACACCAGCGTAGACATTCACAGTGAATATGACAATAATAGATACTATTGTCATCAGACCTCTTGCTCCAGCAGTTGCAAGTTTGTCTGCAAAATCAGCCACAGTGAAGACATCAGAATGGACAATATTTAAAAGTTGTTCTTTTGAAACTGATTTGAAATTGGCAGATTTTGCTTTTAAGCTTTTTTCAACGAATTCATTGTTAATTCTGTTGTAAGAAGATTTTATAAGTTTTGCATACACCAAATAGTTAAAATGCCATAACAACTTTCTTAAAAACAAAATGCCAAAAACCAAAATCAAAAACAAAATTGTCGATTTATAGTCACCATTGGTTATGCTTAATGTCACTTTTGCTGCAAAAATAGGTGCAATCAACACTGTAGTTCTTGCAAGTGCCACAAAGAAGAAGGCGAAAAACCAAAGCCATTTGTTTGGTCGTGCCATCTTTCTCCAGTCTTTAAAAATCCTTATGTATTCCTTCATGATGAAAATCCTTGTTTATAATTTCTTTTTTAGTATACACTAGTTTTAATTTTTTTTGAAATAAATTTTGCATATAATTATAAAAAAATAAGAAAAAGTGCATAAATTTTTGCACTTTTTCGATGTTTTAATATTTTTTATTTTTTTATAATGTTGTAACCTTCTCGTGTGTCTTTCACTTCAAAGCCTAAATTTGAAATCTCTTGTCTTAAAGAATCAGCTGTTGCAAAATCTTTGTTTTTCTTTGCTTGCCAGCGTTTTTCACAAAGAGTTTTGATTTCTTCGGGAATATCATCTTCAATTTCTTCAAGGTTTAGTCCCAAGACTTGATTAAATTGCATCATCGTTTGATAAACATCTTTACTTCTCTCTTCTTTCAGCATTCTAAGCACGCAAGCAATGGCTTTTGGCATGTTTAAATCATCATTTATGCAATCTAAAAACTCTTTTTCGTAACTTATTGTGTCAACAACAGCCGTGCCATTTTTATGCTCTTTTGTCAAGTTCTTTATGCTTTTAAGAGTGTTTTTTGCCATTTCAATAGCATCAAAAGTGAAATTTTGTTGCTTTGAATAGTGTGCCATAAAATAGAAGTATCTGAAGTCTTCAGCTGAATAACCTTTTTCTGCCAAGTCTTTGAGTGTGTAGATGTTTCCAAGACTTTTGCTCATTTTTCCACCATCGACTTGCAAAAATTCCAAATGCATCCACATCTTGACAACTTGATGCCCATAATGACAATTGCTTTGTGCAATTTCGTTTTCATGATGCACAGGCTTGTGGTCAACTCCACCAGTGTGTATATCAATAGTTTCTCCAAGGAATTTGTCTCCGATAACAGAACACTCTATGTGCCAACCAGGATATCCCATTCCCCAAGGGCTTTGCCATTGCATGATATGTTCTTTTGGAGCTTTCACCCAAAGCACAAAATCATAAGGGGAGTGTTTTTCTTCATCAACATCAATTCTTGCACCAGCCAGTTTTTCGTTTATGTTCATGCCAGAAAGCTTGCCATAATCCTTAAACTTTGCAATGTCAAAATAAATGCCTTTGCTGGTTTCATAAGCATAGCCATTTTCAATCAGTTTTTCAACGAATTTAATCATATCTTCAATGACACTAGTTGCAGGGACAATATGTTCCGGCAAGTCTATGTTGAGTGCCTTTGCGTCATTCATAAAAACATCAGTGTAATATTTTGCGATTTCCCAAGGAGATTTATGTTCCCTTTGGCTTGCAACAAGCATTTTATCTTCACCTTCATCAGCATCTGAAGTCAAATGTCCAACATCAGTGATGTTCATAACGCCGTCAAGTTTGTAGCCATTATATTTCAAAACTCTTCTGATGTTATCCATAAAAAGGTAAGCTCTGAAATTTCCTATGTGAGGGTAATAATAAACCGTTGGACCACAAGAATACATTTTGACAACATTGCCTTCATGAGAAGGGACTTCTTCTTTTGCCCGAGTGAGAGAATTATAAAATTTAACCATTTTTTCCTCCAAACTTTAAATCTTTTTGTTAAGATATATGGAAAGAGTTTCTAAAGCGTGTTCAATTTCGCTGTTTGATTCTGGAAAGAAACTATTGAGAGTCTGCATGAAACAAGAAAGTTCGTCTTTTCCCTTTTCCGTCAAAAACAGCATGCGACAGCGCTTGTCGATTTCTCCTTGTTTGGAAACAACAAGTCCCTCGTTTTCCAAATCTTTTGTCATAAGTGCAAAGTTGGATTTTTTTAGACCAAGTTTATCAATAATCATGCTTACAGACAAATTCTCGTATTGAGAGATAAAATACAAAACTTTGATTTTCAGCAAGTTGTTTTTTGCCAAATGTTTTGTAAGATTTTCAGTTAGAGCTTCAATTTCAAGCAATTTGTCTATATTTTTCATATTTACAATTATATAAAATGTGATTTTTTTTTGCAACTGTTTTACTTGCTTTTTAAATAAAAAGTTATTAAAATATGACTATGGCATTAACAGGAACAATTGAAGACATAGTTTATCGCAATGATGAGAATGGTTACACGGTTGCAAGACTGGAAAAAGACGACTCTGTGGTGACTGTTGTTGGAAAATTTATTGATATACAGGTTGGAGCTCTTGTCAGTTTGGAAGGCAAGTTTGAAAAGACCAAATATGGGGTGCAATATGTTTTTGACACCTATGAGATTTCTATGCCAAAAAATTTGGCTGGGATTGAAAGATATTTGGGAAGTGGTTTAATTAAAGGTGTTGGACCAATCACGGCAAAAAAAATTGTTGAGCATTTTGGCAAAGAAACTTTGGATATTTTGGAATATGCACCACAAAAACTTGCACAGATTTCTGGAATCAGCGAAAAGAAGGCTGTTGAGATTGGATTTTCGTTTAAAGAGCATAGAGAAGTGCAAAACACCATTATGTTTTTGCAAAATTTTAATATTTCAACAAATATGGCGTTGAAGATATATAATGTTTACAGAGAAAAAACGACTGAGATTGTCAAAAACAATCCGTATAAGTTGGTGGAAGATATAGACGGAATTGGATTTTTGTCAGCAGACAGGATTGCTCAGAACTCAGGAATTCCAAAAGATTCTATGTTCAGAATCCGAGCAGGGCTTATTTATGTTTTGAAAACCTCTTGTGAAAAAAATGGCAACACTTATCTTCCTAAAATTATGCTTTTGGAGCAAGCAGCTTCTGCTTTGGAACTTTCTCTCGAAGAAAATGACAAAAGATTTAAAGAAGCTTTTGACAGTTTGACTTTGGATAGAACAGCAGTGACCACTTGGGTGGAAAACACTGAAATCGTTATGCTTTCAAAATATTATTATTATGAAAATTCTATTGCACAAAAGTTGGTGTGGTTGGCAAATTGTCAAAAGTTGGAAGAGTTTGATGTTACACAAGAAATTGAAAACTTTGAGCAGAGAAATAATATTGTTTTTCATGAAGAGCAAAAAAATGCCATTACAGGAGCAATAAATAATGGTGTTTTTGTTATAACTGGTGGCCCAGGAACGGGGAAAACCACAATCATAAAGTGCATTTTGGAGATTTTGTCTGCTCAGCAGAAGAATGTTTCTTTGGTTGCACCAACGGGGCGTGCAGCAAAGCGTATGAGCGACAGCACAGGCAGAGAAGCAAAAACAATACACAGACTTTTGGAAGTGAATGCAATTCAGTCAGAGCAAAGTTTTTTTGTGCATAACGAATCAAATCCACTTAAAACAGATGCCGTGATTGTGGATGAAGTTTCAATGGTGGATGCAGCATTGATGTGTTCACTTTTAAAAGCAATGCCAAGAGATTGCAAATTGATTTTGGTGGGAGACAAAGACCAGTTGCCAAGTGTGGGGGCTGGAAATGTTTTGGCAGATGTTTTGCAAAGTGGTGTTGTGAAATTCTGTATGCTTACAAAAATCTTCAGACAGGATGAAAAAAGTTTGATTATCACAAACGCTCACCTTATCAACGAAGGAAAAATGCCACTTATCGACAACACCAGCATGGATTTCTTTTTTGAGAGCAAAAACGATCCTGAAATTATCAAAAACACCATTTTGGATTTGGTTACCACAAGATTGCCTAAGTTTTTGAAAGTTGACCCACAGACAATACAGGTGCTTGCACCACTTAAGGCAGGTGTTTGTGGAATTGAAAATTTAAACAAAGTTTTGCAAGAAAAAATCAATCCACCGGCTTCAAACAAAAGACAAGTGGAATATGGTCACACCATTTTCAGAGAAGGTGACAAAGTTATGCAGATGTCGAATAACTATGACCTAGAATGGAAAAAACATGGACTTTTTGCAGATGAAACAGGGCAGGGTGTTTTCAACGGCGATATTGGCATAATCTCAACAATTGATCCACAGACCAGTGAAGTTATTGTTGAATTTGAAGACGGAAGAATTTGCCTTTACACACGACCAGATTTGATGGATTTGTCACTTTCTTATGCCATCACAATTCACAAAAGTCAGGGGTCTGAATTTGACACAATCATCATTCCTGCAATAGCAGGTCCAAGCATAATTCTCACGAGAAATCTGATTTATACAGCAGTCACTCGTGCGAAAAAAATGGTGGTTATTGTGGGCGAAAAACAATATCTTAAACGTATGGTTTCAAACAAATATACGGCAACGCGTTTCACACTTCTAAAAAGCCTGCTTAAAACAGCAGATGAAAAAGTGAGAACAATGTTTGAATAAAAAAAGACAGAAGAATCTGTCTTTTCTTATTTTCTGTTTTTGTTTGCTTGAAAGAGTTTGTTTGATTTTAAAGAGTCGCAATAAGCATCAATCTTTGCATCCAACTCGTCAAAAGCTTTTTGTGTTTTGTCCATGCTTATTTTCCTCCCAATTTCAAATCATCAATCGATTTGTCAACTGAGTCAAATGCTGAACCAACTTTTTCTCTTTCTGCAAGTTTTTTATTAAATTGTTTTGCCTCTCTGGCAATCTTTGTTTCCAAAGCTTTTGCTGTTTCTTTAGAAGCTCCTTCTTTTTCTCTTTCTGTTTTTGAAATTTCTTTCAAGCCTTTTCTCAAAGTTTCTTCGTCAATTTCATTGTTTAAAAGTGCTTCAAACAATCCTTCAACTGTTTTTTCTTCATTTGCTTTTGCTTTTTCAAGAATTGGTTCAACTTTTTCATAGTTGTCTTCTTTGCTCATCTTCACTGTGACAAGCATGTCAAGTTCTTCTTTTGTACATCCTTCAACCAACGCTGATTCACATTGTTCAAGCAATGCTTTTGCTTTTCCAAAATCATTATTTGGTTCTTCCTTACCATCAATGTAATAAGGTTTTGCACAATCAACAAGTTCAAGTGTCCAAAGCTTCATAGTTTTGTCTTTTCCACTTTCACACTCTTCTTTGTTGAGCCAGATGCATTCTTTTCCACCAAACATAACTATTGGTGCTTTGCTTGTGACCTCTTTTCTTTCTCCATTTCCAGTATACTCAGGTTTGCCATTGTCATAAACTAAAGATGTTTGAGTTTTTGTCTGGCAACCTTTAACAAGGCTATTTTCTGGATTGTAAATTAGTTGAAAAGCGACACGCAGGCCGGCGCCCTTACGGTCTGAAAAACTCCAATCACGAGCCCCATTATAGCATCCATAAAAGACTTTATCAGAAGACCACGCGAGGGCAGTTCTTAAGAAATAATTGCCAGCATCATAGGTATCATCCGAATATGTACCATTCTTTTTTGCTTTTTCTGAAAGCTTTGCTCCCATAAAAGCTATGAATTTGTTGAAATAAATATCATATTCACCAGCACTTGGTATGTATGCATTCAAATAAAGTTCGCTTGCCATAATTTTTTCTCCTTTTTTGTTTGATACCTGATTGTAGCACGGGGGGGGAGTTTGTCAATACTTTATTGAAAAAATAATAAAACAAGCAAATTTGCTTGTTTTATTTTTTGTTTATTTTCTTTTGACCAGTTGATGTTGTTGCTGTTTTTTTGCTTGCAGTTGACTTTTTGGTTTCACTTTGCTTGGTTTGTCGATTTGCTTTAGGTTTTGCATCAGTTTTCTTTGCTGTTGGTGATTTTTTTGTTGAAGCTGAAGTCGACTTTTTGGTAGATGACTTTTTCTTTTCAATAGGTTTTTGTTGCTCTTTTTGTGAATTGTCAACTGATTGAACAGTCACAGATTCATATGCTGTGTAGTCGGAAGGATTTGAATCGTCTCTTGTGAACTTTGTGACTATTTTTTGCCACCAACTGTCTTTTTCTGGTTTAGGTTCTGCAGGTGTTTCAGTGGCAGAATTTTCAGAGACTGCTGAAACTTTTGCTTGTCTTCGAGTTCCATACCAATCTTTAAGATAATAGAAACCTACAACCACCAAGATTGAACATAACAATAATGTTGCCAAAGTCACCATAACTGGGAAAGTGAAATCGGTTATTAAGAAAAATTTTCCGAGACCTACAATGCAAGATATGATTAATGTTGCAGAGATTGCAACACATGCGCCACGGAGCCAATTGAGTGGCCAACATACCCACAGCAAGTTGATGTAACTTACAAAAGTCAAAAGTAAAGTTGTGAGTGTTGCATATTCTGTTTGTGTCAAAGTTGAAGTGTTTTCATTTAAAATAAGCACAATCAACAAGTTTATAAACATCAAAAGGGCACAAGGGATAGTTTTTTTCAAGACCTGAGGGATGAAATTTCCACGAATAAGTTCGTTGTTTGGCTGGAAGGTCAAAATAAACGAAGGTACACCAATGATAAACATTTCAAGAAGAAGCAGTTGTTTTGGCGTGAAAGGATAGGAAATTCTTAAAACCAAAGTTGTCACGCACAGCATGATTGTGAAAATTGTTTTCATCAAATAGAGCACTGATGAATGTTGAACATTATTCACAATTTGACGCCCTTCTCTTACAATTGAAGGAAGAGCTGAGAAATTGCTTTCCATAAGCACTAAGTGAGAGATGTTTCTGGCAACTTCACTTCCATCTGCCATGGCAATTGAGCAATTGGCTTCTTTAAGAGCAAGGGTGTCGTTTACTCCATCGCCAGTCATTGCAACAACATTTCCTTGTGTTTTTAATGTTTTTATGATTGTGTGTTTTTGTTCGGGTGTAACACGTCCAAAAACAGTGAATTTGTTGGCAATTTGAGCAACTTCTTGCAAACTCATGTTTTCAAGTGAAATAAATTTGTCGCTGTTTTCAACTCCCACTCTTTTGGCAATTTTGGAAACTGTGAGTGCATCATCTCCAGAAATTATTTTGATGTCAACATTGTTTTCTTTAAACCAAGCAATGGTTTCAACGGCATCTTTTCTGATATGGTCTTCCAAAATAAAGAATGCGAGGAGCTTTCCGTTTTTGCCTGCAGTTTTTTCTGAATATGCATGAGCATCTTCCACAAAGGAAATCACGCGATAGCCTTTTTCCATGTAGCTGTTCATAAGATTTTTTTGTGCAGCAGTCACAGCACATTTAATAAATCCAACAGCTCCGATATAATAGGTTTTTCCATTTTTAAGGGTGGTGGCACTGTATTTCCTTTGAGAAGAAAATTCGATAACTTCTTTTGCATCTGCATGAATGTCTTTTCCAAAACGTTCCAACAGTGCTACGCTTGTTGCATTTGTTGTTTGTTGATTTGCCAGAACTTGTTTGATTGTTTTTTCAATTTGAGATAAACTTGTTCCATTCTGAGGGGCAACTTCAATGACATTCATTGTTCCATCAGTTATTGTGCCTGTTTTGTCAAGACAAAGCACATTTGCTCTTGCGAGCATTTCGATGGAATACAAATTTTTGACCAAAGTCTTTTTTCTTGCAAGTTTGATGACACCAACTGAAAGTCCAACTGTGATAAGCAGATACATTCCTGCTGGAATCATTCCTGTTAAAGCTCCACTTGTGCCAGTTATGGCATCGGTTATACTGGAATTTGCAATGAAAATTTCTTTAAAATAAGTGAGAATGCCAATTGGAATAAGAATCAAAATGATGATTTTAATTAAGCTGTTTAAATCCTTGAAAAGGTTGGATGTTTGAGGTTTGAAGTCCTTTGTCCTTTCTGCAACCGTTTGAATGTAGTTGTTTTTACCAACTTTGTCCACACGTGCATAACACAAACCTGAAACCAAAAAGCTTCCAGCAAGAAGGGTGTCATTTTCTTGTTTCTTGATGGAATTTGACTCTCCAGTCAATAAGCTTTCGTTTGCCTCAACCTTTCCATCGATAATGATGCAGTCAGCAGGAATTTGATTTCCGTTTTCAAGGATAATAATGTCATCAAGGAGCAAATCTTCACCTTTCACTTCAAGTTGAAGCCCCATTCTGATAACTTTGATTTTTGGTGCTGTAACCATAGAGAGTTTTTCAACTGTGTTTTTAGCTTTGATTTCTTGAAAAATTGAGATTGCAGTGTTTGCTATGACGACAAACAAAAACAACAAATCGCTCCAAGCATTGACACACATAAGTGCAATGGCAATTGCCACCCAAATTATGTTGAACACCGTGAAAATGTTTTTGCAGAAAATGGAGAGATAGGTGTTTGAAGTTTTTATTTTTGTGTCATTGACAAGTTTGTGTTCCAGTCTTTCATTGATTTGTTCTTCAGATAAACCATGGTCCTTATCTGTTTGATAACGCACAATTGGAATGTCTTGCAAAACTTGCTTTTTCTTTTTCGTTTTTTTAATTTTTTTCATTGTCTCTTCTTCTTAAATATTTTTATGTTAACAACTATATTTATATTGTTGCTTTTTTCAACAATTATATATTATTAAATTTGGTGTAAAATGTCAAATATATTTGACTTTTTTGGTTTATTTAATTTAAATTATATTTATAGATTATACCAAATTGGAGGGTATATGTTTATTGAAATATCAAACAATTTGAAAAAGTTGTCAAAATTTTTCCCGGAAAATTTGTATATTGTTGGTGGATATGTCCGAAATAAGCTTTTGAAAATCGATGACAGTGATGTGGATTTGGCAAGCAGTGTCAATATCGATGAAGTTGCAAAACGTCTTGAAGGTACAGAATTTTCTGTTAAAGTAAAAAACTTGAAGTGTGGTTCAATTTTGATTTCCAAAGACAAGGAGAGTTATGAATACACAGCTTTCAGAAAGGATGTTTATGATGAAAGTGGAAGTCATAGTCCAGTTCATGTTGAATGGACAAAAAATATAGAGGACGATTCCAACAGAAGAGATTTCACAATAAATTCAATTTATTACAACATCAATAAAGATGAAATTGTCGATCTGCATCATGGAATTGTGGATCTGACGCAAAAGATAATTCGTTGCAACAATTCAGCTGACGATGTCTTGAAGTTTGACGGCGAAAGAATTTTGAGAATGGTCAGAATTGCAGGTGAACTTGATTTTAAAATTGACAAACAAACATTAAAATCAGCAAAGAAATTTTCTTCAAATTTGCAAAGTATTCAAGGCAACAGAAAACTTTTGGAAATTGAAAAAATTCTTTATTGTGACAAAAGATACAACTTAAACAAAGGCAGTTTGAAAAGAGCTTTAAATCTTTTGAACATTATGAATGTTTGGCAATATTTTGGATTGAAAGTTAAAAGACTTAAATACAAAATGGTGTTTAAAGTTGAAGACAGATTTTTGGGACTTTTGATTGATATTGTAGACACGGAAAAACCAGAATGTTTGCAAGTTTTTTTAGAAAAGTTGCTTAAAGAACAATTTGGATTAAATCAGACAATGACAAACAAATTGTTTGTTTATTTGTCAGGATATTACAATGCCTTGGAAGGTATGAAAAACAAAGAATACTTTTTTAAGTATTTTGAAAATTGGGCATATATTTATCCTCTTTTAGGGTCTAAGTCAAAAAGAGTTCAAAACAGATATGATTTCTTTTATAGATATATTATTGAGCATGGGCTTTCAATCAAACTTTCTGATTTGAAAATAGATGAAAGTGACATAAAGAAAAATTTTAGCAAGATTGACAAAAGAAATTATGAAAGGATTTTAAACAATCTGCTCAGCAAAGTTTTTGATGGCAAAATTTTGAATGATAAACAAGTTTTGTTGGAAGAAATTGAAAAAAATCTTCAAAATTACTGATTTTTTAATTAAAATTAGTAATTTTTTTATTTTTATGATGTTTTTTTAATTTAAATATTTTTGTTTTTATTTGACATAATAGAAATATGAAAAAAGAAAAGAACAAAAACAAAGAAACAAAAACTCAAAATAAGAGTGCTGAAAAACAAGATAAAAAGAAAAAAGGTAAGGGAATTTTATGGTTTCTTGGCGTGTCGGCAATGTCAGTGACACTTCTGTTGAGTTGCCAATTTTTCTTCGAAAACACCATAACTGGAAAAGAAAGATTTTATGAAAACACAAAAATCAACGGCATTGATGTTGGAGGTATGTCTATTGCTGAAGCTGAAAATGTTGTTTTGACTGACATGCTGAACAGCAAGAAAGAGATTGAAATCGAACTTGTTTCAAAGGACAAAAGTTGGGTTTTGAATGGAAATGATTTTGAAGTTTCAAACAAAATTCAACCTGTGATTGCACAAGTTTCCAGATATGGGAAAGATGGCAACTTTTTTCAGAATTTGAGTAAAGCTAAAAAGATTAAGGAAGAAGGCAAAGATTTTTTGGTTTCTTACACAAATGTGCTTGCAAATGTGGATGAAAAAATAGATGAAATTATTGAAGAGGTTGAACAAGAAGCAAAACCAGCTTCCCTTGTTTTTCAACCAGATGAGAGTGAAGTTTTTAAAGTAGACGAAGGTCAAAATGCAATTTTGGTTAACAGAGATTTGTTATATCAAGAAATTGATAACGCTTTGAAAGTTAACAAAAAAGTCAAGATTGAAATTCCAATCATTGAAATTGAAAACCAAATAGATGTTGAAGCATTGAAAAACAGTGTTGTGAAAAGAAGTGAATTTTCAACATCTTATATAAAAAGTTCTGCAAGTAGAAAAAACAACATTAAAAGAGCATTGGAGAGTTTCAACGGGATGATTGTTGAACCAGGAGAAACAGTTTCTTTTAATGAAACAACTGGTCCAAGGACGGAAGAAGCTGGCTATAACAATGCTCATATAATTGTTGGAGGAGTTTATGTTGATGGTGTTGGAGGTGGAGTTTGTCAAGCCTCTACAACTCTCTATAACGCTTTGCTTTTGGCTGATATAGACATATTGAGTGTAAATCATCACTCTCTTCCAGCTTCTTATGTGCCACTTTCTTTTGATGCAATGGTTTCGGGCAGTTATTCGGATCTTGTGTTTCAAAATAATACTGATAATCCTATCTACATCAAAACTTATGCAGATGAAAGTGAGATCAAAGTTGAGATTTATGGGCAAAAGTTTGATGACGGAATAACAATCAAACGCCGTGCCGAACTTGTTAAAGTTTTGCCACATAATGGAGATAAAGTTGTTGCAGATAGCAAGGGTGAATATTCCAACAAAATTTTGTATAAAGGTGAATATTTGAGAATTAAATATCCAAGAGAAGGCTATGAGAGCAAAGGCTATTTGCAATATTACAAAAATGGAGAACTTGTTGAAGAAAAAGAAATAAGGCATGATTTCTATCAAGCACAAGATGGTGTGGTTATGGAAGGTGTGGAAGATCCAGTTTATGGAATGACAATTCCTGCAAGTGAAGTGAAGATCATAAAACCACAAAAAATTTCAAAAGAGAGTGAAGAGAGCGTGAGAAACAAACTTGCAAAAACAAATCCAAGTGAATATAATCCGTAATAGTAGGTGAAAACTGCACTGTTAGCTCATTTTCGTTTTTCTCACGAAAAGCATCGCGCTGACGCTTGTTTTCGCCTACTCGCGCCAAACGAAAATCGCACTTTGTTGGCGATTTTGCGCGACTCTATTGTTAAGAAGGGATTCTAAGCTCTTAAAATGCTAGTAAAAAAAGATATTAATTACTTTTATATCTTTTTTTATATAAAAACAATAGCAATGTACAGTTTAAAAATTATTTGATACTTTTTGTGTCATTTTAAGTTTTTCTTATTAAAACATGCTACTATGAACTTGTAAACAAAGCTTAGAGATAAGCTACTTTAATTGGGAATGTGTTTTTTATTTGTTCAACAAAAAAGAATAGACGAAAAATAAATTATTTCAAGTTCTCCTTTTTTTGAAATTAAACTTTTAGTTTATTACTTATTTTTCATGCTGTGCAGTATTATTTTCACTTTGATGTTCATTATTGGAAAGAGGTTCATAAATAGGATTCTTTTCCCAATGGTCTACAACTTGTTTTCTTTCTTTATTAAGTTTGTCTACGGTCTTAATTAATTGTGATTGGTATTCATGATCCGACTGCATACATTGCATATCAAAAGTTACAACCCCATATTTATCGACAGAATCTTTATGATCTATATAATAATTATATCTTCGCAACGTTAACCATAGATTTTTGTGAGACTCGTCTGCTGGTTCAATTTGATCTCTCATAAAACCGAAAGGTTCAAAGGCATGCCTAAATGCCAAATTCATATATTGTTCTCTCCATATATCTGCGTTTTTTTCAATGCCTTCTTCAATAACTTCTTTGTTCATTCCTATTGCTGACAAAGTTTCAAAAACACCACCTCTAAACATCTTATCAACATTAGGACTACACAATAAAGAGATCTCATCAAAACCTTTTGGCATGACCCAGTTTTCTCCACCATTTTTCATAAATTCAATTTGCCATCTAACGATTTCAAGTTCATAATTATGACGAAGGTCTGTAAATTTTTTTGATGAATCAATAAATGCTTTAATTTTAGGAACAGAAATATAGATTCCTTTTTCTATCAAATTTTGATGTAACAGATTGCTCATCCAACCGTTATCTCTTAAATGACACGGCAAATATTCAGGAGTTATTTTAGATGGTTGGTTAAAACAACGACTTGACCAAGAACCATTTTTTGGAAAAAAATCCAAAATTTCTTGATTTAGAATATCAATAATCTTAGCATCTTCAACTTCTGTTTTTGGCAATTCAATATTTTGGTTTGCAATTTTAAATTTTGGTTGTTTTTTCCTTTTAAAAAAATTTATGATACCCATATATACTCCTTTTTTCTTTCTGTATTTTATCATATCTGATATCTTTTTGCAATAGGTAAATCTTATTTAATTAAACTTTATGATATTCAAGAAAATTAATTAATTCATTTTGCTATTTAATTTATTTTTCTGTTTTAATGAAAAAAAGAATGACTTTATTTAAGATATTCTTTTATGAACCAAATACATATCAAATTTTGGTATGAAATTCAACTTGTCTGCAAGAAATTTGAATATCAAACTATAATATATATATGGATAACAAAAAAAACAAAACAATGTCACTGAAAAGAAAGATAATTCGCTCTGCGATTGTGTTGTTTTGCCTTGCTGGATTGATTGTTTTGACATATTATGTTTTGGTGTGGACGGGTGCTTGGGAATATATAAATTCTGTTGACAAGTTGAGAGAATTGATTTTGTCGTTAGGATTTTGGGGAAGGTTTGCCTTTGTTTTGCTGCAATTTTTGCAAGTGACATTTTTGCCGATTCCCTCCACAATTTCAACACTGGCAGGTGTTTTGATTTATGGACCACTGCAGACTTCGTTGTTGAGTCTTGCAGGCATAATGCTTGGAAGTGTGTTGGCATTTTGGCTTGGAAGACAGTTTGGACGAAAACTTGTTGTTTTTATGGTGGGAGAAGATACTTGCGAAAAATGGACAAAATTTTTGTCTAATGCAAAATATTCTTTCTTCATTATGATGCTTCTGCCGATTTTTCCCGATGATATATTGTGTTTGGTTGCAGGGTTAACAAATATGTCTTGGACATTTTTTGTTGTCACCAATTTGATTTCAAGACCTCTTGCAATTTTCACAACATGTTATTTGGGAAGTGGAGATTTGATCCCTTATCACGGTTGGGGACTGATTGTTTGGGCAATTTTGATTGTTGTGGTCGGGGCGCTTCTCTATTTATCTTTCAAATTTAGAGACAGAATAGAAAACTTTTTGCAAACAAAACTTAAATCAAGAAGAGAACACTTTTTTGACAATATTGAAGCTGGGAGAGAAAAAATTGCAAAAAAGAAAAAAGAAAGAAAAAACAAAAAGGGAAAGTGAGTTTTCAGCGTTTTAGAACAATAAAAACCCCTTCTTTTATCTGTTTTGGAGAAAGATTGTTGTCAAGCAAGATTTTTGTGCTGTCTATTCCATATTTTTGCGATATAGTTTTCAAGTTTTCGCCTTTTTTAACTTGGTAATATGGAAAAGGTATTTTTGTTATACTCATATAAAACTCCTTCTCAACTTTTGATAAATTGGAATATATTTTATAAAATGCTTATAAATTTAATTGTATGAAATCTATTTTCAAAAATGTTGTTATAATCACCACTTTTTCGGTTTTGACAAGGATGTTTGGATTCTTGTTTAGAATTTTTCTTTCCAGAACTATCGGGGCAGAAGCTCTTGGAATGTATCAAGTTGCCCTTTCTGTTTTTTTGGTGTTGTTGACCGTAGTTTCAAGTGGCTTTACACTGATTATTTCAAGGATGACGGCAAGTTACAGGGTGAGTTCTGACAAAAAGGCTATTGGAAGCTTGGTTACCACAAGTGCTTTTATTGGACTGGCTGTCAGCATCTTTTTGTGCCTTGTGATTTTGTTGTTTAGAAATCTCTTTACAAACCTTTTTACAGATGCAAATTGCATGAATATTTTGATTATACTTTTGCCTTCTTTGGTATTTTCAGCAATTTATAGTGTTTTCCGTGGGGCAATGTGGGGCAATGACAATTATTTTGGACTCTGTGTGTCAGAACTTTTGGAACAAGTTGTTAAAATTGTGATTTGTGTGCTAATTTTGGCTTCAGGTATGACAGCTCTTCAGAATGCTATGACTGTTGCTTGGTCTTTCACTCTTTCATGTTTTATTTCAGCATTTTTTGTGGTGCTTTTATATTTCTTTTATGGTGGACAACTTAACAAGCCTACTAAAATTTATAAAAAGCTTATTCGTCAGTCAGCGCCAATAACTGGGGTCAGGGTTGTTAGTAGTTTCACTCAACCTCTTGTGGCATTGATTCTTCCTGCACGACTTATAGCGGCTGGTTACACAACAAATCAAGCAATGAGCATGTATGGTGTGGCTCTTGGAATGACTTTTCCTCTTCTCTTTTTGCCGTCCACTTTAATAGGTTCTTTGTCAACAGCTCTTGTGCCAGATATTTCCATGGCTATGGTGCAAAATGACAATGATCACATTCAAAAAAGAGTGCAATCGTCCATGGTTTTTGCACTGTTTGTTTCGTTTTTGATTGTGCCTATTTTTGTAGCTTTGGGTGATAAAATTGGTTTGTTTTTGTATAATGACGCGTTGAGTGGAAAACTTTTGCAATATTCTGCGTGGATTATGGTGCCAATGGGCTTGACAAACATTACTTCTGCAATCTTAAATTCTGTGGGATTGGAAGTTAAGTCTTTCATCAATTATGTTATTGGTGGGGCTTTCATGTTTTTGAGTATCTTGATTTTGCCTAAATATGTGGGAATCAATTCACTTATCATCGGCATGGGGTTGTCATCAATTATTTCGTCTGTGCTAAACATTTTGATGCTTAAAAGAAAATTGAACATAAAGATACAGATTAAAAAAGATATGTTATGTCTGTTTTTATTTTCCATTCCAACAGTTGCAATAACATCTTTTTTAAGTTCACTTTTGTCTTATATTATGCCTATGTTTTTCAATATTGCCATCTCCTCGATTGTTGGATTAGCCATTTTTGTTCTTTTATGTGTGGTGTTTAATGTTGTTAATTTTTCTGTCTATATTATTAAGTTTAAAGAAAAATTTGCAGGAAAATCAAATGCAATGAGACTTAAACGTAAGAAAAAACTGGCGAAAAAATAAGTTTTTCACAAAAATTCTTGAAATATGTAAGAAATTTTTAAAATGACTTATAATATAGATATGTTTACGATAGTTGTTAGAGCAATCATAATCTATTTGGTGGTCTTGTTTTTGTATAGACTTATGGGGAAAAGACAATTGGGACAAATGCAACCTTTTGAACTTGTCCTTACTCTTATCATTGCCGACCTTGCCACAATCCCTATGGCAGAGGTGTCAGTGCCTGTGCTTCACGGAATCATTCCTCTTTTGACTTTGGTTTTGCTTCATTTTATACTTACGTTTTTAAGTTCAATCAGCAATAAATTTGCCACTTTTTTAAGTGGAAAACCAGTTATTGTCATCAATCCAGAGGGTCTGGACTATAAGGCTTTGAAAAACTTGAATTTGTCAGTTGACGATGTTTTTGAAGCTATAAGAGGGTGTGGATTTTTCAGTATAGAACAAATTCAATATGCAATCATGGAGACAAATGGAAAAATGAGTGTTTTGCCCAAAAGTCAATTTGCTCCAGTAACAGTACAAGATATGAAATTGAAGATTGACAAAAGTGTGATTCCAATCAATATCATCAATGAAGGTAAGATTGTTAAAGATAATTTGGATGTGGCAAAAATTGATGAGAATGTTGTGAAAGATGTTTTGCAAAAAGCCAATGTCAAAAAAGTTAAAGATGTGCTTATCATGACGATAGACAAAAATGGAATGGTTTATCTGCAAAAGTTTGGTGAAAAATATCAAACTCTTCAAGTTTCTCCACTTGGGCAGGTGCAAGAATGACAAAATATGGTTGGTTTAAATTGGTTTCAATATTTCTTATTTTGGCAGTTTTGATTGGGCTTTGTGTTTTGGAGGATAGACTTGTAGTCTTGTCACTTGACGAAGTGAAAAGATTTTGTTATGAAATCGAAACTGTTGCCGAAGAAAATGGTGGAATTGTCAATGGCGAAGTTGCAAGTTTGGTGGACAATTTGGAATATTCTTGGAGAGAACATGAAAGTGCATTATGCTTTATGGTCAATCACAAGTCCATTGAACAACTTGGTGTGGAAATTGTCAGACTCAAAACTTATATTGATGAAGAAGAACCAATTGAGTTTTTCACTTCTCTGGAAATAATAAAGCACTATGTTGAGAATTTTCAACATTTTATGGGAGCAAGTTTTCACAATATTTTATAAAGAAAAACAAGGACTAAGTTATCCTTGTTTTATTTTTACCATACTTTATCGCGTTTTTTCTTGAAGATGATAAGTGTTATTACAACTGCAATTGCTATCAAACATCCAGCAATAAGCAAAATCAACCATAAAAAAGATTTATGCTCTTGTTTTATTGTTGAGAGATTTGCAACATTTAAAGTTTGTTTGGTTGAACCGTCTTTGTTTTTTATTGTCAGAAACACGTTCCATGTTCCTTCAATATCGTTTGAATCGAAGATAAAACTTGTGCCGATTGGTTGTTCTTTTTCTTGCGATTGCCAAATAACACGATAGTTTGCATATCTTGGATTTTCGTCTTTAAATTTTTGAGATAAAACATAATTTATGTTTGTGGTGTCTTTTCCGATCACACTCCATTCAAGATGTTCTGGGTTGACAAATTTATAAGCGTCAGTTGAAAGATATAGGTTGAAAATGTTCATCAATTTGTTGGAGCTGGAAACTGAATATAAGATTTGTAAATTATCAGAGTTTATGTTTTCCACTTCATCTGGCAAAATTGCAACATAAATTTCACCAATTGAAATTTTTCTTTCAATATCGTCCACAACGTAGGTGTAGTTGAAATCAAATTTGTAAAGTCCAAAGTCGTTGCCTCTGCAACGGGTGGCTGATTCTGATATATCTGTGTCTTTGTCAATGTAATAGTTGAAGTCAAATTGCGAAAAAGTGTTGTTTAAAATCAGTCCTTGATAAAGTGTTTTTGGGTTTGCCATTCCGAAAGAAGAATTTAAATCTTCTGTCTGATTTGTTGTTACCAAAAATTCATAGCCAGTGTATATGTTTGTTGCTTCACTCAAATCTGCAGAAAAACGAAAATGTAAACTTTTTATATCTCTCCATTTGAAACAAAGGTAAGTTATATCTCCTGAGTCTGTTTCCACAACTCTTTGATCAAGAGGAAGAGTGTTGTTTCTTCGGGAATCTATTGTCATGGTCATTGAAAAATTACCTTGTGAAATTTTATGTTCTCTGAAAATTTCATCTGCAAAAGTTGGTGTCGTTTGAAACATAAAAAAACAAAGACCCAAAGTGATAAGCACAAGGGCATAACAAACAAAATATTTTGCTATGTTTTTCTTTATTTTTGTTTTCATCAAACTTATTTTACCATATCGAAAACATTTTTAAAAATAATTTAAAAGAAATTTAAGTGATTTTGTGATTAAATGCTTTCTTTGTTGACAAAAAATATTTATAAATTTATAATTAACTTATGGAAATATTAGAAAAAGAAATGGAAACTGAAGTCATTGAAAATCAAATTAGTTTTGATTTCTTAAACCAAGAAATCAAACCAGTGACTTTGGAGAAAGAAGAAAATTATGATTGGGTGGCACAAGAGACTTTGATTGTGTTGGTTAAAGCCAAGGGAGCAATTCCTGCAAATTTTGATGTCTGTGGCAAAAAGATGATTGATTGGGTGGCACTTGCAACATCAGGCTGTCAACAAAAAGTCATTGAAGAACCGGAAGATGATGACATTCTTTCAGCAGTGAGAGAGTTTGCAGAGGAATATCGTTTTGTTGCAGTGTTTTATAGCGACACTCCATTGCTTAAAAAATCAACTTTCTTGGAAATAATGGATTATTTCTCGAAAAACAGAATGAACGTCTTGAAACTTTCAAGGGGATTTGTGTTTAAAGCCGAATATTTGAAAAATGCCAAGATGATGTTGTCATCAACTGTGGAAGAGTTTGATAAAGAAGATTTTGCTTTAATAAACAACTCTCAAATGGTTTCTTATGCTTTTAAAGTGCTCAATGGCAGAATTTTGAATTATCACAAAGAAAATGGTGTTGTTCTTTTTGGAGAAAACACAATCTTTATTGATGCTGATGTGGAGATTGAAGCTGGCTCAGTAATTTATCCAAACAACATCATAAAGGGCGAAAGTTACATTGGCAAAAATGTCATTCTGGAAAGTGGAAATTACATTTTTGACACAATTGTGTGTGATGAAGCTTTTGTTTGTCAAAGTTATTTGGAAAAAAGCAAAGTTGAAAAGGGAAAGGTTGTTGGGCCTTTTGACAGACTTATAAATCAAAAGGTTTAGGAGATTTTATGAATATTGTTGTTGGACTAGGAAATCCTGAGCAGAAATATAAAAACACCTATCACAATGTCGGCTTTGCTGTGCTTGATGCTTTGGCAAAAAAACTTAATATTGAATTTAGCAAGCAAAAATATAAAGCTTTGGTGGGTGAAGGGGTTTTTAATGGAGAAAAACTTCTGCTGGTTAAACCACAAACATATATGAATTTGAGTGGAGAGAGTGTTGTTCTCTTGAAAGAAAAATTTAAAGATGCAAGAATCATTGTCGTAGTTGATGATATAGATTTACCGAAAGGAAATATAAGGTATCGTGAACATGGTTCGGCTGGAACTCACAACGGTTTGCGTAGCATTGTTTCTTATATTGGACAAGATTTTGAAAGAATAAAAGTTGGAATTGGCAGAGATATATCTTTGGATCTTGCTGACTATGTGCTTTCAAAATATGATGAAAATGTTTTTGAACCAATAATTCAAAAAACGGTTGAAGAAATTTGTGAGAGATTGTCTTGATGAAAAATTTTATAGAACTTTTGAAAAATACAAATTTGCCTAAACAAAATGATTTAGGTGGATTTTTTATTGGGGAGAAAGTTTTATATTGTGCATTACAAGAAAAGCTGGTTTATTTGTGTGCAGATTTTGTTTCTGCAAGCAAGTTGAAAAAAGGCTTGATAGATTGTGGAAAATCTGTCCAAATCGTCTCTTGCGGCAGAGAAAATGAAGATGAAAAGGATGTCAATCTTTTCCCTTTTGCTGACTCTGTCACATCTTTTTTGAATGGCAATTTGGATGTGTTGATTTTTCTTCCTTCTTCACTTACAACAAAATTTGATTTGGCTTTTTTGAAAAACAAAACAGAAATCGAAGTGGGGCAAGAGTTTGAAATTGAAAAACTGGCAGAAAAATTTGTTTCTTTTGGATATGAAAAAGTGAACTATGTCACAACTGTCGGACAGTTTGCAATAAGAGGCGATGTTGTTGATGTTTTTGTCAGTGGACAAGAGTTTCCTTACAGAATTGAATTTTTTGATGAAGAAATCGAAAAAATTATAAATTTTGACTTTTCCACTATGAAAACGCAAAAAAATCTCGAAAAATTCGATATTTTTCCTGTTTTTTTGAAATTTGGAAAAAATTCTGTTTTAGATTTAAGTGAAAATATTATAATTGACGAACCACTGAAAATTGAAAATGAATGCAAAATTTTGCAAAGAAGTAGGGAAGAACTTTCTTGGACAACCAAAGATTTTTTCTTAAATTTTGAAGATGTTGATTTGACACTTTATAAAGTTTTTTCAAACACACGTGAAAGTAAATTTGAAAACAAAACAGTGGGGCAAAAAAATTATTTAACTGATTTTATGTCTCTTAAAAAAGACATCTTAATTTATGCTGATGGGCATGTGAATGTCTTTCTTTTTGCTGGAAATTATTTTGAAATTTTGAAAGAATTTTTGATGACCAACAAAATTTCACATCGTGAATTTGAAGGTCAATTGATTGAAGGGAACTATGTCTATATTGTCAGAGATTATTTTCCCTATTCTTTCAGTTTTTTGGACTTTAATGTTATTGGTATTGGCACTGACGACATGTATAAATCTCAGCATGCCACTTACAGAAATGGAAAACAAAATTTTTCATATTTGCCAAAAGTGGGAGACTATGTTGTTCATTCTTTCTATGGGGTTGGCAGATGTAAAGACATTGTCAGGATGAAACTTACTCACTTTGAAAAAGACTATTTTGTTTTGGAATATAAAAATGGTGCACTGCTTTATCTTCCAACAGAACAGGCAAATCTTGTTTCTGCATACATTGGTGCTGAATCTCCAAAATTAAATGGATTGGGTTCAAGTGAATGGACAAGGCTTAAGCAAAAAGTTAAAGAAGACCTTAAAGAAGTTGCAATTTCGTTGGCAAAGATTTACAAGGAAAGAGAAGATAAAAAAGGCTTTGTTTTTTCTCGAGATGAAGAACTTGAAAAACAATTTGCTGATGCTTTCGAGTTTGAACTTACTCCTGACCAAGCACAAGCTATTTTGGAAATTGACAAAGATATGGAAAGTTCCAAAATTATGGACAGGCTTGTTTGTGGTGACGTTGGCTTCGGAAAAACGGAAGTTGCGTTCCGTGCAATTTTTAAAGCTGTTTATAATGGAAAGCAAGTTGCATTCCTTTGCCCTACAACAATTTTAAGTGAACAGCATTATCGTTCTGCAAAACAGCGAATGGAAGGATTTGGACTTAGAATTGAAGTTTTGAATCGTTTTAAAACAGACAGTCAAACAAAAGAAATTTATAAACGTTTGGCTGATGGCAAAATAGATATTTTGATTGGCACTCACAAAATTTTGAATGAAAACCTTAAATTTAAGGATTTGGGACTGCTTGTTTTGGATGAAGAACAAAGATTTGGTGTTAAGGATAAAGAAAAAATCAAAAAAATGAAAACTGATATTGATGTTTTAACTTTGTCAGCAACTCCAATTCCAAGGACTCTTCATATGTCACTTTCTGGCATAAGAGATATAAGCGTGATTGCGACTCCACCTCGTGATAGATTGCCTATTCAAACATATGTCAGTCCTTATAGCGATCAGCTGCTTCAGGATGTGGTTGCAAGAGAACTTTCAAGAAATGGAAAGGCGCTTGTTTTGTTTAACAAGGTGGCCGAGATATATAATTTCAGGAGTCATGTTGCTTCTCTTTTGCCACAAGCTAAGATTGGAGTTGCTCATGGACAGATGATGGAACAAGAATTGTCAAAAGTCATTGCTGATCTTTATGATGACAAATTTAATTTATTTATTTCCACAACTTTGATTGAAAATGGTGTGGACTTGCCAACACTCAACACTTTGTTTGTGGTGGATTGTGATATGCTTGGACTAAGTCAGCTTTATCAAATAAGGGGAAGAATAGGGCGTTCTGACAAGCTTGCATATGCATATCTGACCTATGATGGTGGGAAAGTGTTGACGGAAGATGCTTACAAAAGGCTGGAAGCGATTAAAGAGTTTAGAGAACTTGGCAGTGGCTTCAAAATTGCTATGAGAGATTTGGAAATCCGTGGTGCAGGCAATATTTTGGGAAAAGAACAACATGGACATATGCAAAAGGTGGGCTATGACATGTATGTTCGTCTTTTGGAAGAAGTTACGAAAGAACTTTCTGGTGCAAAAACTCAAAATCAAAAAGAAATCAAAATGGAACTTGTTTTGGATGCATATATAAGTGAGAACTATATCTCTTCACAAGAAGAGCGAATTGTTTTCTATAACAAAATAAGTCAGATATCTTCTGCAGAAGAGTTTAGGCAAGTGCAAGAACAACTTGTTGAAAGCAATGGAGATATGCCTGTTGAAGTTGAAAATTTGTGTAAGATTGCATATTTGAAAAATTTGGCTGGCGAGTTGAATGTTCAAAAAATTAAAATAAACAGTGTGGACTGTGCTGTTTATCTTTATAAAAGTGAGGAAATAATAGATAAAAGGCTATCAGATGTCAGCAAATATTATGACGCTTGTCTTAAATTTGAACAGTCACCAATCTTGAAAGTTAATGCAAAAGGAAAGGTTGTGGAAAAAGTCGACTTGCTGATTGAAATGTTTTCCAATGCTTTGGGCTTTAAAAAAGATTGACAAATTGACTATTTTGCTTGAAATTATTTGTTTATTATATTATAATATTGTGAATTATGCTTAAAGCAATTTTGAAATTAAACACATTGGAGTTTGAAGGTGAAAAATAAAATAGTATCATTATTTTTGATGTTGATTATGTGTGTGTCTGTTTTTGCAGGCTGTTCTTTGGTTGGCAGGAATGACAAAAATTATTATGAGGCAACAGTTGCAACAATAAGTTATGTTGACGGAACGACAGAAAATATCAACAAGAGAGACTTAATCACAGCTTTCAACAGTTATGGTTATAATTATGTTCAAAATTATAATTACACAACAAAGCAAGCTGTTGAACAAACTTTGGAAACTGTTATTAACAGAAGAATAACGATTAAAGCTGTTGAAAATTATTATAAAAATCTTGGAGAAGATTTGTTGTTGGGCAATGAAACCACATATCTTTATGATGAAACTTACAATGCGATATATTCAAATGTGAAAAGCTATTTGGAAGGAGTTTCAACTTCGGATGAAAATTCCACAGAAGAAACTGATAAATCAGTTTTCAATGACTATAAAAGCAAGGTTTATTTGGATGAAGATTTGGTTATAAGAAAAAAATCTCCAGCAACAACAATAAGAGCAACTTATGAAGAAAGAAAAAAGGATGATGTTGCTTACAACATTGAATATAAATCAAGTGAAAACAAATATATCTTTAAAGAGATGATGTATCAAACCTTGATTGAACTTAAAGAATCAAATGATTCAAGTGCAAAAGCTTGGAAAAACGCATTCAACAAATATGTTTCAGATGTTAAGAAAAACTATTCATACAAAACATTTGAAAGTGACAAAGAATGTATTTTGTTTGAAATTGACAGAGTTTATGAAATTCTTAAAGAAAATTATATTGTAGAAAAATACGAAACTATTTACAATGCTCAAAAACAACAAGATGCTGATATTTCAAATATCACTGTAGACGATGTTCTGAGAAATTACTCTGCAAAAGTCAGAGCAGACTATGCAACTTATGTTGTTGAAGGCAATAGTTCTTCTTATGAAAGCTCAATTCTTAGCGATGTTGGAAATGTTGATTACATTTTGGAAGGAAATGGAAATTCAAACTATTTCTATGTTGGTTATGTTAAAGCAGAATTTTCAGAAAGTCAAAAGAGTGATCTTGCCAAATGGAAAACTCAACTTGATAACAGAACCATCACTCCATCTAGATATGCAAGCTTGGTTGAAGGTTTGTATAATGAAAATAATGTTATGGTGACTGTCAGAAATGAAAAAGATGGAAGCGTAACAGGTGAAAAATCAGCGAAAGAATTGCTTTCTTTGATTAATTCAGATGTAACAAAATTTAAGTATAATGACAACGAAAGTGCTGAGCTTAACAAAAATATAGGCTACAAAAAAGCAGAGGCTTTCAGAAAATATTTATATTCTTACAACGATGATGACACTCTTAAAGGTGCTGATTACAATGCTGTTTTTGGTGTTACAACTGACAACAAAGTTTTGGCTGGTGAAAAATTTACAAATAACGATGATGCAAAAGAAGCAATACTTGCATTATATAATGATGGAAATGCAAAAGTTGGAGATACAACTGGGTTGGTTAAAGCTGAAGATGGATATTATATTTTCTTCTATGCTGGCAAGATAGAAAATCCTATTGCTGTTGATGGTGTGAATTTTGATGCTTCAAAACAAAAAAATAACATAAAAGTTTTGACATCAACAAGATTGAACATTTTTTCAAATAAAACTGTTTTTGACAGCATTTACGACAGCTTGGCACAGGATAATTTTGCAGTGTTCCAAAACATGAACATCAATTATTTGAGAAAATCTTTGACAACAAAGATTGAAGGTGTTGAGAATAATATCAAGGACATGTATTAAAATAAGGCAAATATAATATAATTATAAAAACAACTCTTGTTAAATTGACAAGAGTTTGTTTTTTTTGATATTATTAAGTTGATGAGTGAAAATAGAAAACTTCCAGAAATAGAAAATCTTGAAGACGCTGAAAAAAACAAAAAGCGTAATCTTTTTTCACGTGTTAAAAACAGAATTGATGTAAGAAAAGCAAAGAAACTTGAACAACTTGAAAGCAAACAACTTTCTGAAGAAGAAAAAAAGATTGTTGAAGCCAAAATTGAAGAATCCAACAAAGAAGTAAACGAGTTTCAAAATAAAGATAAAAAGAAAAAAATCAAAAACATATTGTTTTTTATTTTCAACATTGTCCTAGTTGCTGCCATTTTGATGTGGAACATTTTTACAACTGAAGATTTTGAACCTTTCAAATTTAAAGAAATAAATCTTGTTTATTTCCTTATTGCCATGGTATTTTTAGCTGGAATAATGATTGTGGATGTTATTTCTGTGCATAGGATGATTTACAGAAAGACGTTGCGTTCTCGTTGGGCACTTTCTTACAAATCGCTTTCAATTTTAAGATATTATGATGCTGTAACTCCACTTTCGAGTGGTGGTCAAGCATTTATGGTCACTTATCTCACTGGAAGGGATGTTCCAGGCTCTACATCATTGTCTATTCCTATTGCAAAACTTTTGTTTCAGCAAGTCTCTTGGCTGATTGTAACTTTTGTTTGTCTTATTATTTCTTTCACCAATGGAATGACAACTTTGGTTTCTGCTGCAAGTATCATTGGGTTTATACTTTCATTTTTGATGGTCGTTGTGATTTTGTTTTTTTCTCTTTCCAGAAAACTTGGCACAAAGATTGTTTCTTGGGGGCTTAGAGTCCTTGTTAAACTTCACATATTAAAAGACTATGACAAATATTATGGCAAAGTTGTAAGATTTGTGGAAGACTATCAAAACATCATGAAAGAATATAGCAAAGCAAAGTTTGCGATTATTTATCAACTCATTTTGCATTTGGCTAGATTTGTTCTGTTATTTTCAATTCCTTTCTTTATTTGCTGTATTTTTAAAGGCTTTGACGGAAGTAAGTTTGGAGAATTTTTTGTCTATACTGCATTGATTGATTTGGCTTCAAGCTTTATTCCACTTCCTGGTGGAACAGGTATGAATGAAATTACATTTACTGCTCTGTTTAAGGGTTATCTTGGAGGAAAAACGTTTTGGGCGTTGCTGCTTTGGAGATTCTGCTCTTATTATTTCTATTTATTGCAAGGTCTCGGGGTGTTGACATACGACACACTTTTCGGAAACAGAAAATATCGTTGGGTTAAAAAGAAATTTGATTTGCAAGAAGAGAGTCAAATTTTCAGGCGTATGCAAATAGATAATTTCAGGCAAGAGAGAAACAAAAGAAGAAAAAAACAGAAAAAGACGGCTTTGTCAGAATAATAAAATGTTTGTAGTTTAAACTATATATATGAAAAAGAATACAGTTCCTTGGCTTTTTGCTGTAATTATTCTTTCAGGGTTATTAATTTTATCCATTATTTTGGGATTGAGTGGATATTATTTTTCTGTTTCTTATTTACATTCAAACTCCGATTTGGTTGTGGGAGATACAGTTTGTGTAAGTGTTGAACCAAATCAATCTAATGTTGTTTCGATGACTTTTGATGGGTCTTATTTGCCTAGTGAAGCAATTCCACAAGTTGTGCAAATAAATGCATCAAATCTTAATTATGATGTTGCTGTCAGAGTAAAAGCAAAGACATTTGGAATAGAGAATGAAGCTGAATTTGATTTTGTGACAACAGAACATTTCGAAAAAGCTGAAGATGGATACTATTATTTTGATGATGTTTTGAGGGGAGGGAATAAGATAACTTTTTGCAATTATCTTGTGATTCCTGATGAAACAAATTTTGTGAGTAAAGAAAAATATATTTTAACTTTTGTGATTGAAACCCTTGATATCAATCAAAATGTGCAAAATATTTGGAAAAATGTTCAACAGTCCTGACAAAATGTTGGACATTTTTGTTGTTTTGAGATAAAATCATTAAAGGAGTGAAAATGGAACAGAAGAAACCATTTATGCCACCTCCACCAAAAGAACTCAGAAATTTGCCACCTCTTCCACCAAAGCAAGTTAAAGAAGACATTGTTATTTTGGAAGAAAAAGAGGATGAAAAACCAACTCTGAGTTTGGATGTGAGCATGGAAGAGGAAACAAAGAATACGCAAAAAAGTGAAGATAGCAGAAAAATTAATTTACACCTTGTTTTTTGTTGGACAGGTTTTGTTGTTTCGTTGGTTTTATGGGCAGTGTTTTTATATTTGTTGATCAAATAGAAGAAAAGAGTTGTGGTTGTTACCACAATTTTTTTATTGAGTTTAATTTTTTGTTTTTGTGACAATAGTTAACTTATGAAAAAGTTGATAGTTTTTGTTATGATTCTCTGCTGTTTGGCATCGACGGCAGTTTTCAAAATAGAGAAAAATGTTTTATTTGAACTTCAGGGGATAGATAGGGTTTGTTTTGTTTCTGATGAGAAGTTTGATTCTGAAAGCGTGGAAGTTGTTGTAAGTGGATCTCAATTTTTCAATTATTGTTCGCTTGCCACAGCAAAAGAGAATTTAAAAAAGTTTGCTAACAAATCGCAAGGGGTTCAACTTTATTTTGAAAACAAAGATTTTGAAGTTTTGAAAAAAGAACTTAAATTTCAAGAAGTAACACAAATGAAAATTGAAAATTTGACAATTTATTGTGGATATACTCCATTTTATCAAAATTGTGTTTATGTGGAAAACAAAAAAGTTAATGTTCAAATAGCGATTTCAGATGAAAATAAAATAGTTGCAGGATTTCCTGTGATTTTGACGGGATATTAAAAAATTATCAAAAATTGGGGTTTTTACATTCAAAAATGTTTAAAACCAGTGAAAAATCTGAAACTTTTTAAAATTTTATGTTTAAAATCGTGAAAGCTGTCAATGATTAGGTTGTGGAGGGATTATGGAAATCAAACAAGAAAGTAAATTTAAAAAACTATTCAAAAGATATGGAGTGTTAAGTCTTGCATGTGTGTTCTCTTTGGCTATTGCATTGACAATCGCTTTGTGTGTCAAATCAAATGAAGGGAAACCAGTTTCAACGGACAATATTAAATTTGAATTGCCAATGAACAATGCAGTTGTCGTTAAAGATTATGCTGATGATCATTTGCAATTTAACGAAAGTTTAAAAAGATGGGAAATTCATTTGTCAGTGGATTTGTCTTCTGAAAACAGCGAAGTCTTTTCAGTTGCAGATGGAATCATTGCATCTGTAAGCACAGATTCTTTGAATGGAAGTGTTGTTAAGATTGAACATGCAGACGGTTTTGTGAGTGTTTATTCTTCATTGGCAGAAGATGTCAAAGTTAAAGAAGGTGACAAAGTGACCAAAGGACAAGCAATTGGAAATGCTTCGGACACTGCTACAAACGAGTCTAAAAATGGAAGTCATTTGCACTTTACATTGTTGAAAAATGGTTTAGAAGTTGACCCTAACAATTATCTTGATTTGCAAAATAAATAGTTTGTTCTTAAAATAAGTTGATTTTCTTTATCGATTTATGCTAATATTAACGCATGGAGGTTGATATGATTATCGATAAAGTTAAAGACCTTGTTGCTGAACAACTTGGCGTTGCTAAAGATGCGATTACAGCAGAGTCTAATATTGTTGAAGACCTTGGAGCAGATTCATTGGATGTTATTGAAATGCTTATGACTTTGGAAGATGAATATGGAATCACAATTCCAGATGAAAAGATAGGTCAAGTTAAGACGATAGGTCAGATAGTTGAATTGCTTGAAGAATGTCAAAAATAATCAAATGCACGGAAAAATCTTTCCGTGTTTTTTATTTTTAAAAATGATCAATCGACAAAAAATTGCATAATGTGACAAATTCTCTCATAGATTGTGATATAGGAGGAAATATGAAACCTTATATCAAAGAGAGAACTTTGCAGGTGGCTCAACATATAACTGAAACTGGTGACACAATCAGAAAAACAGCACAGATTTTTCATCTAAGCAAGAGCACTGTTCATAATGACTTGTCAAAAAGATTGAAAAAGTTAGATAAAAAATTGTATACAAAAGTGCAAAATGTGTTGGACAAAAATTTTGCTGAAAAACATATTCGGGGTGGACAATCAACGAAAATAAAATATAAAAATAAATAATCAAAAATTATTTAAAAATAAATTAAAATAAAAAAATATTAAAAAAATCATTTAAAAATGCAAAAAATATTAATTTTTTTGTGTTTTTTTATTAATATTTATAATTATTTAATAATTTAATTAAATTTAAATATTGCTATATATCGTGCTTTCAGCAATATAGCGAAAACAAATGCAAACATTTAATTTGCATTATTTTTATTTAATAATTTTATTAATATTTTTTTAATAAAAAAATTATTTTTTAATTATGTGATTTTTTTCGACAAAATTTGACTTCGCTATATTAATTTATTTATAATATATTATATAAAAATTTGCATATTGCAAATATTATTTTAGGAGGACACAATGAAGAAATTTGCTCTTGGAATTTTGAGTGTGTTTATGATTCTGGGTGGGGTTCTGCTGTCGGCATGTGAAAAGAAAATTTCACTTTCTGTTTCAACGGAAGAAGTGGTTATTTTCACGAATGATGAACAAGAAGAAAACTATCAACAAAAAGAGATTGATGTCTTCCTTGAAAACTCCAACGCTGGAATTGTTGTGGAAGTTCTTAAAGGAGAAGATTGTGTTACATATTCTGATGTAAGAAAAAAAGGCGAAGGAAATTTTTCATTTACAATTTTTGGAAATAAAAGTGGAGATGCAGAAGTTAAAGTTTCTGCTGTTGAAGATATAAAGCAAAGCAAAATAATCTCTGTTTCAGTTAAGACTGTTGTTGAAAGCATAAGCAAAAAAACTGGTGACAATCAAGATGCAAGAAGTGATTTGTTTGTTGTTAAGGGAAGTTCAAAAGAACTTAGTTTTGAGGATTACTTTGAATTCTCTCCAATCACTGCAAATGTGCGAGATGTTGTTTGGTCTTTTGAGGAAACTGGAAATCAAGAATTTTTGAGAAATGATCAACTTGCAGCAAAAATTGAAAATCAAACACTTTATGTTTATGAAAATTTTGATATGTTCAAACTTCAACTTAGAGCAAGTTTTTCAAGAAATGCAAGCATTCATGATTCAGTAACTTTTGATGTTATTGAAAATTCGACTATCAATAATTTGACTATTGAAGATATGGTGTTGTATCAAAATGACACTCCTGCAACGAAACAAGTTGTTTTTGAACTCAAAAGAAATGATGCAAACAGATCAAGTGTGAGTGGTGTGCTTGTTGTTAACACACCTTACCAAATTGATTTGGATGTTGAGGTCTATGAAAAACTTAGCGATGGAACAAGAAGATTTCTTGATCGCAATGAATATGAACAATATTTTAATTTAGACATAACTTCAAATTCACAGAATGAAAACAGAAGATCTTACAATTTTGTGATTGAATCACTTGACACTGCAAATTTGCTTAAATTTGGTGATTTGTATTTTTATTTCAAAGTTTCTTATCATGATTTCATTTATGATATTTTCAGTGATGAAGTTGAAATTTTGATTAAAACAGCCTATTCAGCAACCCGTGTTGATTTGTATGACGAAAACAAAAACAGTTTAAACAACGCACAAATTGATGTCTTCTCTGACTACGCAGTTGGAAATGGTTTTAAAGTTAGCACTGTGGTTGGACCAGAAGATGTTTCTATTGACAACAATATGTTTTTTGTTTCAGTAGATTTGAATCAGTCAAATTTGAGAAACTTGAATTTGTCAGGAGTTGAAGATGTCTTAAAAATTTATTGTCGTGGACAAGAAGTTGTTTTTAGACCAAGTGAACAAGGCTCGAGTGTTTATGTTTCTGACAGCATTCAAAGTGGAACAGATGTTTATCTTTCTAGTTCAAACAGATTTGACTCTTTGGAAGGCGTTGAAATCAATTTTGTTTCAATGAGCAGTGCAAATGCTGTCACAACTCTTAACTTAAACTTATACAAAATCTCAACTGCAGAAAATTTAAGCATTTCAACTGTTGACGACGATGATTTACCAAAAATTACATATATGTCTTCAAATATAACAGCTGCTCGCAATTTGGAATTTGTGGTTAAGATCAAGGATATGACCACATTATCAGGTTTGAATCTTGTGTCAAGTGACAACCAAAGATTTGATTTTTCTGAACTTGCTTTTGTCTCATCAAATTTTGAAGGGGAAAACTTTGTTGTTGCAAAATTTAGTGTAACTTTAAATGGTGCAAATTTTTCAGATAGCACCAAATTTTGGTTTGAACATGTGACAGGAAAGAAATCACAAGAATATGAAATTCAAGCTTTTGCTCCTATGCAATCTGTAAGCATTCAAAATTCTGACAAATCTTCAGCAGATGTATTTAAAGATGAATCTAGTTTGCAAACTTTTGTAAACAAAGATGGATTAATCCTTTCAGATGAAAACAGACAAAGTTTGTCTTTATCAAAATTGATGATGGAAGCAGGAACAAGTTTGCCTTTAAGCACTGATTATCAAAATGCAACTCTTTCTGAAACGGGGGTTGTTTACAGATATCTTTCTTTTGAAAATTTTGTGTCTGCGATCAAAATAACAAATGGAATAACAGATACTCAAGAAGCTGTCAGAATTGCAAATCAAATTTATTCTGAAAATAATTTGACTGTGATTGCAGAATATTATCGTTATTTTGAAAATCTAGATAACAGCTTGTTTAGACTTACAGATTCTCGTTTGACATTGACTGACAATGCTTTCAAAGGCTATGTTTGTGTTTTGTTTGGTGGATTCAATGAACAACACGAAAATATCACAGTTGCAAGATTCTTTGCTTTGGAAAGTTTTTATTCAACAAGATATCTCTCTTCAAATGTACAAACAACATTGCTCTACACAACAGAAACTTTGAGTGTTAGTGACATCAACAAATCAAGAATTGATGTGACAATTTCAATGAGACCGGATGAAAAAGTTCCAACATATTCAAATATCTTGACCAATTTCACTTTTGAGTCTGCCATAGAAGATTTTGTTTATGCTTCAGAAGATGGAACAACATTGAAAAACAGTTTTTACACATTAAGTGATTTGTCTTTTGCAAATCAAGGAAGATTTTTGAAATTCAGAATAACAGCAAATTCTACCAATCTTCAAACTTCTGTTAGAGATATTCTGTCTGTGACATATTTGGACGAAAATGGAATAAAAAGAGAAACTGAAATTCAAATTGAAATCAGAAATGTCAGAAGAGTGGAAAGTGTTGAATGGCTGAACAAGACTTTGGATAATGAAATTTATCTCAATTTGACGACATCTGTGTCTAGTGAAAGAAATTTCACAATTTCAACTTCTGTTATGCCAAGTGAAGCAAACGATTTGGGACTTGATTATTCTTACTTTGCAATTGATGGATCTTCAAATGATTTGTCGATAACAACTTCTCAAGTTGGACAAACTTTCAACCTTAGCATAAACACATCTAAAGGAGGTTATGGTTATTTATATTTGTTGCCAAAAGATATGATCAAAATGGTTGATGGTGTTAGACAGGTTTTGGTGTATAAATATGATGTTGACGAATTTGGAAAGACAATTGAGACACCGATTTACATTAGGTTGTCAAATGCCGAGTGGAATGCAAGATTTGATGAAATTATCAATGGAAGTGAAAGCATTTCAAATTATTTCTTAAATAATGACGGAGAAAAGATTTATTATAAAGACATCATCTTAAGAATTTTAGTTACAATTGCAGATGGAAGTAGCGAAGGTACAGCTATTAGAGTTTATAATCAAGGTGATTTGGAACAAATTGACTTTGCAAAATACTATAAAATCATGAACAATGTCACATTCAACAATTGGAAAGCTTATGACACTTTCAGTGGAATGATTTTCGGTAAAGATGAATCAATCGCTTTGACATTTGAAAATAACAGCGAAAACTTTGTCAATCAATTGAACGGAACTGTGAAAGACTTGATTTTTGCAGGACAAGCAAATTCTGTTAATGGTCTCGCTGGAGGTTTTGTTGCCAACACAAACAATGGCTTAATATCAAACTGTGCTGTTGATGTTTATTACAAAGACGGCGAATATAAGAGCAGTGAAATATATTCTGATGCAACTTCAGCCGTTGGTGCTGTGGCTGGAATAAATAATGGACAAATTGAGAATGTAAAAATTTATGGTGCGTCCATAAATGCAGAACATGCGTCTTTTGTTGGAGGAATTGTTGGACAAAACTTTGGAAAAATTTCAGAATCAGGTTTTGAGTTCTATAATTTTGCAGCTCAAGATGGAAATAAATATAGCAACAAAATTATTGCCGGTGGAACTGTTGGAGGAATCGTAGGTTTTACTGGTGCAAGCAGTGTTGTTGAAAGAACATATGTTTATGCATATTCTTTGACCAACGAAGATTCAAATTGTGAAACAGTTATCTCAAATGGCAACTTTGCGAAAGGTGTTTTTGCAGGAAGCCATGCCGATGGTGCAAGATTTGTTGAGAGTTTTGGTTTTGTTGGGGATTTAAATTCTCCTTTGAATTCAAGCACAAACAACACATTGGCAATTTTTGAAAACTGCTATATGACATATTACTTGAACGGAGAAATCCGAACAAGAATTTTCAAAAATGCTCAATTTGCATTTGTAAATGATGTTTATTTTGGAGGTCAAATTTCTGATGCAGATTTGCTTAGAAGTGAAGATATTCCAAATTCAACAAATCAAAATGGAAGCCAAAAATGGCAAAATTTGATTTCAAGTTTAAATAACTCAATTTGGGAAACAGAAAACATTGAAGTGAAAAACAATTTTGGATTTATGTATTTGAAAAACACTGTCCAAAGTGCTTCTGTTGATTTATCAAGTGTTGAGGTTAATGACAACCTTGATCCACTTAAATCATTGAAAGTAGATCAAGATAAAGGTGTTTTGTTTGTTTATAAAACTCAAACAAATGTTTCTGATGCTGTTGAAAAAGCTAATTTGGATTCTTTGAACACCATCTCTGTTGCAGAATTGTTTGGAATTCAACCAAAAGAAGCAAGAAGCTTGCTTTTGACAAGTGACAGTAAGTCAATTTCGATTTCTGCCAATTCAATAAAAATATTAAGCAAAACAACTGAAGTTTTTGACATTAAAGTGCATTCAAAAATGAATTTTACAGAATTCAAAACTTTTAGTTTCATTGTGCTGAATCGTTTGCCAAAACTTTCCACAACTTTAAATGGTGTTGAATTGAAAGATAATCAAATTATTTTAATTCAGTCTGGAAAGTCAAGAAATGTAACTTACAATTTCAACAACTCTGTTTTCCTTGGAAACAATGTTGTGCCATATGCATTGGAAAGAGATGATTATACCATCGGATTTAACTTGGCTGACAACACAAATGTTGAAGGAAACAATTATATTGCAGTTTCAAGAAGCAACAATTCGCTTGTTGTTCAAGGCAAAAACAGCCACAACAACAATGCTGTCACAAAATTAGAAACTTTTGTTTCAGCTCTAAGCATTGAAAATCAAGTCTTTGCAGATGCAATCAAAAATCAGTTTGCACGTAACTTTGATGTTTCAGTGTATAATGGTGCAACAGCTCTTGCAATTAACAATGCAAACAATTTGGTTGTTAAACCTTCTCAATATGCTGTTTTTGATGTGTCAATGACAACAGACAATGTTGAAGATGATCTTGTTTTTGGACTTAAATATGGTGAAATTGATTTGCCATTTGATGTTGTTGGTGCAAATAACATAAGTTTTGTTGTTGACAGCAAACTTACTTTGGAAGTTTCTTGGACAAAGAAATTTTTGGGAGAAAAAGATTATCGCTTTAATGTTTTGGTAAAAATTAAAGATAGTCAAAAACATCTTTTGGATAAGAATTATGACAATTTAGTTTTGTCGGTTAATGCTTTAAGTCAAATAAGCAATCAAATATATCAAAAAATTATTGGAATTTATGTTGAAACGCAAGATGTTGAAGATATAAGCATTTCAACTTATAATGTTGCAAACAGACAGATCAGAAATTCAGTGCTTTATATCAATCCTTCGGATGAGATCACAAACACATTAGCACCTTCATCAGATGCTGTTGTTGCAGTTACTGTTAGTCCAGCTTATGCAAAAATGACTCACTTCACTTTGACTTATTCGACAACGGGGACAGGAAATGTTGGAACTGTAAATCTTTCAAGATTGTCTTACAATTCAAGCTTTGGTTATTTTGTGAACCCAGCTTCAACTTCTTTGATTGAAAATGGAATCAGAGTCAATCTTACAGAAAATGATAGAACTGGAACAGGAGTGTTCTATTTCAGACTTTACATTTCAAGTGCATTTACTTCAACAAGTGGTTTGAAATTAACTTTGACATATTATGATGGAGAGGAAATTCTTATTTCAGGAACACATAATTTGGCTGTTGATTATTTGCAAGAAGCCAACATAAAAGTAAATGGGTCGTCAACATATGTGCTTTCAAAAGGGGAAACTGCAGAAGTCACAGTGACTTTGTCACTTGACCAAAATCTTTATGAACTTTATTTGCAAAATAACGGAGCAAACATTTCTCTTTCGACAGCAACAGTTGAAATTTTCAACAATTACAAAGTTTACACAGCAAACATAACAGCTTATGTTGATGCAACATTGGATGGTGGAAAATCTAGTGGAATTTTCTATGTTTGTGCTTCTGTGGAAAGAACTTTAAATAATGTTCAGGAAATTAAAGTTAGCCGTGCAACATTGTGCTTGGTGGATTTCTCAATAAATGCCAACGAAACATCAGTTAGAGGAAGTGGCGCAACAAGAACTTATAATGGAAAGACTTATGATGTTTATTATTCATATTTAAATGAAACTTCAATTCTCAACTTCAATTATTCAATGAATCCAGAAAATTATGTTTATGATTCAAACAACTTAAGTGAAGTGGAAGCAGTTGAACAATTGATGGCAAAGAGAAATCAATTTGCATTGAAAAATAATTACAAAGATGATGAAGTTGGATATTATATCAACTATAGATTAAATGAAAACGACGGAAGATATCATGAACTTTCATTGAAACAACAACTTTGGTATGCTGCAAGTGAAAGCAATTCGACTGCAATCTACAACGAAAATTATCAGACATTCCTTACTAATGATTTGTTCGACTTTGATGAACATGAGGTTGGTCAATATGCAGGCTGTTTGACAATAACTGGAAAACGCAGTGGTGTTCAATTAATGAAATTGCAAACAACAGTGGTATATCAAGGAATTGAATTTGTTTATGATTATTATTTCTTGATTGCAGTTGAGATATGGTCAGATGAAGAGACTCCAACTCAGATTTCTTCTGCACAAGAATTCATTGATTTGACAACGAAATCTGTTGAACCAGACGATTACATTTTGATGAATGACATTGTGCTTGAAGATTACACACCAATTGACACGGATTTGATTAAAAGTTTGGATGGAAACGGCTTTACAATTCATTTAAACAGCTTTGCAATGCCAACAGGAAGTGCATTGAATTTGGCTTTGTTTAACACGGTGAGTGCTGATACAACACTTAAAAATGTGAGAGTGAATGTTTATAATGGTGGACAAATCACAGCAAATATTGATCAATATAAAGACATCAATGTTGCAGGCTTTGCAATAACAAATAATGGAGTTATTTACAACTGTGAAGTGGTTTCATACTATGATTCGAGTTATCAAAAACATACTGTATCGGGTGATAATGGATTGGTTGTTAAATATACAAAAGGTTCTAATTCAGACCCAATTGAACTTACTTCTGCAATGGGAATTGAAAGCTCAATCGCTGGTTTTGTGATAACAAACAATTCTTCTGTTATGAACAGCCGTGTTGGTGGAACTGATTTCAAACACATTGTTGATATTGCAGGTGTTAATTACATTAGTTCTCAAACGCTTGGAAAATTTGTCATTGATGGGCAAGTTGAAGTTGCTGGTTTTGTTATTGCAAACGAATCGACTGGATATATCAGTGCGTCATTTGCAAAAAATGTTCAGATTTACAACAGAATGAACTCAAATGTTTCTCTGACATCAGGTTTTGTTTTAAGAAATTCCAACAACATTCAAAATAGTTTTGTTGAAGGAATGCGTTCAAACGATGACGAAGAAGTTTATAACAATCTTTCAAACATCTCATCATTGGGTGTGGTTTCTGGTTTCGTTTATGAAAACAGCAAACTTGTTAAAAATTCTTATTCGAATATTGCCATTGAAAATAAGGCTTTAAAAAGCTCTATGGTGGCAGGATTTGTTTATATAAACAGAGAAGGCGCAGAAGTGTCTTTGTGTTTCTCTGCTTGTGAAATTTTGAAAACAGATATCAACCAAATGCATTTTTCCGGTGTTGACGATTTTGCAAATTCTTTGAATTATGGTGAAATAAGTGTTTCTTACTTTTATAATGAAACTCGTGTTGACGACACAAATCAAAGTAAAGTTACAAAAGGTGCTTTGGCAATCCATGAAATCAAGCAAGACACATTGTATGGTTTCAGTTTTGCGTCATCTGAAGATTCTTATGATGGAATTTGGATGATGACAAGTCATGGAATCTCTTTGGTGAGTGCAAATCAAATTGCTCTTTCAAACCGTTATGCAGTGACAAATGGAAGAATAACAAGTTTGTTCTATAACAGAAATATTTTAAATGTCGACAATATGGCTATGGTTGACTTGTCTTATGGTGGAGAAAACAACCCTATCATAATCAGAAATGCAAGAGATTTTGCTATGGCGACAGGCAAAGCGACAACAAACGAAATTTCATCTTACAAAGTTTATTATAACGATAAAAAAGTATTCGGAAATTATCGATTTGTAAACAATGTTGACATGTCTGAAATTGATCAAAATTCTGAAAATGACAACTCTGTTAAACTTACAACAACAGAAAAAACTTTTGAAGGACTTATTGATGGAAATGGCTTCACAATATCAAATATAAATTTGGGAAGCAGTAAGCAGTTGGAAAACTATGGCTTGTTTGCCAAACTTGATGGTGCCGTTATTATGAACTTGGATTTTATTGTGGATTCTGTACATAATGCACAAGCAAACATTGTGGGAACATTGGCAGGAACTGCAATCGACACAAGAATTTTGGCAGTTACACTTTCTCCTGTAAGCAGTGAAACAAACACAGACAACACAGCTGTGCATGGAAACAACATTGTTGGTGGTGTTGTGGGTATGTTGTTTGGTGAAAGCCGATTGAGTGACATAACAGTAAAGGACATTGACATCTATTCTTCTTATTATTCAAACTCAAAAGATATATATTCAAATTCTCAAAAAGTTGGAAACAAATTGAGACAAGTGGCAGATGACAGAGTGTCATTAAGCTCTCTGATTTCAACACTTTCTTATGCTGGAGCTGTGGCAGGTTATGTTGATGTTTATGACGACTTAAATTCTGAGTATGTGAAATATTCAACCACTCTTCAAGTGAGTGATTACAACATTGTCACTGTGCATGTTTCTGATGCTGTGAACATTTATGGTGAAGTGGCTGGTGGACTTTTTGGCTATGTTGGAAATTCAACTTTGATATATGATGCCAACATCAAACTTGATGCTGACATGAGTCTTTCAAAACCTTCTTACATAACTTCAAAAAATCTTTATGCAGGTGGTTTGATTGGAGAAAATTATGGTGGACTTTTTGCTGTTTCTGCAAGTTATACAGACGAATTGCAACAGGCAATTGAAAGATCTGAAAACACATATTACAATGGGACTTTAAGCACAGAAAAAGGTCAACAATCAATCTTCTCTTACACAAATCAAGATGCAGGCTTTGCAACAAACACAAATGACCCTATGTTTGTGGGTGGTTTGGTTGGTTATATGGGTGGTGGTTACATCTATATAGGTTACAACAAACTCAACGTTATTTCTCACTCAGACAAAACAAAAGCTGTGGGTGGAATAATTGGTCTTGCTGGTTACAGTGAAGATAAATTTGATTTGACATTCCTTACAAAAACGCCAAAAGTAAACATTTTGCTCAACGACGTTTATGCCTCTGGGGATGTCTATGTTGACGGAAAAATTGGTGTTGCTGGTGGAATCGTCGGTGCTGTTGAAAAAAATGAAAACAACATGAGTGCCGTAGCTTTAAAAAACGTTATGGCAACCAATTATTATACTTACGATGGTGCAAAACTTGCTGGCGACAAAGCAGTTTTGAATGACAACTCTTATTTAAGTGACAGACATTTCATGCTTGTGGGAGATATCTATTCAAAAGCCGGTGAAGTTAATGGATTGATAAGCGATTTACTCCTTATTGACTCTGACGACAACTATTTCAATGTTAGAACTTCAGAAAAAGTTGGTGGAGACACATCTTCGTTGACTGTTGGTGGTTATAATCAAGTTAAGGTTGGCGACGTTTCATTGAAACTTAATCCATTTGGCTTTGACAAAGAAAATGCAACTTATTATGACGTGAACAACGCAAGATTGTTGCTGGCAGAAAACATCGGCAGCAAATCTATGTCTACGCCTGAAGCAGCTTATGCAAGAATGTATAGTTATTTCTTGGCAAACGGCTGGAGTGAAGAGTTCTGGAGTCACGAACAAAACAATCTCTTCCCAGAAATTGAACTTTTGCCAAAACTTAATGTGCTGTATTGGGACGCCTTTAACACAGAAGAAGTTTTGAAAGCTATGAAGAATTCTGGACTTACAGTTGTGCTTAGGGGAAAAGTAAATAATTCTGAAAATGATTTCAACTACACTGATATTGATTTAACAAACTTTCCTGAAACTGATGAGTTGAAAACAACTATTGAAGGATTTAGAGGACATCTTGTTTCTTATGCTGATTATATGTACACAGATACAGAAGGAAATGTTACCATAGGTCAAGAAAAAGAAAATGGTGGTTCTGTTGGCGACAGAGTGGGAATTATTTTAAATAAACCACTTTTCAGCACTTTGGAACCAGGTGCAGAAGTTGAAGGAATTACTTTCTATATCAATCAAGAAAGAGATGGCTTTGAAGGAATTGTTGAGAGTTACACAAATCTTGCAACCTTCAGAAAAACCAAAATTGTTCTCAACAAAGAAACTGTTCTCAACACAAAATTAAGCACAAGAAATGCTGAAACGGCGCATTCTGCAGGTTTAATTTCTGCATATGCATATTCAACATCATTGATAGATACCGATGTTGTTTTAAGAGAAAACGCTTCGTTGCAATTGAATTACACAGAAAGCAATGTGAATGCAAATGTGTATATGGGAATCTTGGCTGGTTATGTCAGACAAGAAAGTGGTTACACATCAATCAGTGTGCAAAATCTCGATTTAGTTCGTGAGGCGACAGATAATTCTGCTGACAAAATCATTGTCAAGTTTTCATCTAAGGAGAACAGCAATTACAACACAATGAATGTCGGACTTTATGCAGGTGCGATTTTGAAAGGCAGTGGAACTCCAGCAAGAATTTCTATGTCAATGGCAACACTAAACAATGTTGAAATTGATTTGGGAGTTAGCAAAGGCAATGAAGTTAATGTTGGAGGATATGTTGGGGCTGTCAACTCTGTTGATAGCATGGATTTCTCATTCAAAGAAAACGAAACTGACAAAGAAGATGGGATTTTGATTTCACAAAACTCTTCTTTGAAAAAGTTGAGAGCTGGCTTGGTTTTCGGAAAAATGGAAAGTTCTTACTTTTCAACAACAAATTCAAAAGCTAAAAAACTTTTTGGAAAAATTTATCAAGCTTCCAAGGCTTCAACAGAAGAAGCTAAGATTGGTGGAATTGCAGGTGAATTGAGTTCGAGTGCTTCTGTGAGAAATGTTTCTGTAGATTTGAAAGTTGGAAAACTCGAAGAGAATAATAATTTGGAACATTCATATACAAAAGAAGTCGATGGAAAAATTGTCAACATCTTTGATGAAAATAGTTATAGTTATGCTTTAAGTCCTTACACAATTTCCAGTGGTTCTGACAATGCATTGGGTGGATTGTTTGGAAGTGTTTCTGGTGGTGTTTCTGTTTCTGGTGCTTGTGACATTTCAGGAGTTATTGATGTTCAAGTGGGCACAGATTCAACTGCCACTGCAAAAGCTAATCCTGTTACAGAACCAATGAAAACTGTTTCAGTTGGTGGAATGATTGGAAAAACAACTGGCACATTTGCAATTAACGCAACTAACAGTCAAAACACTTTGAATATTGCTGTCAAAGGTGACAATGCTTATCTTGGTGGAGTTATTGGACAAGTGGCTGGCTTCTCTGAAGCTTCAGACAATACACAAACAGCAAATTTGTCTAGCAATTTGGCAGGAGTCAATGTCACAGGCATCGTTTTGAGTGATGTTAAGTCGCTTAAGTTTGGTGGTGCAATAGGATTTGTTGGAAGAAAAGATTACACTGACTCAAGCAAGCGCATTAACATTTCAAATGTTGTTTATGGTGGGGCACTTAAATCTTTTGGCGACAAAGATAGCCTTGGAAAAATTTCAGTCGGTGGAATTGTTGGTGAATTTGATATTAATGGAGCAACAGAACCATCTGAAACTACAAGAGCATATTCAATTTCAAACAGCTTTGCTTATGGAGATGTGTTTGTAAATTATTTGCCATATAAGGGAGATGATAAGACTGGAGTTTATATTAATCAAAAACTTGACCAATATAGTTTTGGTGGAATTGTAGGCGTGGGTGCTTACATCAATGTAAACAACTGCGTCTCTATGATGACAAACTTCAATAACAGACTTCCAAATGAAATGGAAAGCATTGGACAAGTTGGAGCAATTGTCGGAAGAAATGCTGACGCTGTGAAGTATGAAAGCAACTATTATTCTTCTGGCGTTTGTCTAGCTTATCAAGAGCAGACTGGCAATCAAGATTTGGGTTATAATGAAAACCGAACTGATTTCTTGGGTTACACTTCAATTGTTGACAAAGGAGAAGATCAAACATCTGTTTCTCTTCCAATGGGTGGAGATATCTTGTCTCATGCTGGGAAATATGTGACATTAAACAGCTTTGCAGAAGGTCATAAACTTAAACCTTATGCTTGGGCATCAAAAGATGCAGACAAATCATTGGATGATGGAGAAAATAAAGTTGACATCACTGGAAATTTCAATAACATAAAATGGATTTCACTTACTGAAGATATAACTACAGAAAATCCTATTGCTGACAATTTCACAAACACTGTTTTTGTTGGCAATGGACACACTTTGACAAGAAAAGATGTTAAGACGGATTATACGGCACGTGCTGGTGCAATTGTAAATTCCATGGGAACACAATTTAATACAGCTACAACTAAGCCATCAGAAGAAAATATTCCAAACTTTAATGCGATAACAAGCCTTCTTGTGGATCTAGATGTTATGGCTGATATGGACTCTGGATATGGTTACGGTGGTGTTGCCGGAAATGTAACGGGAAACTCTTTCATCTATGCTGTGGGCGTGAAAGGTGATCTTTCTGTTGGAAACACTGGAGATGTGAGACTTGGTGGAATTGCTGGAATGTTGGAATATGGCTTCATTGACGAATGTTATGTCGATGCAGAAATTTCTTATCGTGGAACTGCAAATGGTTTTGTTTCAGGAATTGCAAACTTAAAAGAGAATAATGCAACAATTAAAAACACCTACTCGTCTGGAATGATCACAACTTATTCAGATAATCAAGTTTATACTTTTGCTCAAGCAATAGGGGAAAATTCAAGCATTGTTGATTGTTATTCAAACACACAAATCAGAAGATTTAATATAACAAATTCTTCAGCATCTGCAGTTTCTGAGAAAACAAATAATCATTTTATTTCAGAAAATATTAGCAGAATTGCAAATGTTTATAATGGATCATATGATGTTCCTAAGAATTTTGTAACAGAAGAAAATAAAGATAAAAAAGAGGATCTTGATTGTAAAGATATAGTGGATGTTTCGGTTAAATATTCTGGCTTAAAAGAAAGAAGAAAATCAATTTATGCTGCTGATAAAACTAATAATGGAAGTTACTCAGCTGGTTATTCAACTTGGTATTTCTCTCCATACACAAACAATGGTTATGCAACTCATGGATTTGGGTATTTGAAAAATGTCACAACTTACACACGTGAAGCACTTAAAGCTACAAATGCTGAAGGTGAATCTGTTGAATATAAAGACGGAAAGTATAAGTATTCTGCGATTTCTTATGCATACACAATAAACAATGATAAGACTGGTTCAACAAATAAAGCTGACAAAAATGATGAGTGGTATTTGGCTGTTCTTAATGTTGGCAAATTGTATCAAATGAACAAAGAAACTCGAACAGCAAATTATAAGTTTGTTTTGAGATATGGCTTTGAAGTGAATTCAAGTGTATTGGAAAATATCAATGAAAATATCTATTTTGATGGACAAGGAAACACTTTGGATTTTGGAAATATTAAAAATGAAAATGGAGAACCAAATCAAGCAGTTGGCTTGTTTAATAATGTTGTGGGAGACATTGAAAACTTAAGATTGACAAATGTTAATGTGACTGCAAAAAGTGGATTTACTAATGTTGGTCTGTTGGCTAGACAAGTCACTGGAAACATCTCGAATATCACTGTTGTTGGAGAGTTGAGTGCCAACAAAAATACTATTATAAATGTTGGTGGTGTTGTTGGTGAATTGATTGGAAACGCATCTGGAATTGACGCTGTTGTCAATATAACCACAAGCACAAGTGGAGTGATAACAGGTGGCGTTGTAGGCTATATGCATAAAGCTAAACCTGCTAAGCCAGAAACAACAACTGCTGAAGGAAATGCAGAAAACTCTACTGACAATGTTTCTTTGAGTTATTCTTCAAACAGTGGAATGATAATCAATAAAGCAGAAAATAACAAGCAAATTGAAATTAACGATAAACTTCTGTCTATTAAACGATATAAAAAGTCAAATAATGATATAGATAGTCCTTCTATAGATAACATCGTTGGTGGACTTGTGGGATATGCTGAAGGTGTTACCGTTTCAAATTCTTACAATGCAAATGCTGTGCTGAGTGGTTATATAACAACAAAATCTGTTCCTTATCTTGCTGGTGGTGTTGTGGGCTATGCTCAAAATTCTGAAATAACAGAAAGTTATAACACTGGTTTTGTGGGTGCTGGGAATTATTCAAGCACAAATTACTCATTGGCTGGAGGTATCTTTGGCTATGGAAATGGAGTGGAAGTATCTTCTTGTATCAATGATGGCGCAGTGCAAGCAATAAATAAAGTGGTGGATAACAACATAACGCAAGAGATAAGTGAACTTAAAATAATTTCAAATGGATATAACCACCAAGAATGGACTAACGATCCTTTTGATATTACTTATGAAGTAACTTCCACATATAATAAAGATAAATTCAGACAAGTTTATGCCTATGGAATTGGTTATGCCGGTCGGGGCAATAATAGTTTTGAAAGTAATTCAACATCAATAAGAAACATCAAAAATGATGGAAATATGGGTGAATTTGTTGATACTCAAGAAATTACACTGAATAGAAAGAATATTCTCGATAACGATAACGATGGAAAAAAATTGCCTTTCTATGGACAATTTGATGCTGATACCAAAATTAAAACCAATGGATTAGATTCTTATGGCTTGAGTCAAAGAATATATATGACTGACACCATTACAAGAACATATGGAAATCCAAATGGGTCTGGGAATATAAATGAAATTCAAACAACTTATGAATCAAATGATTGGAACAAAAATTATAATAGATATAGTGCAATTTATAATAAAAATGGAAATAAATTGAGCCAAGAAAGTGATGATACACAAACAGGCTTAAATGGGAAAACATCTGGTTATTCTGAAATGGATTTTTCACTTTCTGGAACATCAACATATACAGCATCTACTGAATTTGTGGGTTACGATGCACTTGTGCATGATGAAGAAGGATACTATTTTGGACTTGTTGGGTTTGATTTAGCTAAACAACAGGTTGTTGAAAATACAACAAATTCAATTTTGGATGATATTAGTGAAAAAATATCTGAGATTGACAAGAAAAGAGATAGTTCTAAAGAAACATTAAAGAAAATTTTTGTCAATGGAATTAATGTTGTGATTGTGCCGTCTGGTGAGGGGTTGAAAACTGTTTATGCGCCACATCATGCAACAGTTACTGTTTCATTAACAGGAAATAATATAGATGTGTCAAAAATTACAAAAAATGACATTGTTGTTAAAGAAGTGAAAGTTGGTGGAAGGTCAGTTAACCCTCAATATTATAGTGTTAAAATCAATGGAACTGAGGCGACTATAGATTTATATTTCGCCGAAAAGGTGGAAAATGCAGATATTACTGTTACATTTACATATTCAACAACTCCACAAGAAATTACATTGAAAAGACAAAATGTAATCTATTATTCTGGACAGAAAGAAGATGGAAGTGTTGATGAAGAACATAAAGGTGTTTATATTTTACTGAAAAATAACAATAATGAATTTATTAGTTCTACCCAAGTTGAAGATATAAAAAATGGAAGAACTGAAGGTAACAAAGAGATAAAATATAGCTGGTCTGCAAGAGTAGGTGATGTTTTATTAGATAGTTGGGAATTAGGATTTTTCTCAAATTCAAATGAAGATTCCTTTAAGTTAGAAAATAATTGTGCTTATTTATTTAATAAAGATTTAGAGTCGATAGAGGATTTAGCTGGAATATTATCATTCACATTGACAACAACGACCACAGTTGTTGAGAATACAAGCACCATAATTGGTGAAACTAACAAAACAGAAGAATTAAATTTAGCTGAAATTGAAGATGTTGTTTCAAGTGTAATACCTTTTAATGGTTATGAAAAAACAATTCTTTCAAACAAGTTAAGTGGATTTGAAGATGTTAAGAATGAAACTAATGATGTATACGGAAAAAGAGTTTCTCTTTCAACTTTGGAATCAGCTGGAAAGGTTGCATTTGGCTCTTCAAATTATAGTTTCGGCTTTGCTAAAAATGCTTGGACATCAGCAGATAATATGCTGGATAATTATAAAGTTTATGTTGATAAAGATGAAGATACGGGCGTTAATTATTTATATATTGTTAAGGCAGATTTGGTCGAAGTAGACGGGGTAACGGAAGAAAAAATCAATCAAAATGCAGAATGGACAGGTGATGATGAAATTCGGTTGGCTGGTTTTGTTGGTGCACAAGATTTGTATCTGCGTAAAAATTCTGAGAATAGTTATTCTGGAAGCATTTCAACATCAAGAACGGATAGCATAGGAAGAAATGATTTATCTTTTGTTATCGAAAGAGAATTGCAGAATCAAGGAGATTTTAATACTGGAGGAAATTATACTGGCGAAGATTTTGAAAACGCAAATGTAGGCAATGAAGAATATATTGAAAAAGTTACAAAAACTTTCTTTGGTATTGAGTTTGTTGAGATGAAAGTATCTTATGTCTACAAACTTTCTAAAGTTGAAATTACAGCATTGAAAGACTTTGGATATGAGATCAAAGTTTTGACAGGTGAATCAGTTGTAAATTATATTCAAGGGTGTTTGGAGAAAGATGAGACTGTTAAAGTTATTGAAAATATAGAAAATGCTAAAGACAAATCTATTTCTGTTTCATATAATCTTAAAAACATTTTGAATGATAATGAAAGATTTCAATTACAAGAGCAACGAGATGATAGTAATAACTTGCAAGCTGTGTCAATGTTAAGTAATGACTTATTGGCAGATGAAAACGATTCGAAATATTATACTTTCACAAAAACAACAGAAGAAGTTATAGCAGAAAGTTCAACAAATGAAAATTTGTCTAGATTAATTGATTTGATTAGTGGTAGAAATTATGTTTCAACAAGAATGGAATCTAGAATTGTTGATAAAAACGAAAATCACACATTCAATTATGCTTTTGATTACAGAGTTTATGAAACCGGAGCAGTGGGTGTTGAATTTGAAGTTGAAGGAAATTCAATAAGATATGTTTTTGATTTTACAAATAACAAAATGTTTAAGTTGAATAAAGGTGAATCAGGATATGATTACTCCAGTGTTGAGGCAGAAGAAAATATTGACTTCTCTTTATTGAACGGAATTAACTATTCTAAAAAACAAGTTGAAAAAACTGTTCCAATTAAAGATGAAGCAGGAGCAGTAATTGGAGAAGAGAAATATACAGTTTGGGAAGTTACTTGGCAAAATGGTTCTGAAAAACTAAATATTGATTTAATTGTTGGAGATTTCAACGAAAATCACATAACTTTTATAAGAAATGAGATAGGAGAGTTTTCTGTTGAAATAACAAAAACTGGTGATCCTGAGATTTACGTTGCTCCTTCAGAAAATATGACTTTATTTAATGAAACGAACAATACAATTTCTGTGAGTGACAAACTTGATGGTGGAACTTTTGTAGAAAATAGCTTTGAGTATAGTCTAAATGGGGGAGAATGGATTTCAGCAACAAAAGAAAATGATGTATTTGTTGTTGATGGATTGAACTTGGGAGAAAACAATGTTCAATACAGATATGCAATTTCAAAAGACATCACAAAAGAAAAATCAGTTTTCACAGAAAGTTCGGAAGAAATATTTGATGCTAATGTTGTGATATTGTCAGGAGATTGCTATATTGAAGAATTTAATTTTTCTTCAAACGATAAAATATTGCTAGCAGAAAATCATGTCATTAAGTATCAAAGCAATTCAAATTCAAACGGAATATCTTTGTTTGGTGAAAATAATAAATATATTGAAAATTTGAACCTTGTTGGAATTGTTTCTATGGAAAACTTAAAGGAATCTGGAGAAAATTCATTATTGTGCAAATCAAGCAGTGCAAGCATAAATAATATTTCGCTTTTCGGTAATATAAGAAATGTGAATAATCAAATGTCAGGATATGTAGATTTTGGTGTTAAAGTTTCAGGTGATAAGATTAAGAGCTTTGTTGCTATCAATGGCTTGGATGGAACAACCAATAATGTTGATGTAAATGTTACTATTAAAGATTGTGGTGAAGTAAAACTCCCAGATAATAATGAAAATAGTTATATAAGCAAAAATTTGATTGTTGCAGGCAACGGTGCCAATGGAACAAATGGGAAATTAAGAGCCGATAACCATAATGGCGATGATGCTAAAGTTGGTGGCAATGGTGGAAATATAGAAGTAAATAGCGCCTTCTCAGGCATTGTAAGAATTGGAACTGCTGGTGTTGGTGGTTATGGTGGCAATGGTGAAAATGGATGCTTTAATAACAACACTGTTCTTGGTGGAGGTGGAGCTGGAAGAGCTGGACAAACTGGCTCTAATGGAACTTCGACAGGTGTTACTGGTTTAGCTATTAATGGAAGTAAGGGAACTATTAAAAACTTTAATGGAAATTCCGGAATTGGTGGTTTTGGAAGGATTGTCGGTAACACTTATTATTCATCTGGAAAAGCAGGTTCGCTTGCAAACAAAACAGAGAATGGGTTTGAGGAAGTTAGGCTTCCGAACGGATTGATGATGCTTAAACCAAAAGTCATCTTAAATACTGGAGAAGGCTCAAAGGGAATATCTATGGGTAACTGGAGAGTCCAAAATGGAAATAATATTGCATTTGGAATGGCACGAAATTTGAAAATTTTCAATAATAGAACAGAAGCTGAAGGATACTATGAATTTAACAACTATACAGCTATGAACTATGATGATATTTTAAAAAAGCACTGGATTTCAAGAGTAGGCAATGCTTTCGAAAAAGAGACTACCTATTCTTCAACTGAAAAAGTTTATTATTCAGAACAAACTGTTATTTCTAAACATGATAGAATGTATATACCATCAGTGGTTTGGTTTTATTGGATAAGTAGTGGCAGTGTGGAAAACTATCAAAAAGTTATTTGGACGAGTGGAGAAAACATCAACTCAGGTGGAAACTTTGTTGCTGGGCAGCAAATAAACTAGGAGATAAATTTATGAAGAAAACTGATGAGAAAGGAATGCATGATGGTCACAGAAAACGCCTTGTTGATTTGGCGTTGAATGCAGGGGTTGACAATATGAGTGACATTCAAGTTATGGAATTGTTTTTGACTTATATTTTCCCGAGAGGAGATGTCAACCCTCTTGCTCATCGTCTTTTGAGTGAGTTTGAAAGTTTCACTCATGTTGTTGATGCTGATGTTTCTGAACTTGTTAAAATCCCTGGTTTGAATGAGCGTTCAGCAAAGAAAATTTCCCTTTTTGGTGAATTGTTTTATCACTACACAACTGCCAGAATGGGCAAAAAGTTTAAAGTGAGCTGTAAAGCTGAAATAATTGACATTGTGGAAGACAATTTGAGATTTAGAAACACCGAAAACATGTTGCTTCTTGCAATAAGTGCCGGAAGCATAATCACTCACAAGAGAAGAATAAACAAAAATAATTCTGCAAAAGTTGGGATTTCAGCTCTTGATTTAACAAATTTTTTGACTTCTGCAAAACCTGCGTCACTGGTGATTGCTCACTGCCATCCATATGGAAGTGCCGTGCCATCAGAAGGGGACAATGAAGCTTTTGATATGGTTGAAAATATTTGCAGAACTTGTGGTGTTGATTTGATTGATTCTTACATTTTGGGTGAAGATGGAGTGTTTAGCCAAAAAGATAGTAAGTTTGTAAGAACATATTGTGACATTGATCAATTGAAAACTGCATTTAGAAATTAACAAAAAAGACCTATTCAGGTCTTTTTTTCTATCAAATTTAAAAGAGTTTGAGAAGAAAATAACAAATCACAATTCCAAGAGTTGTCCCTAGCAAAGAAGAGATGAAACACAGAAAAATTGAAAGATAGTTGATTTTTTTATTTCTTGTTTTTTCTTTCTTAAAGTATTTTGGTTTTTCTGATTCCAAAATCTCAAAACCATATGGCAACACTGCCAAACAATAAACTCCGTCATCGTCATATTTGATTGATATGATGTCTTGACGTTCCAGATGTGTCAGGATGTGTTTTATTGCTTCACTGTCCATTCTTAGATGACGAGGGAGTGATTGGATTATATCCGACACTTCAACTATTTTATAATTGCCATTTCCACAATCTTTTGCCAAGATGGAAAGGACAAATTTTGATTTTGTGTCTAACATATTGTTAGGGTGCTTAAAATGTGTGAGAATTATACTTGTTTGTGTAAGCATAAATAGCATGATTTTGGCAAAAAATAAAGAAAAAGGCGTTTATGACAAAGAAAGAAAAGATGGTTATGACTTATTTGTGCAACAGGTGTCAACGAAAGAAGACATATCTTATTTCGCCACAAGAAATCACTCAAGCTTTGTCAAAAAAATATGTCTTATCTGTGGAAGAAATCGATGAAATCATGGTTACACTTGCAAATGAGAATTATATAGATTTTGTGGTTTCAGATGGAAAAAATGGTTATTTTTATTGTGTGAACCTGAAGAAAAGTGGTCAATCTTATTTGGTGGACACAAAACGCAACAGAAGAACTTTTGGAATGTTGGTTTTAAGGAGCATGTTTTTGGCAACAGTCAGCTTTGTTTTTGGTATTATTTTGCGAGCAATATTTAAAAGTTGATCTGATTTTATTACAATTTTTATATTTTGTGTTATAATAAACATATGGAACAAATATTTAATTTACAATCAAAATATCAGCCAGCTGGTGATCAGCCAGAGGCTATTGAAAAACTTGTTGAGGGCATTGAAGATGGTCTTAAAGACCAAGTGCTTTTAGGAGTCACAGGTTCGGGAAAAACCTTTACCATGGCAAACATCATTCAAAAAGTCAACAAACCAACTTTGGTGATTGCACACAACAAAACTTTGGCAGCTCAACTTTGCAATGAATTTCGTGAATTTTTTCCTAACAACAGGGTGGAATATTTTGTTTCATATTATGATTATTATCAACCAGAAGCTTACATCGTCACAACTGACACATATATTGAAAAAGATATGAGTGTAAATGAAGATATAGACAAATTGCGTTCATCTGCCACATCTTCTCTTTTGGAAAGAAGAGACACGATTGTGGTTGCATCCGTTTCTTGCATTTACGGTTTGGGAAGCCCAGATGAATATAGAAATTTGCATATTGCATTGAGACAAGGGGAAGAAGTTGACAGAGATGATCTCATCAATCATTTGATTGCCATTCAGTATACAAGAAATGACATCGATTTCAAAAGAACCACTTTTCGTGTTAAGGGCGATATTGTGGATATTTTCCCTGCAAACCAGTCCGAAATGGCGATAAGAGTTTGCTTTTTTGGGGATGAAATTGAAAAAATTTATGAATTTGAGTCTGTCAGTGGAAATTTGATAAATGAACTGGATTTTGTGGCGATTTATCCAGCCACTCACTATGCAGTTGGAAACACAACTCTGAAAAATGCTATTGCACAAATTTCTGAAGATAGAGAGAAAGCAATTAAAAATTTTGAAGCACACAACAAACCCATTGAAGCTGAACGAATTGGGCAAAGAGTTGCCTATGACATTGAAATGATGCAAGAAGTGGGTTATTGCAGTGGAATTGAAAATTATTCCAGATATTTTGATGGCAGAAAACCGGGTGAACCTCCTTACACATTGATTGACTATTTCCCAAAAGATTTTCTGACAATCATTGATGAAAGCCATATGACAATCCCTCAAATTCGAGCAATGTATAACGGCGATAAAGCAAGAAAGACATCTTTGGTGGATTTTGGTTTTCGTCTTGAGGCTGCCAGAGACAACAGACCTTTGAAATTTGAAGAATTTGAAAAACGTTTGAAGCAAACGATTTATGTTTCTGCAACACCTGCAAGTTATGAACTTGAAAAAGCTGGGCAAGTTGTGGAACAAGTTATACGTCCAACTGGACTTCTTGATCCTAAGATTGAAATTAAGCCAATCAAAAATCAAATTGAAGTTTTGATGGAAGAGTGCAAAAAAGCGATTGTTAGAAATGCAAGAGTTTTGGTGACAACACTCACTAAAAAAATGGCAGAAAGCCTTACGACTTATTTGGCAGACAGAGAGTTTAAAGTGAAATATTTGCACTCTGAAATTGACACAATGGAAAGAGTGGAAATCATCAATGGCTTGCGTCAAGGAGAATTTGATATTCTTGTTGGAATCAACCTTTTGCGAGAAGGATTGGACATGCCTGAAGTGGAATTAGTTTGCATTCTTGATGCAGATAAAGAAGGCTTTTTGAGAAGTGAAGGTGCTTTGATACAAACAATAGGACGTGCTGCAAGAAATGCAAATGGAAGGGTGGTTATGTTTGCAGACAATATCACAAAATCCATGAAAAAAGCAATTGACGAAACAGAACGTCGTCGAAAATTGCAAGAAGAATTTAATAAAAAACACAACATTATTCCAAAAACAATTATAAAAGAAATCAAAAACACTCTTGATATAAGCAAAAAAGTTTCTGAAAATTCAATTGCCAAAAAAGATATTCCTCAAGAAATTGACAGGCTTACATCAATGATGAGAATTGCTTCCTCTCAACTTGATTTTGAGAGAGCAATCGAACTTAGAAACAAGATAAATTCTTTGAAAAAACGGCTTAATCGCAAAGAAAAAATAGATTAAATTGACTATTGACAATCACCTTCTCTTTTGATAAAATGAAGAAAAGGTGGTTTTATTATGTATATTTTGAAAAGAACTTCAGAAGAAATTGTTGAACTTGCAAAAAATATCAAGCCTGTTGCGAAAATTAAGTTAATGGGCAAAAGTTTTTCAAATGGTGGATTGTTTTATTTTAAAGCTGAAGAAATTTCAAGTTATGTAAATTTAAAGAAAAAAGGTACGCCACTTTGTAAAGCTGATTGTTTGGTTAAGATTGCAACTATTGACACTTTTCACAGTCAAGTGGGTTGGGATATGAGTTTTCAACCAACAACAGAACAAGTGCTTGACCAAATCCCTGAAGAATATTTCGGAAAGGTTGTTGCTTTTTCTGTGAAACAGCCAAACATGACTCCAGAAGAAAATTTAGATCCAAATTTGAGTTTAATTAGGGGAATGACCACGCTTTATGGATTAAAAGATGGTTGGAGAGTTCCAGAGAGAGTGAAAACTCAACCGGTTATTTATAAAGGAAATAAAATTTTTCAGAATGATGTTAAAGGACGAAGCAAATAAAAAACAGCACAAATAAAGTGCTGTTTTTCTTGTTAATTTTTTGTTGTTTTGTGGTATAATTAATGTGAAAATACGGAGAGAAAGATGAAAAATTCTATTATTATTAAAGGTGCAAAAGAAAATAATCTTAAAAATGTCAGTTTAGAAATTCCAAGAGATAAATTTGTTGTTTTCACTGGAGTCAGTGGTTCTGGAAAGTCATCTCTTGCTTTTGGAACAATTTTTGCTGAAGGGCAAAGAAGATATATTGAAAGTTTGTCCTCTTATGCTAGGCAATTTTTGGGACAAACTCAAAAGCCAGATGTGGAAGTGATTGAAGGGCTTTCGCCTGCAATTTCAATCGACCAAAAAACCACAAATCGCAATCCACGTTCAACGGTTGGAACAGTTACTGAAATTTATGATTATTTAAGACTTTTGTTTGCAAGGGTTGGGATTCCATATTGTCCACACTGCCATAGGGAAGTTAAACAACAGAGCATAGATCAAATTGTGGATGCAATCAAGGCATTTGGGGAGGGGGCAAAAATAACAATTCTTGCACCAGCCATAAGAGGTCAAAAGGGAAGACATGAGAAATTGTTGGAATCTTTAAAAAGAAGTGGATATGTGCGTGTTGAAATTGATGGCAACATCTTCACACTGGATGAAACAATAACTCTTGACAAAAATTTGAAACATAATATCAATGTTGTGATTGACAGAATTGTTATTAAAGAAGGTAAAGATACAAGACTTACCGGAAGCTTGGAAACGGCATTGAAACTTGCAGATGGACTTGTGATTATTTCAACAGATGAAAAAAGAGAATTATTTTCCACAAATTATGCATGTCCAGAATGTGGCTGGACTTTGGAAGAAATTTCTCCAAGACTCTTTTCTTTTAACGCCCCTTATGGTGCTTGTCCTCATTGCACTGGGCTTGGTTACACTCTTGATATTGATGAAGGCTTGGTGCTTAAGAATGCCAATCTTTCAATCAATGAGGGAGCTTTGAATTTAACAGGTTGGAGAATGGAAGAAGGCTCTATGGCAAGAGCATATTTTGTTGCGTTGTCAAAACAATATGACATTGATTTAAGCATGCCACTTAACAAATTGCCTAAAGATAAATTGAAAATTTTGCTTTATGGAACGGGCTCAGATAAGATTGAAGTGGAAGTTGATAATGAACATGGAAAAAGACTTATGACGGTCTCATTTGAAGGGATTATCAACAATTTGCGCAGAAGATATCGCGAAACAACAAGTGAGTATATAAAATTTGAAATTGGCAGGTTTATGAGAGAACAAACTTGCCCTGTTTGTCATGGAAAAAGACTTAATGAATCAGCACTTTCTGTGAAGATAAATAAAAAAGATATTGACGATTATTGTTGCCAAAGTGTGAGAAATTTAATTCCTGTTTTTGAAAATCTGAATCTAAACAAAGTTCAAACTCAAATTGCAGAACCAATCTTAAAAGAAATTTTGGCAAGACTCAACTTCTTGCAAGATGTGGGATTAAACTATTTGACTTTAAGTCGTTCGGCAGAGACCTTATCTGGAGGTGAAGCTCAAAGAATAAGACTTGCAACTCAGATTGGAAGTGGGCTTGTGGGAGTGCTTTATATTTTGGATGAACCTTCAATTGGACTTCATCAAAGAGATAATGAAAAACTGCTGGCAACCCTTAAAAAGCTTAAAGATTTGGGCAACACTTTGATTGTAGTTGAACACGATGAAGACACAATAAGAGCTGCTGATTATTTGGTGGATGTTGGTCCTTATGCAGGGGTGCATGGTGGTGAAATCGTCGCATGTGGCACTGTTGAACAAGTTATGAAAAACAAAAACTCGATAACTGCAAAATTTTTGCGTGGTGAAGAAAAAATTGACATTCCAAAGGAAAGAAGAAAACCAAAAGCTTATTTGGAAATTATTGGGGCAAAAGAAAATAATTTGAAAAACATTAACGTCAAAATTCCAACTGGAATTCTGACTTGTGTAACTGGGGTTTCTGGAAGTGGAAAATCAAGTTTGGTGAACAGAATTTTGTTTCCTTATTTATCCAATCTTCTCAACAACAGCAAATTGGAACTGGGAAACTTTAAAGAAATCAAAAATATTGAACTTTTGGATAAGGTCATAAATATTGACCAAGCTCCAATTGGAAGAACTCCAAGAAGTAATCCTGCAACCTACACGGGAGTTTTCACTGCGATAAGAGAATTGTTTTCAGCAACACCTGATGCAAAAGCAAGAGGTTTTGGGCCTGGAAGATTCAGTTTTAACATCAAGGGTGGACGTTGTGAAACATGTGAGGGTGCTGGTGTTAAAGAAATTGAAATGTATTTCTTGCCTGACATCACTGTTCCTTGTGAAGTGTGCCACGGAAAGCGTTATAATCGTGAAACTTTGGAGGTTAAATACAAGGGAAAAACAATCAGTGATGTTTTGGAAATGACAGTGGAAGAGGCACTTGCATTTTTTGAAAACATTCCTTCAATCAAAACAAAAATTCAAGCTCTTTATGATGTTGGACTTTCTTATATCAAACTTGGACAACCTGCAACAACTCTTTCAGGTGGTGAAGCACAAAGAGTGAAAATTGCCACAGAACTTTCAAGAAGAGACACAGGTAAGACCATGTATATTTTGGATGAACCAACAACTGGTCTGCATATGTTTGATGTAAAAAAGTTAATTTCAATTTTGGATAGACTTATTGGCAATGGCAATTCGGTGGTTGTGATTGAACATAATCTTGATGTGATTAAATGTGCAGATTATATCATTGACATTGGTCCAGAAGGTGGAGATGAAGGTGGAACAATTGTTGCAACTGGCACTCCTGAAGAAGTTGCCAAAGTGAGTGAAAGTCACACTGGAAGATTCTTGAAGAAAATATTAAATGTTGATTAAACAAAAGGTCAAAACAACTTTGACCTTTTTTTATTTGAAATTGTTGTTGACATAAAAAATTGACAAATTTGCAAAAATTGTTGTATAATACAGGCGTTATGAAAGTGATTAATTTGTCTTCTGGAAGCGAAGGAAATCTTACATATTTAGAAACAGAACATTCACGCATTCTTGTGGATGATGGTCTGACATGCAAAGAAACAGAAAACAGACTTGCACTTCTTGGGTTAAGTGGAAGAGATATTGATGCTATAGTTTTGACTCACGAACATTCTGACCATGTTAAAGGAGTGAATGTTTTTTGCAAAAAGTTTGAAATTCCTGTTTATGCACACAATGACATATGGTCGAATCTGTACGACAAGTTTGACAAAATTTCTGATAAAAACAAAAAAATATTTACTGATACTTTTGCAATTAAAGATTTGATAATAGAGCCAGTTGAGCTGCCACATGATGTTAAATGTTTTGGTTATTCTCTGAAGGAAAACGATAAAAAAATCAGTATTTTAACTGATCTCGGGCACACTACGGACAGCATTTTTAACGTAGTTAAAGGAAGTTCTCTTGTTTATTTGGAAGCGAATCATGATATAAACATGCTTAAAAACAGTGAGAAATATCCACTCACCCTCAAGCTTAGAATAGCTGGACCCAACGGACATCTTTCAAACGATTCTTCTGCTGAATTTATTGAAAAACTTGTCAAAACGGGGACTAGGCAAATTGTGCTTTCTCACTTGAGCAAAGAAAACAACACTCCAGAACTTGCATTTAATTACATATCTTCGGTGCTTTCGGATAAAGATTTGATAGAAGGTGAAAACTTTAAAATTGATGTGGCACTGACTCGTCCAACAACTCTTTTTAAACTTAAGTAAAAACAGGCTATTTTGCCTGTTTTTTGTTTATGTAAGAAAGTATATTTTCTTCAGATTGAAAACGGCGAACGAACGCTTTTTGTTTTTCGCTGTAGATTCCATCAACACCGATAATGAAACTATCAAGAAGTTTGCAGTTGTGATTTTTAATAAGTTCTTCAATGTAGCAGACTGCATGTTCGTCATTCGGTGAAGCCATTGCTGTGCCATGTGGGTGATTGTGTACGACGATCAAATATGAAAGTTTTGTTGAAGAAATAAAATTATAGAGCTCATATGGGCTTATTCCAACTTCACGCACTTCTTTCATGTCATAACTTCTTTTTTGGATTAAACTGAAGTTGTGGCTGAAAGCAAACATATACAGATTTTCTGTGGTTTTGAAACGCAAAAGTTGTTCGATATTATCTAAAAATTCTCCACTGTTTTTCAGATTTGTTTTCTTTGTCATTTTTGAAGAGGGATAATAAGAAATTACTTCTGCAAACAATTTAATCTTCTTTGCAGAGCGTTCATTGAGACCTTTGATTTGAATCAAGTCAGACACATTGGCTTCAAGAATGTTTGAAAAAGTTTCATATTTATTAAGAAGCCTGTGAGCGAGTGGATTGACATCTCCTCTAGGCAAAATGAAAGTCAAAAAAGATTCAACGGCTTGGAACTGACTGACATTATCAATGCCGGCACTCAGAATGAGATCTGTCAATCTTTCACGATGACCATCATGTATATTTTTTGAATTTTCCATATCTGTGCTTTGCTTTCGCCCTTTTTGTTTGTTTTTCTACATTATTTTAACACATTTTGCAGAAAATCCCAACATATATAACATTAAACTTAGAATAATTGGGGGTTTTATGAAAAAGAAATTTTTGTTGACATTGATGTTTGTGGTTGTTGGAGTTTCGCTTTTTGGTTGTGGAAAAACAACTCTAGATCATGTGAAGGCAAATATGTCAGAATGGACGAAAGTCTATTATTTGGGGGAAACTGAAAATTGTTATGCAAGCATTTCTTCAGGGGTAAGAGAAAAGAAATATTTGATGAATGGACAAAGTGAAGAAAAAACAGCTTTTGCTCTTTTAAGTGTAACACTAGATCACGAAATTTCTTCAACTTTGCTTAGAGTTAAACTTACAATTGATGATGAGCAGTTGGAAAGAGCGATAGAATTTAACACTTTAAACAATTCATATATGGTTGATTTGGAAAGAGAACTTAAGGGCACGGAAAATATTGAACTTACTGTGACTGGACAAACTTTTAAGTTGAATGCACTGTCAAACGATTTTGTTGTGGACGATAAAAAAGCTTTGGAAATAGCCTCTCGTGAATTTGACAAAGAAATAACAAAAAAGAAAAATTTCAACAGTTTGAATGCTGAAATGTATTTGAGAATTCTGGACAAAAATGCCAACAATTTTGATGATGTTTTTTGGTGTTTTACAGTTTTGAATGTGGACAATGAAAGTTTTTCGATTGTCATCTCCACTGTTGATGGCTCAATTTTGGCAAAAACAAAATAAAAAAAAGGAAAAACGGCAGTTGCCGTTTTTATTTTTTTTGTTTATATAGATTTCTGTTTTGCCTTTGATGTGAAAGTTTGTTATAATATCTATTATGAGTAAATTACATCAAATTCAGGAAGAAGAAATCGAAAAGGTTGTTATCTTCTGCCCAATTCAAAATGAAAAAGAAAAGAAATATCAGTTTGCAGAAATCAGCAGACTGTGTTATTCTGCTGGTATGGAGGTTGTTAAGATTTTTTCGCAAAGCCTTGATGCTTTCAACAGAAGAACAATTATGGGAAGTGGAAAGGTTGAAGAAATCAGAGAATTTTTGAAAGATAATCCTTGTGATTGTTTGGTTGTGGATTTTCAACTTACAGGCTCTCAACTCAGAAATTTGTCTGATGAACTGCAAATCAAAGTTTTGGACAGAATTTTGCTTATTATTGACATCTTTGCGCTCAATGCAAAGTCAAGTGAAGGCAAGATTGAAGTTAAACTTGCACAAGACAAATATTTGCTTACCAGACTTTCTTCTATGCAAGGAAGCCAAGGTCGATTTGGAGGGAAGGGTGCTGGCATGCGTGGGCCAGGTGAAACCAAACTCGAACTTGACAGACGTAAGCTTGAAAAAGAGATTTTGACACTTCAAAATGAAATAGAAAAAATCAAAAACAGCAGACGACAAAACAAAATTTTGAGAGAAAAGAATGGAATCAAAAGTGTTGTGCTGGGAGGATATACCAATGCTGGAAAAAGTTCTCTTTTCAATCTTTTGACAAAAGAAAATATCTATGCCGATGACAAACTTTTTGCAACTCTTGACACCACAAGCAGAAGGTTGTTTTTGGGAGAAAATCAGTTTTGTTTGTTGACGGACACTGTTGGGTTTATCAGCAAATTGCCACACGAACTTGTTGAGAGTTTTTCTGCCACTTTGGAAGAAGTTCAGAATGCTGATTTGGTTTTGCATGTTGTGGATGTTTCAGACGAGTTTTATAAGAAAAATATTGAGATAACAAACAAAATTTTGGATGATTTGAATGCAACAGAAAACAGAATTGTTATTTTAAATAAAAGTGATTTGATTAATGGGCCAATTGAATTGGGAAAAAATCAAATTTTGTTTTCTGTTAAGAAAAAAGATAATGTTGATAAGTTAAAGAAAATAATTAAAGAAGCACTGGAATAAAAAAACTGCAAGTCCTGCAGTTTTTATTTTATTAAAGGTTTATAATTAAAGCTTTCTTCCAGTTTCGGATGTCATAGGACCTTTGTGAAGATAGTTATTTATTTTTCCTTCGTCCTTTGATGTATAAAGAGTTTGTGGATAATCATTGTTGTGAACATAAATCAAATTGCCTTTTGTTAATATCAAACTATGACATTCTTGTCTGTTATCAGTTGAATGTTGTGTGATGATAGGCGTCCCTTTCTCATATGTTTCATAATCGAATTCATCTAACAAAAGAAGTAAATTATTATGCATGATATTCAGCTTATCATAGTCTTCTTTGCTTTTAAAAAATGTTTTGCTTAAGCCAACGAGTTTTTTTAATCCATCTTCTACTGATAACTTTTCATCATTAGTAATTTTGGCACTATCGATTTTGTAATTATTATATAACTTTGCTCTTTTGTCTTTCAGAATGGTAGCAAAATTTGGATTTATAATTTTAGAAAATGTTGTTAGTAAATTATCTTTTTCTTCAAACATTGATGGATATTGTGATAGTACAATATCATAATAACAATATAATATAACTTCATTTGGGATTGTTTTGATATCTTTAGTTTCCATAGTTTTTGTCTCCTTTTTGTTTGATATGATGATTGTATCATAGTGAAATTGATTTGTCAATGCCCAATTTTGATTTTTTTGAAATAAAAAAAACTGCAAATATTGCAGTTTTTATTTTGTAAATGGTTTGGTGTTTAGAGTTGTTGTTTCAGTTTTGTTGGTCTTAGTGTCTTTGTGAAGAAGGGTGTTGACCCTTCCTTCATCATTTTTTGAATAGAAAATTCTGGTATTGTCAGGATTAGAGTAATTCATCATAGTTAAACTATCTTCATTTAATGTTAAGCAATGTGTCATATTAAAATCAAGCCCATGACGGTCTACAAATTTTTCGGTTTGTGGAAACCCATACTTGTTTATATTCTCATAAAGCTTACCTATATTGAGATGTAGAGTAAGACGTGCAGAACAAAGTTTAGAGTATTCTTCTTCTTTTTCTCTAATTTCTCTGCTTAAATCTTGAATATAATCCAATTTCTCTGTGATAGATAAATTTTCATCATCAGAAATTTTATTTATTTCAGCTTTGTATACATTCAAAAGAGTTAATCTTTTTTTATTTATCTTATCGTCAAAATTTGGATCAGTAATTTTAGAAAGATTTATTAATGCACTATCTAAATCCTCATCTAATCTTTCTGCAAGTGGGTGGAAGTCATTACCTCTATAGTAACTGTATAATAATATTTCGTTTGGAATGTCTTTAAAATCGTAAAACATATTTTTATTTCTCCTTTTTTGTTTGATACCTGATTGTAACACGGGGCTTGTCAACCCCTTTTTGAAAAAAAGTTTAAATTTTATCAAATTTTCAAAACTTTGATTTTTGTGAAATAAAAAAACTGCAAGTTTTGCAGTTTTATTTTATGCATTTTCGTTGAGTTTTTTAAGCAAAAATTCAACGTCAACACCATGAACCATGCTGGCTTCTTCAACAGTTTCCATTTGGCTTACTGGGCAGGAGATGCAGTGCATTCCAAAACCCAAGAACACTTCTCCCAAATTTTCGTTTATTTCAAGAACTTCACCAATTGTCATTTCTTTGGTGATTGTTTTTTTTGATTTTTTCTTTGCCATTTTCTTCTCCTTGTTTATGTTGGATATTCTATCACTTTAAGGATTTCTTGTCAAATTGAAAAATGAAAGTGAATTTAAAAAGTTTTGAATTTTGTCAAATTTTGTCGAAAATATTGTCAAAAAATGCAAAAATTGGTCTTTTTAAGGTTTTCTTTTCTAAAAATTCAATTTGAAACATAAACAAATGATAAGGAGATTTGTTGTGGAAAATATATCAAAAATTGTCATTGCACAGGATACTGGAAAAAGAATAGGCTATGTTTTGGATGTTGTGATTGATTATCAAGATTCTTACAAAAAAACGGGTTATTATGTTGTTGATGAAGAAACTGAAGGTGAATTCTTTTTGAAAAATGATAACATTTTGAAAATTGGACAAGAATATATAATGATTGCTTCAGCAGGGATTTTGGAATTTGTTTTGACAAGAAAAGATTCTTTGATAGGAAAACATGTTGTTGGAGATGAATGTCAAGAATTTGGCATGGTGACGAATTTGGTTTTTGCAAAAAATAAACTTGAAAAATTGACAACAAACAAATGCGAAATTATGGCTAAGCTTATCAAGGAAATTGGCGAGGATTTTGTTTTTGTCTCTTCCAAGAAAAAAAGAACTAAAAAACATGTAGAGATTTTTCCAAGAATGGAAGCTGATATCAAAGTCACGACACAAGAAAATTTCCAGGTTTCAGTTCCACAAAAAATAACTTTGTCGGCAGGTTTTTATATAGGCAAATTTTCCACACAAGATATTTTTGGATATAACAATGAGCGAATTGTTGCTAAGGGAGAAAAAATTTCAAGAACAATTTTTGAAAATGCAAAAAAACATAATAAATTAAATCAATTATTCTTTGCAGTTGACAGATGATTAAAATTTCAATATTTCAATAAAAATAATTAATTTTAATTAAAAAATAGATTTTTTGCATATTTTTCTGAATTTAAATAAGCATTTTTCAGGATTTTTATTATTTTTTAATTTTTAATATAAATTTTCTTATTCAAAAAAAATATGTCTTAAAATTATTAAATATTTATATAAATATTTTGTCTTTAATTTATTTGTATTTTTAGGTGCTTTTGTAGTATCATAATTTCAAGAGGGAAAGTATGGTAAGAGTTATTCCTAGAAAGACAAAAGTTAAATCAGAATTTGTCAGAGGTGTCACAGGGCTTGACATTTTGTTGGGCTTGATTTTTGCTGCAATTGCAATCATCTTGTTTTTGGCAAATTTTGAATTACATATTTGGATTGGTATTGCTTGGTGCATAATTGCAATATCTATGTTTTTTAAACTTGCAGACGATGATCGTTTTTATACCACACTTGTCTTTCTTTTGCGTTATTCTGTGCAAAAGAAAAAGTTTATCAAAAATGGTGATGACAAGAAAAAATCAAACATCAAAGAAATCATTGCATATGAAGGAATTTATCAAGATAAGTTTATAAACTTTGGGCCTTACTATGCTCAAGTTATTGAAATTCAACCAATGTTTTTCACCTTGCTCACTGAATATTATCAAGACAATGTCATCGAATCTTTTGCCAATGCTTTAAGAAGACTTAATGCTGATCAAACCTGTTCGATTGTTAAAATCAGCAAACCTATGATTTTGGATAGATACATACACAATGAAAACAGCAAATATGATGTGCTTTATGATTTGCAATATGACGGACAAATTTCTCAAGTTGAAATTGATGCTCGTGCGCCAATTTTTGAAGAGAGAGTTTCGCTTTATGAATTTATGAACAGACAAGCAAAGATTTTTAAAGACCACTTCTATTTGGTTGTTTACGACAAGGATAGAGAAGTTTTGGAAAACACCACAACAGGTATGATGGGGGCAATGGCTTCTTCGCTCAATCCTATCATTTCAAGAAGATTGGAAGGAACAGATCTTGTTGTTTTCCTTAAATCAAACCTAGGAAAAGATTTTGATGAAAGAGATTTGGAAGTTACTCCAATTTCAGAATACATAAATTGGGCTACGCCTGACAAAATTAGATTTAACATTGCACGTTATTTCGTGGATGATCAATGTTATCGTTGTTTCAATTTGACTGACTATCCATTGGAAGTTGGAAATGCTTGGGGTGCACAATTCTTCCTTTTGGACAGAACGAGAACTGTTATGAAATTCAATCCAATGGGAAAGATTGAGTCTGAAAAACAAATTGACCGTGCAATCATGGAAATGGAGACAAAACTTTACAAGGCTGGAAGAAGTTCTACTCAGATTGAACTTAAAACACATCTCGACACTTTGAGAAGTTTGCTTGTAAGCTTGAAAAACAACAATCAACAACTTTTCAATGTAAACACATATGTTGTGACAGAAGACGCTGCAAAAAAAGACGTTAGAGCAATGTTGAAACAACAAGGTTTTAAATATTCTGAATTGTTCTCAAAACAGATTGATGGTTTTATCTCTTCAAATGTTTCAAGAAGGGATGCAATCAAAAATTCTTTGAGAGGAATTCCTACTTCAACTCTTGCTGCAACATTCCCATTTATTTCAAATGCCTTGCAAGATGCAAATGGTTTTTATATTGGTGATAATGAATATCCAGTTTTTGTTGATTTCTTTAAAAGAGACAGAGAAAGAGTCAACTCAAACATGATGGTTATTGGAAAGTCTGGTTCGGGAAAGAGTTATGCAACAAAAACACTTTTGACAAACTTTGCTGCTGACAATTGCAAGATTTTTATTCTTGACCCAGAAAATGAATATAAAGACTTGACAACAAGCTTAGGTGGCAAGTTTATCGATGTTGGGTCTTCAATTCATGGAATTATCAATCCATTCCACATCATTTCTTCTTTGGAAGCATCTGAAGATGAAGATCAAGATGATGAAGAAGAGCAGTTTGATGATTTTGGCAGACCAATACAAAAAAAGAATACTGCTATTAACACTGTTGATGATTCGTTCTCTCAACACTTGCAATTTTTGGAACAATTCTTTAGAGTTATTTTGGAAGGAATCAATGCCGATGCATTTGAAGTTTTAAACTCTTTGATCATTGATATGTATAAAGAGTTTAAAATTGATTACAGAACAAACCTTTCAAGACTTAAGCCCGAAGATTACCCAACATTCGATGCACTTTATGATTTGATTTTAAGAAGAATCAAAACTGCAAAAGATGAATTCTCGTTAAGAAACTTGATGACAGTTGAAACTTACATCAAAAAATTCTCTACGGGTGGAAGAAACAGCGCTTTGTGGAATGGACCAACATCAATTGAAACAAACGAAAATTTTGTTACCTTCAATTTTCAATCTTTGGTTGCAGGAAACAATCCGACAATCACCAATGCTCAAATGCTTTTGGTTTTCAGATATTTAAACAACGAAATTATCAACAACAAAGATTTCAACAAAAAATATCGTAAAAACAGAAAAATTATTGTTGCAGTTGATGAAGCACATATCTTCATCAATCCAAAATATCCAATCGCTTTGGACTTTATGGCTCAAATGGCAAAACGTATCAGAAAATATGGTGGAATGCAGATTGTCATCACTCAAAATATCGCCGACTTTGTGGGTTCGGAAGAAATTAGACGTCAGTCAACAGCTGTTATTAATGCTTGTCAATATTCACTTATTTTCTCGCTTTCACCAAGTGATATAAACGATTTGGTTCAGTTGTATGAAAAAGCTGGTGGAATAAATGAAGAAGAGCAAAACTCGATTGTCACAGCTGGTGTCGGACAAGCATTCTTGATCACAAGCCCAACAGCAAGAACAACAGTTCAAGTTGTGGCACAACCTTATGTAAGACAATTGTTTGAAGGAAAATAATCTAAGCAAAAAGGAAATCTATGGCAAAAATTTTAAGAAATGTGTTTATAAGTTTTTGTGGAATATTTGCATTTTTCTTTGCAGGTTTCTTTTTTGCTGGCTGTGGTGTGGACTACAGCAAAATTCAACTTTCAGCTGATCAAACTTCTGTGGAATTGGAAGTTGGCGAAAGTGTTGACTTAAATTTTAAAATTGAAAACTATCAAGACGGATTCAGTAACAAAGTAAGTGTTGAAAATGAGTCATCCATCTTTTCTTGTTCAGCACCAATTTATGTCGCAAAAGATCAAATCAGAATTACAGTAACTGCAGCTGCAGGTGGAAATGGAGTTTTGAATGTTAAAACTCTTGAAGCAGGAAAAAGCTGTTCCGTTGATGTTGCTGTAAATCAATATTCCAAGACTTTGGAATCAGGGAATGACACTCTTTATGTTTCGGACAACACGGAATTTGTTCCTAATGAAAGTCTGTTTAGGTTTGATAACAACACAACTGAAAAAGGATTGACATATTTCTATTTTCAACCTAAAATGGATTTCAATTTTAATACATATTATTTAAACAGACTTGATTTAGAAAACAATTTGGCAGTTTTCACAAACGGAGTTGGTGGTATTGCTGACGGAAATATAAAAGTTTTTGACAGTGTTAAACTTTCTCAAGATGTTGAAACTGACTTGATTTTGTGTCGTGATGGAGAAGAAGAAAAAATAGACTTGGTTAACAAATTTTATATGTTGACTGTCTATGACCACTCTGTGGGAAATGCTGATTATGAAAGAATTTTATATTGCATATCTGAAGTGAATGTTCTTCCAAGTTTGGAGGTTAAAATTTCGGGTGGCTACATAAATCCAACAACAGGCTATGCTGACTTTGAACTTTTGACTGACAATAATATAAAGATTGTGCCAAACAATCCAGATATGCTTCAATATATCTTGAAAATTGAAATGATAAATTCAGTTGTGGATGCTCCAATTTCTATTGTTAAGCATCAATCAAACAATCATGTTGATTTTGATGTGTTTGACTATGTTGAAGCAGAAGATGTTGACACTGCAGGCAAAATGATTCAATATTGGAAAATATCTCAAAATGTTCAAACTCAAACTGAAACAGAACTTGGGTTAAACATTTTTTATGATATTGCTCAAGATATTGAAGATGAAAGTGTCAATGTGGAATGCAAATTTGATGTTGATATTGAAATTGCACCAACTGCACTCACTGTGAATGGGACATCAGAGCCTGAAAAAATGGTTCTTTATAATTATTACAGATTTCCTGAGTTTGGTTGGAATGAACTCTTTTTGGATGTTATTTCAAGTTTTGATACAACTCCAAATTTTGATGGTGTTTATTTTACTTTTGACAGCAATTATATTGATTTGATTTATGAAGGAGTGACTGTTTCAAGTGGCTCAGGAAAACTTTACACTGATTTAAGTAAGTCGTTTTATGTGAGGGGTAAATATGGTGCTACTCAAGCTGAAACGCAACTTGTGGTTCATTTGAAAAGTGATATTTTGCAAGGAAAAGATGAGTTGAGTTTGACAATTGACTGTTCAATCATTGAAGGTGCAACATTAATTCAAGAGGATGAGCAATATCAAGACTATAGATATTATTATTTGGATTTGAATGCTGGTGGTCAAGAATTTAGTCATCAGATTTATGCCGATCAAAAATTTCAATTCACGACCAGTCAATTTTTAAGTGGATTGGATGTTGTTGACATTGTTTGCAATAGTGGCATACCTTATTTAGCTGAAAATAACAGATATTATTTAAATTTAAATGTTGTTCCAAAAGTGGCTGGAATAGGAATTTATAGGGTGTTTTTGGACAATGGTATGTTTGTGGATTTGACTTTTAATATTGTCAAAACTTTGCAACCAGCAACATCTTCAATAACACTTGCAAACGAAGGGAATGAGTCTATTTCATTTGTTTCTTATGCAAAAGAAGAAAATTCAAATTTTGATAATATTGTTAATTTGGAAATCTTGAATCCTTCAAATAAAGACTCTATCACTTTTGGAAATTCTGCTTATTTGCATGTTGATGCAAATGTTGTGGGTGATGGAATCAGAATGGTGCCTGATGACGGAAAGTATCTTGCAGTGTCGCGTGTCGGTTCTGACTATCGCATCACCACTTTGGAAAATGGAAACACATTCATCACGGTGACATTGACAGGTGTGAATGTCGAAAATTTTGCAACAAAAGTGAGAGAACTTAGATATTTTGTCAATGTGAGTTCTTATTCTCTTGTGGATGAATATTATTTGAAAAACGGCGAGAGTTATGCTTTGAGCAACAATGTGTATTTTGGTGATGGAGATCTTCAAGAAGAAGATGTTTCAACAACACTTTCAGTTGTGGCAAACAATGAAAACTCAAGCAACTTCTATCAATATTTCTTCAAACAAAATGCATTTTCCGATATTTTTGATAATGCAATTGAAAACAGCGCTTCAAACACTTACACTTATGAAATTTCAAATGATCAAATCTACTCAGAAATGGTTAAAGAGAAATTTAACAAAAAGTTTGTTTATTTCTTTGCACAAAATGAGAGAGGAGGAGTTAAGGATTCAACCATAACTGAAGTTGTTGTTTCAAAGACTTACATGCTTGGCTCAGAAGTGAAGACAGAAAGCAAAAACATTATGTTGGTTTTGAATAATGGTTTGATGTTTTTTGCTAGTGATTTTGATTTTGCAGAAAAAAATGAAATTGGAGAAACAATTGCAAGTTATCAAGTAAAATTTTCAAATGTATTCTCAATTGGCGTTTTTGGCGAGTTTGATCTTGAAACACTCACTTATAGAAACCGTTTTAAAGCTTCTCATACTTTGGTTTTGAATTCAAACTTAAGACAAAGAAACTCAACAAAAAGATATAATGCAAGAATAACAGCAGTTAAATATCAAACTGTTGAAAGTATTTCTCTTGCTTCAAGCTTGACAAAACTTAATTTCTCAAACAATCAACTTTCTTACAGTCTTGGAGTTTATACATATCCTTCAAATTCAACAAACAAAAATATTCGAGTTGAGTTTGTGAGAACAAATGGAAATCCTTATTCAAATATGTTGACTTACAGTGTCAACAACAGCGAAAGAGAAAGAGGAGTTTACACAATTGATATATCATGTGAAAGATTTTTCCAAGAATATCAAGATTCAATTGTTGATATAAATGATTCTTTGACTGGAAATTTATATATATATCCTGCTGAGTGGGGAGATTCTTACACTTCAATTCAAGCAGGACAACAACCTATTAAAATTGAAATTCAATTTAGAAATGGTTCTAAAGCAAATCCATATCTGTTGGAAACTGCCGAAGATGTTTTAAACATCAATGCAAATGAAATCACTTTAAGAAGTCATTATGAAATTTCTTCAGTTATTGATATGTCTGCTGTAAGTGGATTTGCTCCAATTGGAATTTTGAATGGAAAAGTTGTTGGTTTCAGTGGTTCGATCAAAGGGACAAATTCACAAGCTTCAATCACAAACATCATGATTGGAAATAGCAACTTCTATGCAAATGTTGAAAACGAAACTTATCTCGGTTTGTTTGCACAAATAAATGCAGATGATTCAGAAGAAAATGTTATCGAAAATGTTTCTTTCTCAGGCAAAATAAATGCAAACTTGTCACAAGACTCTTATATTGGGCTTTTGGCTTCTGTCAACAAAGCAAATTTGTTGAATGTTGGCGCAAGACTTGGCAAGTCAGATATTTCAACAAAAACGCAAACTAAAGTCTATTTTGGTGGCTTGGTTGGAGTAAACTACGGTAATATTATTCAAGATTTTGAAAAGTGTTACCGAGAAAATCAAAGTCCAAAAAGTTTGGCATATTTTAGCGACAAAACAACAATAACGGCAAATTCTTCTGTGGTGTTTGCAGGGGGAATTGCAGGTGTTTCTGCTGGCACAATTGAAAGAAAACTTTCAAACAATCCAAGTTTCAAACTTTATGGCTATTCTTCTTATTCTGCCTTTACTTCAATTGAAATTTTGGGGGCTAGCAACTTCACAAATTATCAAAATTTATATTTTGGTGGTGCTGTGGGCGCTGTTGTCAACAGTGGTGCAAGAATTTATAATGAATCAAATGGAAACGGTTTAGCCGACATTTTGCCAGAGTCTGAACAAAGTGAAAATGCAAGTTTGATCAATTTGCTTGTGGGTGGAGAGATAACATGTGCTTCAAATGTTGGTTATGTGGATTATGTTGGTGGAATCGCTGGTTATGTTGACACAAACAAGTTGTCTAAGATTGACATTTTGAAAAACACATCAAGAGTTTTTGTTCGTGGTGTGGAATATGTAGGTGGAATTGTTGGTTATGATTTTTATAATGATCAATATGGTTTTGACCGAGTTGCAAATTTTGGTGACGAAGCAAACAAAAACATAATTGAAGCCATTGATGATGGACGTAACAGTTTCTACAGTTCGTTGATGATCAAATTTAAGAAAATTGAAGGTCTTGGCAGCAACCAATTGACAAGAAAAAGTTTCTATGCTGTTGGAAATTCTTCAAGAAATGGAAGAAGTTACACGAGTTTTGTTTTTGGTGCTGATTCTTATCTTAAACGTAATAAAGTTTCTGTTTCAAATTCTGATAAGATCATAACAAACACAAATTCAGTTTCTGATTATTATGGTGACTATATAATAGTTGAGAAAAATTCAGATAACACTTACAGCATAGCTAATGCAATAACATTTGATGCAAAAGATGTAAGTTTAGGGTTGGGCGAAAGTCCTTTTGCAATGAAATCAACTGAAGCTTCTGAAATAAACTTGTTCTTTATGTATTATTTTGGCGTTCAGGGTGATTTGAATGGAAAACTTGGGCAAGAGGTTCAAGATGAGATAGAAGAATTGAATTTCATTGCTCCAAACTCTCAATTTTATCCTTTCTCGGTTCAAACTCAAGATGTCACAATAACTTCAGCAACTCAAGATATTTTGTCAATAGATTTAAATGGGAATCTCATAGTTAAAAAGACGGGATTGGCTACACTGAAACTTACCAGCATTTTGAATGTTATGAGTTCTCAAACTGTGTATATTTATGTTGTTAATTACTTTGATAAAAACATCAAAGCTTCTATGTTCTATACAAGTGCAAACACAAATGGTGTGAACATCACTGACAATAGCAATGTGACAATTTTTGGAAATTCAAACACAAATATTCATGTGATTTCTTCTTATGAATTAAATGATGCTGTTTCTGCAAATGGAAACGAATTCTCAATTTCAAAGGCTGGGATTTTGACCTATAAAAATGTAAGTTATCTCTTAAGCAAAAACACTCAAATGTCTGTTGACATTGAAGAGACAAAAGGTGATTTTTCAGTTGTTCAAGTGAACAAACAAACAGTTGTTTTCTTCAAAGATAAAAATTCTTCGCCTGAAGAAGATGATTTGGATAGATATTTGTTGACGCCGATGCTTCAAATAACTGTTAAGATAGGAAACAAAGACTATGTGTTTGTTTACGAACTTGATAAAGCTCAAATTGGAGTAAATGTGCTTTACAGAGATTCTGCAACGGCAATTTACTCTAACACAAGCAAAATTTCAATGCAAACAAACAACGAATTTAAAGATTTTGTTGCTATAGAGTCAACAAATCAAGAGGAAATGTTGTTCTATCAAATTTTCAATGAAAAAGGTGAACTTGTTCAAGACAGATTGCCAGAAAACATTGGAATGGTTGAAGATTGGGGACAATACATAAATGCTCTTAATGGTTCAAAGGAATCTCTTTTTGATTTGACATTTACAAGAAGAAAAGATGAAATAAATGTGTTTGATTATACATGTAAGGTTAACACATTAAGTGAGAAGTTCTTAAACAGATTCAGTGAAAACATTTTTGGAGAATATACTGTTTATCTTTATGCAAGTGAGCTTGAAGATGGAATTGCTTCAACTTCATTTAAGATTCTGCTTGATGAAGCAGAACTCAACTATGTCAGCATAAATAATTTCTCAAATTTTAACGATGTTTCGGTTTCTGACAATGTGGTTGTTCCATCTCAAAGGGGAATGCTTGAAATTTCAGTTGACCCAGTTGAAGCTGTTTTTGAAGAATTCACCATTTCAAACAACTCTTTAAATTATCAAAATGGTGCAACAGAAGCTTCGTTTGCGTTTATGTATGAAAAACTTTCTGCAAACAAAAGTGTTGAATATGTCTCTGCTCCAACTTTTGGCAGATATGAAAATGGAAAATTGCAATTTACATATCAAGAACTCTCAAAATTCTATAGTCAATTGAATGAAAGTTTCAAGACTGAGAACGAAGATGCTTCAGTGAATTACACGGGCAAAATTTTCATTTCATATTACATGCCTTCTATCAATGTTGATGATGGCGTAAATGTCGGCTTCGATGTTAATGTTAAATATGGAAATGAAGGAGAAAAAGAAATTAATTCTTCAATCTTCTTGACAACAAAGCTTGGAAGCTATGCAAAACTTGTCTTTGACGATAAGCAAGAGTTTGGTGGAGCTTATTATGTTGCAAGGGGACTTCAATATGGATTGACATTGGATTCTTATGGTTTCAGTGAAAATCAAATTTCCATTTCATCTTCAAACGAGAATATTGCAAAAGTTGAAAAAGAAAACGGAAAATATGTTTTGAAAATCACTGAAAACAACATAAGTTACAACAATGATGTTGGATTTAAAGTGGATATCGAAACAACTGCAACAAAGGTTGTTGACAATGTTCAAATCACAACTCATGACACAATGTCGCTTTATGTTATGGAATATGTGATGAACTATGTTTATGTTGAAGGTGTGAATGAAGATATTGTCAGAGGAATGCAAGATGGCGTGGTGAACATTGCTGTTGGAAATCCTTTTGAATTGGAATTTGCAATAAGAGATTTCTTGGAATATGATTCTTCAAATCCTTATGTAAATCAAGAAGTAGACAGATTTGTTGCAGATATGACTCAAAATATCGAATGGAAAGTCTATTTGCAAGGAGAAAGTGAAACTCTTGCTCAAGACAAAATTTTGAGAACTGATTATTATTACATCAATGCATTTAATGTGACTCCATTGAGAGTTTATAACGCTGAAAGTGACATATATCATTTCTCTGCAAATGCTTATTACACTATGAGAAATGGAACTTATTCATATAGTTCGATTTCTGTTGGTGCAAACAGAGTTTACACAGAGTTTGCATTTGATGTTCATGAGCAAAGCACTGAAGAAAGCCCACTTCCAATTGAGAATTATCAAGAACTTTTGGAAATGAAAGATGATCAATGGTATATTTTGCTTAATGATATCATTTTGCCAGGCAGTGAATATGCTTCTGAACACAATATGACCGAATTTAAGCCACTCACTGCAAACATTGCAGGCTTGGATGGAAATGGATATAAATTTATCATGGCTGGAAACTATAATATGAACGATGTTTCCGACATTGGTTTATTTAGTTCTCTTTCAAGTGGATCTATTTTGAAGAATGTGACAATCACACTTACAAGTGCAACTGTGTTTAGAACTAATATCTCAACTTTCAATATGGGATTGTTGGTGGCACAAAATTCTGGAATAATCTCAAATGCATTGGTTGAATCATTGAACGATGCAAGTTTGTCTGTCGTTTGCTCAAGTGTGGCAAATTCTTCTTATGTTGCAGGTTTGGTGGCAAATAATTCTGGATATATCACAAATTCTCGTTCTAAACTAAATATTCTCAGTAATGTCAACTTGTCTGGATTTGTTGGTCAAAACAGTGGTTTGATTGCAAGCAGTTATTTCTTGGGTGGAAGTTTGAAAAATGAAACTAACACGACTTCAGAATTTACTGCAGGTTTTGCAATTGAAAACAGTGGAAAGATTTATGCTTCTTATGTCAGTGGAATCCCAGAGGCAGGAAAGATGTATTATGATGGAGACAAAAACACCATTGTTTCAAGCAATAATATAACTGGTTTTGTATATTCAAACACTGGAAATATTGAAGATTGTTATTCAAACATTCAACTCAGACAAAGTGGTGCTTTTGCTTCTGGTTTTGTTTTTGAAAATTCTGGAAGTATTGAAAGAAGCTTCTCAACAAGTGTGCTGGAAAGCAGTCAAACTTCAAATTATGGATTTGCAAGAATAAATAATATTAATGCAACATCAGGAAATATCGTCGACTGTTTCTATTTGCAAGATGAAGGCATAAATCAAAGCATTGGTGAAATTAACTATGATGAAAACACTGATATAAGACTTTTAAGAAAAGCAGATTTTGCAAATCTGGATAATTTTAAAAACTTTGTTGTTGCAAATGGCAGAGATATCAATTCAGTATGGTTCTTCAATAAGGATGAAAATGATAAAAACAACTTTAATGGTTCAATTTTCAACACAGGAAGAATTGAACTTGTTGCGTCAAATATAGTGGTAACATCAAAAAGAAAGTTGGACAGAATTGAAAATATTGTGGATGACACCACGGGTGCAACTTATGCAAATTACATTTATATTTATGAAAGTGGTTATCCAGCTCTTGGAAGTGTTTATAATCCAATTCTTATCAGCAGTGCTGAAAATATGGAAGATTATATTTTGCAAGAGAACAATTCGGCAAACTACAATTATTCGCATTATCGTTTGATTTGTGATATTGATTACAGTGATTATATTTATAACAGCAAACTGTACACAACAAGATTTATGGGCTGTTTGGAAGGCAATTATATGTCAATTTCTGGCTTAAATCTTATGTCAAGTGATTCTATGGTTTATGCTGGTATGTTTGCAGAAGTTGGAAAGAGTGGACTTGCAGGTGCTGTAGGTACAATTATGAACCTTGATTATAACCCTTCTGTTGTGTCTTTCTCAAACACTAATGTTGTGGGTGCTTTGGCTGGAAGATTGGACGGAGGAAATATCATCAATGTCAATGTTGGGCTTAATTCAACAGAACAAATTGTTGTTGTGGGGAATAATGTTGTTGGTGGTGTTGTTGGTTTAGCACTTGGAAATTATAAAATTCAAAATGTCTATACACAGCATAGTGCAAAAGCAAGAAATCAAGATATAAGCTTGAATTCAAACAATTTCGATGTCAGAGTTAATAATTTTGAAGGTTATTCTTTTGCTGGAGCTATGGCAGGTGTTTTAAGTGGAAACGGAAATGTCTATAACTGTGTTATTGATAAAGCAATCTCTGTTTTGGCTGCAAAAGCTGGTTTGATGTTTGGTTTTGTTGATTCAGATGTCAAAGTTGAAAAGATTGAAATTGACATTTTGCAAAACACTCTTGTGAATGCTTACAATTATGGTGGTTTTGTTGCAGGAGAAAGCAGAGGAAGTTTTAAAGATGTTCAAATCAATGGGACAAGCACTGCTTTCCAAAACTTTAAACAGATTCCTTCCATACCTGAAGCTGTGGGTGGCTTTGCAGGGCTTGTAAGTGGTGGAATAATAGATAAAGTGTCAATGACTCAAAGTATTCAAGTGAGTGAGCAGAGTTCTGACCATGGTGTTTTAAATTTGGGTGGACTTGTTGGAAAGGTGACTGCTTCAGCTGAAATTAAAAACATTTTGATTGATTCAGTTAACTTGATTGGCTTTACTTATGTTGGTGGACTTGTTGGTTCAATTGAAAATAACAGTGGTTCAGTTTCTTTTGAAAATATCGTTGTTAAAAATGTTGGACTTGCCGTTTATGGACATAAATTGGTTGAAACGGCAATCGGTGGTATTGTTGGTATGGTTAACGGAAACGGTGCAATTTCACTTACAACTAATTTAAAGGAAGGAAATTTTGAGTTGGGTGGAAAGCTTTATGCTCAAAACGAAATTTCAACTTCTGTTGCAACAATTGTCTATTCATTCAATTCTAAAGGCGATGTTGACAATTATGTTGGAGGTGTGATAGGCTTCAACAACAGTTCTGCTTCGCAAACGGTTGAAAACACTTATATGAATATCACGGGCAGTGTGGCTGTGCATGATATGACAGAAATTTTTGAAAATATCAGTGCAACTTTGAAAGTGGAAGAAAAAGAAGGAAAGACAGTTCTTGTGAATGAAAAAGTTAGTGGAGAAGAAATTATTTCTGCTGTGGTGATTGCCTCTATTACGTCTGGGGGCAGTTCATCAGAAAGTACAGAACAAGAAATAACGCCAAAGGAAACAAATGCTTTCTATTGTGATATCTCATATAACAGACCTCCAAAAAATGCTGATGTCAATTTTAAATTGGTTGTGACCCTTTATGGAAATCCAATTTTAAATAGATAAAATGAAAAGGTATACAGTTATGTATATCTTTTTTTTGTTTAAAAATTTTGTAACTTGTCTAAAATTATTTTGAAAATTTCTAAATATGTGATATTATTTAATATAAATAATCTAATTTAAAATATTTACAAAAATTTTTGAAAAAACTGTTGACTTTTGCTTGATTTTCTGATAAACTTAACTAGTTAGTTGGCGCTATGTTAAAAAATATTTACAAAATCTAACTTAAAAACTTAGGAATAAGGAGGTTGTGAGACCCCCATATTCCTTTTTTTAAATTTTACAGGAGTATGATTATGTCAAATTTTTTGAAAAAACAAAAATTCGGAAAAGCAGAAAGATATACTTTCTCACAACTTGAAAGTTACATCGACATTCCACCTCTTCTTGAAATTCAAAGAAACAGTTTCAAGGATTTTATCGAAAATGGCATCAAGGAAGTTCTTGATGAATTTTCTCCAATCGTGGATTATTCTGGTAAAGCAAAATTATATTTTCTTGAACCAGTTTTGGATGTTATGCCTAAGTATGACAAAAAAGAGTGCAAAAGAAGAAGTGCAACTTATTCTATTCCACTCAATGTGAAAACTCGTTTTGTTGTTGAAGAGACTGGTCAGGCTGTTGAAGATGTTGTCTTCTTGGGAGATATTCCTTATATGACAGAAGACTGTTCTTTCATTTTCAATGGTGTTGAAAGAGTTGTGGTAAATCAAATTATCAAATCTCCAAATTACTATCTTTTGAGAGATAGGTCTGGGGATAACTCTACTCTGCATGGACAAATCATCCCAAAACGTGGTATGTATATTGAATTTGAACAAGGTGCAAACGAAGTTTTGAAAGTTGTTCTTGACAGAAAGCATAAAATCACACTTGGACTTTTCTTGAAATGCTTTGGTTATACAGCTGATGAAATTTCAAAATTGTTTGGTGGACATAGACTTGTTAAAAATGTTTTGGAAAAAGAAACTCAAAACACTCAAGAAGAAGCTCTTTTGGAATTTGCAAGAAAAACAAGGCCTGCTGATGTTCCTTCTGCAGAAACAACAAGAAGTTATTTAAATCTTTGGTTCTTCTCAGAACAATGGTACAACTTGTCTAGAGTTGGAAGATATAACTTAAACAAAAAACTTTCTATTGAAAGAAGAGTTGAAGGTCATATCTTGGCAGAGGATGTTGTTTCTCCTGATGGCGAAGTAATTGCAAAAGCTGGCGAAACTGCAACTCCAGAAATTGCTCATAAGATTAAGGCAAGTGGAGTGAATGAAGTTTGGGTTCAACTTTCTGACAAAAAATACCTTATTCGTGGAAACAACAGAGTTAAACTTTCTGATGTTTTCCCTTGTGATGAAAAAGCACTTGGAATTTTGGAAGAAGTTTATTATCCAGTGCTTGCTCAACTTTTGAAAGATAACAAATCAAAAGAAAAGAGAATGCAAGCAATCAAAGAACATGCAAAAGATTTGATGATCACAACTCTTACTATGGATGATATTTTGGCATCAATCAGCATGTATCTTGATGTTATTGAAGATATCGCAAAAACTGATAAGATTGAACACTTGTCAAACAAGAGAATTGCCACAGTTGGTGAATTGTTCTATGATCATTTCCGTTCTGGTGTGACAAAACTTGTTGCAAATGTCAGAGAAACTTTGCAAGGAAAAGAACTTTCTGAAGTTACTCCAAGACAAATTGTCAATCCAAAAGCTATCAACAGAGCTTTGCGCGATTTCGTGGCTTCATCTCAGCTTTCTCAACTTATGGATCAAGTCAACCCATTGTCAGGCATAACACAAAAGCGCCGTGTTTCTGCCGTTGGTCCTGGGGGAATTAAGAAAGAAAGAGCTGACGCTGAAGTTCGTGATATACACTACACAAACTATGGACGTATTTGCCCTATTGAAACTCCTGAAGGTCAAGCTATTGGTTTGGTTAACACATTGACAAGTTATGCAAAAGTCAATGAATATGGTTTCCTTGAAACCCCTTACAGAAGGGTTAACAAAGAAACAGGTGTTGTTTCAAATAAATGTGAATATTTCATGGCAGACATCGAAGATGAAGCATACATCGCTCAAGCAACTGAACCTCTTGACGAAGAAGGAAGATTTGTTAATAAGAGAATAATCTGCAGACATAAAGACTATGCAATTGAAGTTCCTGCAAAACAAGTTGATTTTGTAGATGCATCTCCAAGACAATTTATCTCTGTTGCAACATCTCTTATTCCATTTGTAAACAGCAATGAAGCTAACCGTGCGCTTATGGGTGCAAACATGCAACGTCAAGCTGTTCCACTTTTGAGAGCTGAATCTCCTATTGTGGGAACAGGTATGGAAGCAAAAGTTGCTCATGACTGTGGTTACACTCAACTTGCAAAACAAGATGGAACTGTTGAATATGTTAGTGCCGATGAAGTTAGAATCAAAAACAGCAAAGGCGAAATTGATATTTACAACCTTATTAAATTTGATAAAACAAATGATGAAACATGTTTCAATCAAAAACCTTGCGTTGTGAAAGGTGAACATGTCAAGAAAGGTGACATCATTATTGATGGTTATTCAACTGATAATGGTGAATTGGCTCTTGGAAAGAATGTTCTTGTTGGTTATATGAACTGGGAAGGATATAACTACGAAGATGCTATTCTTATCAATGAAAGATTGGTTAAAGAAGATGTTTACACATCAATTTGCTTGAAAGTTGAAGAACTTAAATGCAGAACTACAAAACTTGGTGATGAAGTTATCACAAGAGATATTCCAAATCTTGGAGAAGAAGCTCTTAAGAATTTGGACGAAAACGGAATTATCAGAGTTGGTGCTGAAGTTAGATCAGGGGATATCTTGGTTGGAAAGGTTACTCCTAAGGGGGAAACAGAACTTTCTCCTGAAGAAAGATTGCTCCGTGCTATCTTTGGTGAAAAAGCTAGAGAAGTTAGAGACACATCTCTCCGTGTTCAACATGGAAAGGGTGGTGTTGTTGTTGATGTTCAAGTGTTCAGCAGAAAAAATAAAGACGAACTTGAACCTGGCGTTAATGAACTTGTTAAAGTTACTATTGCTCAAAAGAGAAAGCTCTCTGTTGGTGACAAGATGAGTGGACGTTATGGTAATAAAGGTTGTATTTCAATCATTATGCCAGAAGCTGACATGCCTTTTATGGCAAATGGTCGCCCTCTTGACATTGTGCTCAACCCATTGGGCGTTCCTTCTCGTATGAATTTGGGACAAGTTTTGGAAGTTCATTTGGGACTTGTTGCTGGTTCTCTTGGCTGGAAAGTTGCCACACCTGCATTTGATGGTGCAGATGCTGAAAAGATTCAACAACTTCTTGTTGAAAACAACTTCCCTGCAAATGGAAAAGTTCAACTTTATGATGGAAGAACTGGTGAACCATTTGAAAATAAAACAACTGTTGGTATGAAATATATGCTTAAGCTCAATCACATGGTTGACAGTAAAATTCATGCTCGTTCAATTGGACCTTATTCACTTATCACACAACAACCACTTGGTGGAAAAGCCTTGTTTGGTGGTCAAAGATTTGGTGAAATGGAAGTTTGGGCTTTGGAAGCTTATGGTGCATCTCATGTGCTTCAAGAAATGCTTACAGTTAAATCTGACGATGTTGTCGGAAGAGTTAAGACATTTGAAGCTATTGTGAAAGGTCAACCAATTGCTGAACCTGGAATTCCTGAATCATTCAAAGTTTTGGTTAAAGAATTGCAAGCTTTGGCACTTGATGTTAAGATTTTGACTGAAAATGACGAAGAAATTGAATTGCCAGAACTTTCTCAAGACGAACAAGATAAACTTGGAATTGACAACGAAGTTGAAAAAGACTTGAAGAATGTTACACTTGATATCGACGAAATGCTTTCAGCAAATGATGAAAAAACTGAAATTCAAAAGGAAATTGAAGAAGAAACTTCAATGCCTGCTGGACTTGAAGATTTGAATTTGTTTGATGACTTTGGCGATTTTGACGAGTAAATTTGTTTGGTGTGAAAATACAAAAAATTAGGGGAATATTTTATGTTTGAACTTAATAATTTTGAAAAAATCAAAATAGGAATTGCTTCACCTGAAAAAATCAGAGAATGGTCTCATGGCGAAGTGACAAAACCAGAAACAATAAATTACAGAACTCAAAAACCTGAAAAAGATGGTCTTTTCTGTGAAAAGATTTTTGGGCCTAAGAAAGACTGGGAATGTCACTGTGGAAAATATAAGAGAATCCGTTATCGTGGTGTTGTCTGTGACAAGTGTGGGGTGGAAGTTACAAGATCAAAAGTCCGTCGTGAAAGAATGGGACATATCGAGCTTGCAGCTCCTGTAACTCATCTTTGGTATTTCAGATCTGTTCCTTCAAGAATCGGAACGTTGCTTGACTTGACTCCAAAAACTTTGGAACAAGTGGTTTATTATATCAATTATATTGTCACTGATCCAAAAAACACAGATTTGGAATATAAACAAATTTTGAATGATAAAGAATATCGTGATGCTGTTGAAAAATATGGATATGGCACTTTTGAAGCTGGCATGGGTGCAGAAGCTATAAAAATTTTGCTTTCTCATGTTGATCTTGACAAAGACAGTGAAGCTCTTAAAGAAGAACTTAAAACTGCAAAAGGTCAAAGAAAAATCAAAGCTGCAAAAAAATTGGATGTTGTTGAATCATTCAGAAAAAGTGGAAACAATCCAACTTGGATGGTGCTTGATGTAATTCCAGTTATTCCACCAGATTTGCGTCCAATGGTTCCACTGGACGGTGGTAGATATGCAACAAGTGACTTGAATGACTTGTATCGTCGTGTTATCAACAGAAACAACAGACTTAAAAAACTTATGGAACTTGGAGCTCCTGATGTTATTGTTAGAAACGAAAAGAGAATGCTTCAAGAAGCTGTTGACAATTTGATAGACAATGGTAAGCGTGGAAAACCTGTTCAAGGTTCTAAACAAAGAGATTTGAAATCTCTTACTGCTATGCTTGGTGGTAAACAAGGTCGTTTCAGACAAAACTTGCTGGGAAAACGTGTTGACTATTCAGGACGTTCAGTTATTGTCGTTGGACCAGAACTTAAGATGTATCAATGTGGTTTGCCAAAAGAAATGGCACTTGAACTTTTCAAACCATTTATTATAAACAGACTTATTGATTTGAATCAATCAAACAACATCAAAAGTGCAAAGAGAATGATTGAAAGAGAAAAACCAATCGTTTGGGATGTGCTTGCTGATGTTATTAAAGATCACCCAGTGCTTTTGAACCGTGCTCCAACACTTCACAGACTGTCTGTTCAAGCTTTTGAACCTGTGCTTGTTGAAGGAAGAGCTATCAAACTTCACCCATCTGTTTGTGCAGCTTTCAATGCTGACTTCGATGGTGACCAAATGCCTGTTCATATTCCTCTTTCAATTGATGCAAGAACTGAAGCTAGAACTCTTATGCTTGCTTCAAACAACATCTTGAAATTGTCAGATGGAGAACCTATTGTTACTCCTGCACAGGACGTTGTGCTTGGATGTTATTATTTGACTTTGATTAAGCCAGGTGCAAAGGGTGAAGGATCAATCTTTGCTTCTAAAAATGAAGTTATTTATGCTTACCAAACAAAAAATCTTGATTTGCAAGCAGAAATCACTGTAAGACTTTCAAAAGAACTTGATGGAAAAACTTACACAAAGAGAGTTACCACTTCAGTTGGAAGAATTTTGTTTAACAACGTTATTCCACAAAACTTGGGATATGTTGACAGATCAAACCCAGAAAATGTTTGTGATCTTGAAATCAACAAACCAGTTATGAAGAAAGAACTTAAGAAAATCGTTGCAGATTGTTATGACAAATTTGGAACTTCTGAATGTTCTAAACTTGTTGATAGACTTAAAGATTTGGGATATAAATATTCAACTTTGGCTTCAGTTTCAGTTAATATTTATGATATTCAAGAACCTGCTGAAAAAGCTGAAATCTTGAAAGAAGCTGAAAGCAAAGTTCTTGAAAATGAAAAAATGCTTCGTCGTGGGCTTATCACACTTGACGAAAAAATTAATGAAAATGTTGCAATTTGGAATGATGCCGTTCAACATGTTCAAAATGCAGTTGTAAAAGATTTGGACACATTCAATCCATTCAGTTTGATGGTGCTTTCTGGTGCTCGTGGAAACAACACTCAGCTTAACCAAGACTGTGGTATGATTGGTATTAAGGCTACAGCTTCCGGTGTTAAGAACGATACACCTATCAAATCTTCCTTTAAGCAAGGTTTGTCACCAATTGAATACTTTATCAATTCTCGTGGTTCGAGAAAAGGTTTGTCAGATACTGCGCTTAAAACAGCCGATTCAGGTTATTTGACAAGAAGACTTGTTGATATTGCACAAGATGTTGTTATCACAACCGAAGACTGCTTTGCTGATGCAGGAGAAAAGGTTAAGGGTGTTGTTGTTACTGATCTTGTTAAAGATGGTTTTGTTCAAGAAACTTTGGACGAAAGAATCTATGGAAGAGTTGCAGTTGATGACATAGTTGATCCTAAGACAAAAGAAGTTATTGTTCCTGCAAACACAATGATTTCAAAAGAACAAGCTTCTCAAGTTGTTAAGGCTGGCATTAAAGAAGTTCAAATACGTTCACTTATCACATGCCGTTGCAAACATGGTGTTTGTGCAAAATGTTATGGTAGAAACTTGGCTGGAAAAGATATGGTTACTCTTGGTGAAGCTGTTGGTATTATTGCAGCTCAATCAATTGGTGAACCTGGTACGCAGCTTACTATGAGAACTTTCCACACTGGTGGTGCTGCTGTCGCTGCAGATATCACTCAAGGTTTGCCTAGAGTTGAAGAAATTTTTGAAGCAAGAAGACCTAAGGGTGAATGTTTGCTTTCAGAAGTTTCTGGAAAGGTTAAAATCAAAGAAGATCCAAAAACATATCAAATCACAATCGTCACTGGAGAAGGTGACATTGATTATGAAGTTAGAAAACCTGCAGTGCTAAAAGTTAAGAATGGTGAAACCGTTGAACCGGGCACTCAACTTACAGCTGGAGCAATCAATCCCTCTGATTTGTTGGTTACAAAAGGTCTTAAGGGACTTCAACAATACTTGCTTTCTGAAGTTATTTCAGTTTATCGTGGACAAGATGTTAAAGTTAACGACAAACATATTGAAATCATCATCAGACAAATGCTTAAGAAAGTTAAGATCGAAGACTCTGGTGACACAAATCTTCTCACTGGAGATGTTGTTGACATTTCTCGTTGTGAAGAAGAAAACGAAAGAGTTTTGAAAGAAGGTGGCAGACCTGCTATCGCAAGAAGAATCCTTCTTGGAATCACAAAAGCATCTCTTTCAACAGAAAGTTTCTTGTCTGCTTCTTCATTCCAAGAAACATCAAGAGTTTTGACTGATGCAGCTTTGAAGGGTAAAGTTGACAATTTGATTGGTATCAAAGAAAATGTTATCATCGGAAAACTTATTCCTGCCGGAACTGGTTTGAAGAAATATAGAACAGTTGTTCCTGTTAAAGTTGAAACAGACGAAACAGATGTTGGTTAAAATAAATAAAATCTCTTGAATTTTCAAGAGATTTTTTTAAATCTTTTACTTTCTGTTATGTTAATATAGGATTGTCAGTAAGATGATAAATCCTATTTTTTATTTGATTTTATAGGTTTGTCTTATCTGACAAGCCTATTTTTTGTTTAAAAGGAGGTGATGACATTTTGGTTGAAAAAGACGAAAAGAAGTCAGAAGCAATTAGACAAGAAAAATATATCGGTGGCTATTTCGATCCTGATTTGTATGATGGAATAGAATCTCTTGCATTGATTAAGACAAGTCAAACAGGTGTTAAGCACAAAAAATGCGATATATTAAGAATTGCTGTAATTGACCTATTAAAGAAAAATGGACTATTAGCGACATCCGACCAAGAACACTGCTAATAATCCATCACGAGTTTGCTAACCAAAAAATGTTAATCAACTCTTTTTTAGTTTAGCATACTCACTTAAAAAAATCAAAAAAAATTTTAAAAAAGTGAGGAAATTATTATGGATTTCAAAAAAGAATTGGGAGAAATGCTCCTATCAATATCAACTAAGTTGGTTGAAGAAGAAATGAAAAATGAAAGCGATACAGAATTGAAGTCGCTTTATGAACAAACAAAAGACCTGCAAAGCAAATTTGAGAAATATGCTTCAAGTTTAGAGCCAAGCAAAGAAACTTTTCAAAAGTTAATGAATTTGGATATTACGATTACAAATATTCATCAATCACTGAATGAGAAAATTAGTGCTTCAAGAAAGTCTATTATGAATGATTTTGTTGAAGAAGTTGTAAAGGAAGGTGATGAAGATGGAGAATAAAGACCTTGTTGTAGTTGATAGCCAAAACGAAGTATCAGCACAAAATGATTCCTTTGATATTCTTGGGAATGAAACAATCTTAATGCTTGCAGACCAAGCAGAGAAGAGAATTGAGGCAATGAATAAAATCATGAACGCCTCTTTAAAAATGACAACAGTTAATGATTGGGTGCTTATTGGTGGCATTCCATATCTTCAAGAAAGTGGAGCAACAAAGGTTGCAAGACTATTTGGAATCTCTTGGCAAATTGAAGAGCCAAAGAAAGAAACAAGAGCCGATGGACATTACACATTCACATATAAAGGAAAATTCTCTCTTGCTGGTGCAACGATTGAGGCAGAAGGTGCAAGAAGTAGTTTTGACGATTTCTTTGCATCTGCCGGTAAAGACAAGCCTAGAAAATCACCAGACGAGATTGACATGAGAGATGTTAAGTTGTCAGCATATACAAACTGCATTAACAATGGTATCAAAAGAATATTGCCGGGGCTTAGAAATCTTACAGTTGAAGATTTAGCCAAAGGTGGTATTGATACTTCAAAACTTAAAGGCTATTCATTTAAGGGTGAAAGTAAAAAAGCAACATCCAAAGTTGAAGGAAGTGGCTTTATATGTGAACATTGTGGAGCAGAGATAAGTTCTGCTGAAGCATCTTACTCAAAATCTTATTATGGCAAAGAACTTTGTAGGAAGTGCCAAAAACTTGCAAAGGAGGGTGGATTAGATGACAGCAGAGAAACTGAATCAACTGATTCTGGAAACAAAGCAGAATAAAATCAAGGTTTACCCTTGCAATAATTTGAGAGCATCAAGTGTTGGACATCCTTGTGAAAGATATTTGTATCTTTCAATTAAGAACTGGGAAGATAAGACACCACACGATGCAACACTTCAGAGCATTTTCGATTTGGGAAATTCTATTGAAGATTATGCTATTAAATCATTAAAGGAATCTGGTCTTGAGGTGATTACGCCAACAGAAAGAAGTTGGAAAGTTGAAAATCCACTTATTACTGGAAGAGAAGATCTTCGTATTAAAGAAGAAGATGGACAACTCTATCCAGTTGAAGTTAAAGGATTGTCTCCACAAGAATATGACAAACTCAACTCTATTGAAGATTTTTATAAATCTAAAAAATATTATGTTCGTGCTTATCCTTCACAACTTCTTGTGTATATGTGGAAGTTTGGAAAAGAAAAAGGTTATTTCTGCCTTGTAAACAAACTTACAGGACAAATCAAACTTATTCAAGTTGCATTTGACTATGACAAAGCAGATGCACTTCTTAAGAAAGCAGAGAGAATCTATGCTGCTCTTGAAAAGAATGATTATAGCGAACTTGCGACTTGTGAAGATTGTTCAATGTGTGAGAAATGTGATTTGAGACACTGTTGCACAGCGAGACACGAACCAATCGAGGCAGAGGTTGATGATGGCACTATTGAAGAACTTATCAATCGCAAAAACGAACTTAAACCTATTGCAGACGAATACAACGAGATTGGCGACAAAATCAAGCAAGCAGTAGGGCAAAGAAAGAAAGTTATTGCTGGGAACTTCCTTGTAACAATAACAGAGACCGAGAGAAAACCTTATACAGTGCAAGGTGGGATAACACAGCGTTTAAACATTAAAAAGTTATAGAGGTGAAACATGGACATCACATTTGAAGTTCTTGGTAAACCTCAAGGGAAAGCAAGAGTTAAAGTAACTCAGAGAAATGGCTTTGCTCTTGCTTATACTCCCGATAAAACAACGAATTATGAAAATTTAATCAAACTTTGTTACATGAATTGTAGATTGCAGGAAGATCTTACTCGTGAGCCAATTTCTATGACAATTAGGGCTGATTATGAGATTCCAAAGAGTTTCAGCAAGAAGAAACAAATTGAGGCTTTAAGTGGCAAATTAAGACCTACAACAAAGCCAGATTTGGATAATATTGCCAAGATTGTTTGTGATGCACTTAATAAGGTTGCTTATTATGATGACAACCAAGTTATAGAGTTGCATGTTTCAAAGTTTTACTCAAAACAACCAAAACTGGTTATTCATTTGAAAGAGGTGAAAGATGAAAATTGATTTAAGAAAACCTATTGCAGAAATGAGCGAAGAAGAGAAAGCAAAGTTTTATGAGTTTATTCAAATATTGGCTGAGAAATGGGCTTCAAAGGAAAGTTTGCAACTTGAATTTAAAACTGATAGTGAGAGACAAGTTCGCCGACAAATTGAACTCTTAAGAAGAAAAGAGAATATTCCTTACATTTCACATTCTAAGCGTAGGGGATATAAAATTGCTAAATATCTTGAGGACTATCCAGATGCTAAAAAATCTTCTCTTGAGATGCACAGTAGAGCCGAAAAGATTTTGGAATCAGCAAAACCTATTGATGAGTTCTGTAGGCTTTGTGAAGAAGGGAAAATCAAATCTAGGGAGGACATATCATGGCAAGAAAAAGAATGATAGATCCTCAAATCTGGGCGAGTGAAGATTACTCCGAATTAAGTAATTTTGCACAACTTGTTTGGATAGGTTTATTCTCACAAGCCGATGATGAAGGTCGTGGCAAGAGCAAACCTGCATATTTGAAGTCAATTCTTTTTCCTTATAGCGAAGATATAAAACTTGTTAAAAAAGTTGATTCTGCACTCAATGAAATTGCTAAAGTTATGTCTATTAGATTCTATCAGATGGACAACAACGAATATTACCAACTTGAAAATTGGTCTAAATGGCAGAAGGTAGACAAGCCTCAACCAAGTAAAATTCCACCTTTTTCAGAGGGTGCAACGATTATTCGTAAATCATTCGGCGAACATTCGGCGAATAGTAGCCGAAAGGGTGGCGAACAATCTTCTAACACTCAACTATCGTTCTCGCCTAATAAGAATAAGAAAGAGAATAGAATAGAACAAGAAGAAAAAGAGAACGAGAATATACAGGCGTGTGCGTGTGATTTATTAAATAAATTTACTTTTCAAGAGTTAATAAGCACTTGCGAAAAATTAAGTCCAGTCATTTTTCAAAGGCACAAAAAAGATCCTAATGGCGACTATAGGCTAGGTTTGATTTATGAAGAAGTGTCTGTTAATTCTACTTTGGAAGATATTGAGAAACTTCTCATTCATGCAAACAAAACCTACATTGTGCAGCCAAAATATAACACTCTTGACTTATGTTGGGTGCTAAACAATCAAAAGTCTGTAATGTCGGCTAAAGAACTTACAATAACCGATAACAACTCTCAAACAAGAGACTATGACAGTGAGGATTAGCCTATGGAAGTTAAGTTATCGGAAAATGAATTTTTGAATGCTGAAGGCTTTATTTGTTGCTCTAAATGTAAAGAGCCAAAACAAAGTGAATATGAAGGGCATAGATATTCTATTCCTTGCAAGTGTCGAAGAGATGAGATTGAGGCGAAAGAACTTGAAGAAAAGAGAAGAAAACTTGAAGAAAAGAGAGCCTTCTCAATTCCAAATGCAAAGTTAAGAAGTTTTACATTTGACAAAGACGATCAGCAAGACAAAGAAACCACAAATATTTTAAAGCGATATGTTTCCAAGTTTGTGGAAATGAAAGCGAAGGGGTTAGGTTTATTGCTTTGGGGAAGTGTTGGCACTGGTAAAACATTTTATGCTCACTGTATAGCCAATGCTCTGATAGATGCTGGTTATTCAGTTAAAAGCACAAGTCTTTCTACTGTTGTTCAACTTGCTCAAGACTTTGAAAATGGTGAAAGGGAAATCAACAAAATCCTTCAAAATCAAGTTATCTTAATTGACGATGTAGGAACTGAAAGACAGACAACCTTTGCAAATGAGCAAATCTATAACTTCATTGATAAGGCAACAAGTCTAAACAGAGTTTTATTGCTTACAACAAACTTTATGCCAAAAGAATTTGAAGAGGCAGCACAAGACACAGCAGATCTTGTTCATGCCAGAATTTATAGCCGAATACTTGAAAAGTGCTATCCAATCAAAGTCAATAAGATTAAACATCGTGATGCACTTAAAGAAGAGAATAGGCAGTTTATGAAAAATCTTTTACAAGAGGAGGAAGTATGACATTTGACGAAACTTATAGAATTTACAAAGAATTGAAACGCCAAGAGTTTAATCTTCAACTAAAGAAACAAGAATTGCAAGAATCTTGTGGTTATCCTCAAGGCAGAGATTTTGACACACCAATTTCTCATAGTTCTTCAACGCCTGCTGCATTGGTTTATGTAATGCGACTTGAAGAGATTGAGAAAAAAGAAAAAGAATTAAGTGAAACAATGGAATGCGTTAGAAACGACATTCAAAGATTCCTTGACAAGATAGACAATGATGACATTAGAAGAATTTGCTCCATAAGGCTTTTCACAAAAACTGGTTGGAAAAGAATAGCAGCCGAATTAGACAAAAGTTATTCACATGTAAGAAGTTTGTTTTATCAAGGCATGACATTGTTGCATCAAATGGAAGGTGCATAATGAAATTGGCTAGGTGGGATCTAAATGCAGTTTATTGTGAAGATAGTTACAAAGCAATAAAAGAACTTCCAGACAAATGTATTGACTGTATATATACAGATATTCCATATCTTTACAATCAAGGTGGCAGTGGAAGTAGTGCATTAGGGGAAAGAACAGCGAAGAAAAGGCTTGAACTTATGGGAATGGCAGATGTTTATGAAACTCATAAATGTTCAAGTCGTGGCGAGGCTTTAAGAATTGCAAAAAACATAAAAAAAACTTCACTTGATGTTACTTCAATAGAAGATGGAATTGATTATGCCATTCTTGACGATTTTGTTCGAGTTATGAAGAAAATCAACATTTTTATTTGGTGTAGCAAATTGCAAATTCTTGATATTATGAAATTCTTTATTGACAAACATAATTGCTATTTTGAGATTCTATGTTGGTGTAAAACAAATCCTACTCCATCAACAAACAATAGTTGGCTACCAGACATAGAGTATTGTTTGTATTTTCGTGAGGGGGGGTAAAACTCAACGATGGTTACGAATATAAAACGAAATACTTTGTTAGTCCTGCAAATGTAAAAGATAAATCTAAATTTGTCCATCCAACTTGCAAACCAATGGAATTGGTGAAAAAACACTTGTTACATGCAACACAGCCAAAAGACATTGTATTTGATGCTTTTGTTGGTAGTGGAACAACTTGTGTTGCAGCAAAAGATATTGATCGGCAATTTCTAGGTTGGGATATTGAAACTAAGTGGGTTGGAGTGAGCAACGATAGATTAAATAAAGTAGATTCAAATGGACAGTTAAGTTTATTTCTATTCTAAAAACTAAAAAGGAAAAATCATGAAAAAGTGGATTAAAATTTTAATTTTAATTTTAGTGTTGACTGCTTTAAGTGTTGGTATTTATTTTACATTGAGAGCATTGGGAGTAACCGACATTGAAGGGTTAAGAGAAATTATTGCAAAGTGTGGCACTTGGGGTTGGGTGGTATTTATATTACTGTTTACAACCTGTTCAACACTCTTGTGTATGATACCAGCAACTTCTGCAACTTTTATTGCAGTTTCAATAATTCTCTTTGGTGCTTTATATGGCTTTATAATAAGCACAATTTCAGTCTTTCTTGCATCTTCTCTTATGTTTCTTATTGGGAACACATTGGGGGAGAAAACAATCGAAAAACTGGTCGGAAAGAAAAGCCTTGAGAAAGCACAAAACTTGCTAGATATGAAATCAAAAATGCTATTGCCATTGATGTTTCTATTTCCGGTATTTCCAGATGATGCTTTGTGCATGGTCGCTGGAATGACGAAAATGCGTTATTGGTATTTTGCAATCATTGTTGCAATTTTTAGAACAGTGGGAGTTGCAACGATCTGCTTTTTAGGAAGTGGATTCATAAACTGGAGCGAATTAAGTCTTGTAGACTGGTTTGTTCTTTTCAATGTTTGTGTCTTTGATATTGTCCTTATTTTTAAATATCAAGACAAACTTGAAAAATTTATTTTATCTGCACCACCTTCTTATACAGTTGATGTTGGTAATGGAACTGTTGTATTTGAAGATGGCAAAACAAGAGTAATTAAAGTAGACGATAAAGGTGGCTACTTCAGATATAAACTTAAAAAAATCTATATCCAAAGTGAAAAGGAGAATGTTATGGATAACGAAAAAACTTTTATTACAATACCACAAAAGGATGAAAGATATTATTTCATTCAAAGCACAGGGCAAATCAGAAATTGCTTGAACACAAAGGAAAATAAGAAGAATGCTAAAAGACTTGATATGTTTAACTTCTTCAAAAATCAAAAAGAGGCTGAAAGACAAAAAAATTGCTTGAAGTTTACAAATCAAATTAGGAAGTATGTTGAAGAAAACGACACAGAAGAAGCAATCGAAGGACAAAGGTATTTCATGTATTTTGATGAGACTCAAGGTGAAATTGTTGTTGACTGGTTGCAGTCTTGCGTTATTCAAGGAACTATATTTGCAAATAGCAAGGAAGTATTGTTAGATGCAATTAAGTTCGTTGGCGAAGAAAATATCAAGAAATATGTCTTTGGCTTTTAGAGGTGAGCAATGAAATATATAGCAAGTTGCTCATTTGGAAAGGACAGCCTAGCAATGCTATTGAAAATTCTGGAACTTGGCTTACCACTAGATGAAGTTGTTTATTGTGATATTCGATTTAATGAAAAATCTTTAAGTGGAGAAACGCCAGAAATGGCAGCATGGATTCCACAGGCTGAAAAAATACTTAAAGATAAGTTTAACATAACAGTTAAACGCATTTCATCAAGATGGACTTTCAAGAGCCATTTTTATAGAGTAAAGCGAAAGGGTAATCACATCGGAGACAACTATGGCTTTCCTTATGTTGTCGGTGCATGGTGTAATTCTAGGCTTAAATTAGAGCCAATGAACAAGTATATCAAGCAGATTTTGAAAAGTGGCGAATCAGTAACTGAGTATATTGGCATTGCCAAAGATGAGCCAAAAAGATTGCAGCGTTATAAAAAACTTGAAACTGAAAATCACAAATATGTTACTCTTGCTGATCTTGACATCACTGAACTTGAGGCAATGGAGATTTGCAAGCAACACAATCTGTTAAGTCCAATTTATAAAAGCAGTTTTCGTGGTGGTTGTTGGTTTTGTCCAAAGCAAAGTCTTAAACAATTAAAATGGCTTTATACAAATCATCCAGAGTTGTGGCAAGTGCTTAAAGAAATGGAAAAAGATAGCCATAACACTTTTAAACCAAACATGACACTTACTGATTTGGAAGAACGCTTTAAACAAGGAGGGGATACAAAATGAAATTCCACCTTATGTTTGAGCAAAGTGGAACATTTAAAAATGTTTTGAAATCACATGGACATGATGCATTTGATTATGACATTTTGAATGATTATGGCGAAACCGATTTTGTCATTGACTTGTTTGAACAAATAGACCAAGAATATGACAATATAGTTCTCGGGGGGGGTAGAAAGACTATCTTCTCAGAAATGAGGAAAGAAAATGATTTTATTATTGCTTTCTTTCCTTGCACACATTTTTGTGATGCCAATGAACTTCAATATAGACTTTGGATTGGTGGAAAGAAAATTGACTATGATGAAAAAGCAGTCAAAAGACTTCTTGAACGCAACAAAGATCGAGCAAGATATTTTGAATTATATCTGAAGTTTACTTATATTTGCAAAGTTAAAGGAATACCTACCATCATTGAAAATCCAGCAAGTAGTGGGAACAAAAACTATCTTGTTCAGTTTTCGCCTATTGAAGTTGCTTGGCACGAAAAAGATAGAAGTTTGTTTGGAGATAACTTCAAGAAACCAACAAATTTCTTTGCAATAAATTTTGAAATGAAAGAGGATTTTATCATGTTCACACAGCATTGTGGAATCAAAAGTATTTATAACGATGCACATGGTTGTAAAGAGAGAAGTGAAACAAGTTCTCTATATGCTCAAAATTTCTATGAAAGATTTTTAAAAAACAAAATTTAAAGGAGAAAGTGTTATGACAAAATTATCAATGAATTTATACGATAGTCTGTGTAGAGTATTTGACAAACTGAAGAATTGTAATTTTATACAAATGACTTGGTTTGGTATGGGAAGTGTAACAAGCGATGATTTGAAGGCATTTAATGACTATTTTGATTTAGAGCCAAAAAGACAGGTTTGGGGAGACTGGGATATGTTGTTTTTTGAGAAAGATGGCAAACGACTTGACTCTAGTGATTACGCTGAAATGAAGAAACAAATAGATCTTGAGATAGATAGGTTAAAGCAACAAGAAGTTAAGCAATCTCCAAAAGTCAAAATTAAATTAAAATATGATGATTATGGTTGGTTAAGTCCAGATGGAGAATTTTATCCAAGTGAATGGGGAACTCATCAAACAAAAGCAACAGAGATTCTTGATGAAAAAGGTTGGACAAGTGAAGCGTGGAAAATGCAGCAAAGTGAAGAAAGACTTACAGATGCTGATTATCTATCAAAATACAAAAACTTTATTTTAATTCACAGTGCAAGTCAAGGTATACCTTATCCGACAATTCTTGAAGGCAAAAGGCTTACAAAGAAACAAAAAGAGTTTCTATATGATTTTTATATGGAGCGAAACTATGTTTCTTTAGCCTACAAATATTTTAATGAATAGTTTAAGGAGAGTGTATGAATAAAGACTACAAAATTTTGAGAAAAACTGGTAGACTTGCAAATGGTAATGAAGGAGGAGCAGGAACAATATTTCATGCAGTAAAGAAAAATGGTATTGCACTTTGTGGAACTACACATGGAAGGTTAGGCAGTTGGAGTTTTGAAGAAGGTGAACAAGTGACTTGTTCTAGATGCTTAAAGAAACTTGAGAAGATTGGTGGTGAAGTATGCGAAAAATAATGTATTCAATTAAGCCACAACACACAATGAACATTCTTAACAAAGATAAGGTTTTGGAAATTCGCAAGACCTGTCCGAAAGAATGGAAGGACTATTTGAGTGGAAAAACAAAGGTTAAACCAGAATCAATGAAGTGCTTGATTTACTGCACGAAAGGACAGCCTTATTTGATAGACAGAAGATACAATGAACATTGTCAATTTAATTATGATTTGATTGATTATTATATGGCAAAGTATGATGAAGATGCAATCAATGGCAAAGTTGTGGCAGAGTTCATTCTTAAAGAGGTTGATATGCTAGTGTATCATCAGGAAGGAAGATTTGATACTTGGAATTTCAAGGATAGGGATGCACTTGACAAGTGTCTAAAAGATAGTTGTTTATCAATGGAAGAGATAGTTGATTATATTGGAGACAGCAAAGATGCCTTTGCTCTGCACATTAGCGACTTAAAAATCTACGATGAGCCGAAAGAGTTGAGCGAGTTTTCTTATTTGATTCCAAACAACAAATGTGAGAAACATGAAAAAGGCTTGCCTTGTGATAAATGCGATACTTTCAACAAAGAACACACTGTTTGTATGGCTTGTTATTATATCTTTAGACCAATGAAACAACCTCCACAATCTTGGTGCTATGTGGAGGAATTATGAAATTGAGGAAAAGGATAATTTCGTCTATTTATGTTGAATGGGAAGAATCAAACAATGGCTTAATGATTTGCTATTCAAATCCACCTGCTAAATATTCAAGTCATGAGGTAGCAAAGGCAGTTGCAAAAAAGATTAAAGTGCATTCTAAGAATTTCAAAATAACAAATGTGAAGATAGAAATTAGACTTAAAAACAAGGAGGCAAATAATGGCTAAAAAATTGACAGACAAAATTAGAGAATACATTAGATGTCCACAACTTGATGGAGGAACAGAGTATGGGAAATGGGGTGCATTAAGAAAAGACCAGAGATTGTTAATAAACAAACTTTGTAATCAATGCGACTATTTTGAAAATATGCTTGATCTTGAACTAAAAAGAAAAAAAGAATTTCGACCTATTATAAATCCTGCAATAGTTCCTAAAACAATATTTGGTTTTGAAATAGAAGAGATAATTTCTATCAGAGAAATCCTGTTCAAACATGGTCTCGTAAGAGTGTGTGATATTGATGATGCACTTAGGTCTTTAAAGATAGATAAAGAAGTTTATCATAAAGGCATGAACACATGGAAAAAAGCGTGTGAAATGGCTTGTAGCGATGCACTTCAAGTCATTCAGTCTGACTACATGGAAGTGTCTCGGAAAGAGTTGGGAAAAGCAGCAAATGAAGAGGCACAAAATTATTATAGAAAAGCACAGGAGGAAACTAAAAAATGAAAATTCAAATCGAAATGACAATAGACTTTCCAGAAGAACTTGAACAAGAGATAGAACAAAACAAAGAAGAGTATATGAAGGAAATACTTGAGTCAATGCAAGAGAGTTGTAGATCGCAAGATTTTCCTGCGAGTGTGAAGATTATTGACGAAAATGCGAATGTAGTTAAGGCATTAGAGAATGTGAGTAAATATGCGACAGTGTGTGGACAAGATGATTATTTTCATTATGATGCTTTCCAGACTTATATTCAGCATCTAATCAAAGAGTATGGAGCGAAAAATGGAGTATAAGCCAGACATTATTTTTGACAATGATGAACAGAACTTAAATGAATTTTATAACACTCTTTATATTGACTCTCTTAAGTTCAAAAAAGGAAACTATTCGTTATATGATCTGGAGCAGATGTTAAAGAAGAATGAATATCCACAAATACAAGGAGCCAAAGAGATTTTAGAAGAGTTTATAGAACTAAAAAAAGTTATTCTATGTTCTAACCTAGAGCATAGAGGCAGTGCTTTTAATTAGGAGGACAACAATGACCGATAAAGAAGAAATTCAAGTTTGTGTGAGTGAGTTGCCAGAGAATTGCTATGATTGCCTGTTTTATGGTGTTGATTGCGAACAGTATCCATGTTATTGTTTGTTGTCATGGAAAGAAGTAGGTGATAGTGATGAAAATATATCTGAACAAAGACATTCTACTTGTCCACTCAAAACAATTAAATCAGTGCAAAACCAAAGGGCGATAGACGAACTAAAAATAGTGAAAAACTTTGTGGATGGTAGGACATATTTAGCACATTATATCAATCAGCGAATTGAAGAACTAAGAGGGAAGAATGAGTAAGGAAAGGACTTTATCAGAAAAGGAATGGCAAGGATATTGTGCTTATAAACATATCGAGAAAGAAATCAAAGGGTGTCTTGATAGAGAAAGGGATTATAAGCAACAACTCAAAGAAAAAGATGAAGAAATCAAAAACTATAAAATAAGTGAAAAGTTTATGCAAGATGCAATAGATGATATGTGTAGACAAGTAGATGCAAATTGTTATGACGACTTTGATGATTGTCTTAAAGAACTTATTGATAATAAACTTAAAACCAACACCAAGCAAGTTTGCGAGAAGATTAGAATGAATTGTTGGTGTGGTGGTGCTATTTTGGAAGATGACTATTATAAAGTTCCAGTCAAATTTTTATACCAAATCGAGAAAGGAGATAAGAATGCTTAAAAATGAAATTGATTTGAAAGAATTTGAAAAAGATATGGATGTGAAAGAACTTGAAAAGTTTGGGGTTGTGGAAAAGGTAACTTATCCCAAAAAAATTGATGGTTTTAAGATTGAGAATGAACAACAATTATTTAAGTTTACTGTAAATTTGCTTTTAGAACGAGATTATTACAGAAAATTGCTCAAAGAAAAAAATAAAGAAATAAACATGTTACGACTAAATTCTTCGACCATAACAGGAAAAATAAGTATAGATGGTTTTATTAAAGTATATTTACAATCTGGGCTTGTGGTCGAGACAAAAAGAGTTGTTAGAATACTTGACAAAATAGATCAGCAACTTCCGACAGAACAATCCTTCTTGAAGGGGTATATTCGTGGTGTTAAAGACAGACTAAAATCAGGCACATTTTATAAAAAATCTTAATTTTACAAGCAAAAAAAAGTAAAAATAGTTAAAAACAATTAAAAATAGTTAAAAACAATCACATTTAATCACTTGTAATACAACATTATAGTGTGCTATGCTATAATTGTCGCAGAAGAGACTAAAGTAGATAAAAAAGGAACAGAGAGAACAATCCTGTTTCTTTTTTTATATATTTTTTTCTTTTAATAATATAAAAAATATTAAATTATAAAAATTTTAATATTAAATAAAAATTATATTTCTCATGGAGGTTTTATGTGAAAACTGAAATTAAAGAAACTGAAGAAAATGTTGACACTCTAAGTGATAAGCAGAAAGCCTTTTGTTTAGAGTATCTTTTAGACTTCAATGGAACACAGGCTGCTATAAGAGCAGGTTATAGTAAAAAAACAGCAAGACAACAAGCACAAGTTCTCTTGACAAAACTTGACATACAAAATTATATCAAAGAATTGACTGGCAAAGTCCAAAAGAAAAAGATTATGGATGTTCAAGAGATTCAAGAGAGATTGACTGCACTTGCTCGTGGTGAAGTTGAAGAAGATGTTGTTGTTACTGAGAACATAGGAGACTTTACAAGTCAAGCAAGAGTTGTCAAAAAGATAGTGGGAGCAAAAGACCAAGTAAAAGCATTGGAACTTCTAGGGAAGGCTAATGCTTTATTTGTTGATAAGGTTGATGCAACTGTTAAGAATGACAACCAAGAGTTGCTAAGAGAATATCTGGAGGGAGCGAAACATGGCACATTCACTAAAAGATAAGCAAAGAAAGATAGAACGAAAATATAAGCGTTTAATCGGTCAAACTATCAACAAGATGAAAGATAGCACATGGGATGAACTTATGGTGGAACTCAACAAACTAAAATCTCAAATGAAAGAAGAGTTTGAAAAGGCAGGAATACACTTGAGTGAAAGTTAGTGATATTATCTGGACTCCAAAGATGCAAGCACTTATGGCAGATGAATCGCAAATACTTCTGCTTGCTGGTGCTACTGGTTGCTCTAAATCACTTGTAGCAGGTCATAAGTTTGCTGATTGGCTCTTACATGCACCAAGAGAAGAAACTCAATTCTATATCATCTGTGAGAATATGGGAACAGGAGTTAGAAACATACTTCACAACAAAGATAGTTTCTATAACTTGTTTGACTTTTGTAGAGAAGAATACAAAGCAGCAAAGGAAGGTGGTATACAATTTATCTTTCATGGTTTACATGGAGATAAGACTGTTTACATTGTAGGTGCAGATAACAAAAATGCATGGAGTAAAATTCTTGGTTCTAATCCAGATGGATTGTGGCTTGAAGAATTATCAGTATTACACATTGACTGTATACGAGAAGCATTTGGTCGTGCATTGTCAAGAAGATGTAAACTTATAGCAACAACAAATGGTGGACTTCCAACACAAGAGTTTTACACCGAATTTATGAATCATGCAAAAGTCATGTTTAAAGACAGTGTTCCAGCAATAGAACTTGCAGAAATGATAGAAGATAAACCATACATGCATTATTATCATTTCAATATGGAAGATGATGCTCCACACTTAACTGAAGATGAAAAAGCAAAACTAAAAGAGTTGTATCCTAGCAACTCTTTTTATTATTACTCAAAGATACTAGGATGTAGAGGTTTTGTTGAAGGTGCAGCGTATGCTCAACTTATGGACAAGAAAATCCACCTTAGAGCCTTTGAAGATATAAACCTTAACAACTTACAAGAGATTGGTTTATTTGTCGATATAGGCTCAAATAAGGACATCAGTCGAACTGATAAAGCATCTACTATTGCTTCGCTTGTTGGCTTTTCTAAAGGCTATCAAAGAATAATCGTATTAGAGTGTTGGAAGATTCCTTCATTCAGTCATGATGAGATAATCAAACAATGTGAAGAGAAGATTGAGTGGTGGTGGGTTAGATATATGCACAAGTTCAAGAAGATTGCTATTGATTGTGCAGAGAATATCTTAATAAACACTTGGAGAGAAAGAAATAGATTTCCAACAATCACTGTGAAAGGTTCAGTAAAGCATGTTGCTGGACAAATAGACTTGGTTACTAGATGTCAATTAAAACAACAATTATTGGTGCAAGAACGCTTGCTATGGAGTTCTCATGCAATAGATTCATACAATGCACACACAAGAATACTTCTTGATGAAGATGGTGCAGAACTTGACTTAAGTGTTCAAGACAACGATATAGGAGATAGTTTGACTTATGGTCTGACTGAGAATTGGAACTATATCACAAAACAAACAAGTAGGAGGTAAATATGCGAGTAAACATTATCAAAGGCAGTATAAGAAATGTTGTTGAAGAAGAGCAATTTGAAAAGTTATACAAGCCTAATGGGTGGCGACTAGATGATAGTGTTGAAGATACTAGCAAAGAGCCAAAAATACCTTTGGATATTCTTAATACAGAAACGGAAGTTAAAAATTATATCAAGATGACTAATAAACAACCAAAGAAGTTTAATGATGGTTTGTTTTATAGTGATATTGAAAGTAGTGAGGGAAGTCGATGACAAGTTATAAATTTAACATGAAAAACAAAACAGTGCTAGATGAAGTTAGGTCTGCTATTGTATATCAATTCAATCTTGCTCAAAACATGGCATTGTTAAGTAATGACACAGTTACTATAAGAAACTTTTATAGACAAGGAGTAGAGCAATTACTCAAAGATAAGTGGATTGCTGCTAATGTAAAAGATAAATTCATGGCACAAGACATTGATGGACAAGCGTTTGTTTATTTTGGTATTTGTCCTATGATTGTTCAAGGAAAAGTTAATCTTGTTGCTTCAAACGGATTTAAATGTGCAAGCAATAATAAAGCAATAGATGACAAACTCAATGAGTTCATTGATAATGCTTGTTTAAACGCACGATTTGCAGAAGGTGTCTATCTTGAAAGTGGTTTAGGAGATTTCCTTTATAGGTTATCTTATGACCCTAGAATAAGTGATAAGCCACTTATTGATGTTATTGAGCCACAATTCTTTGAAGTCAATTATTCAAGAGGACACATTAAATCTTTTGTTATCAAAGTGCCTTCTTCTGAAGATGAGAACTATGAGTTAAGGGAAATATATTATAAAAACATGAATGGCGATGTGTGTATTACATATCGCTTTTATTATGATAACAAATATGTTGACCCTAGCGACAAGAGTCTTGTTCAAGAGTGCAGTTTACACTTTGATAGAGAAATAGACCTTTCAGACAAGGTATTGCCTTTTAAAGAGTTTCCTATTGTCTTTAAGAAGAATGCGAACTCTAATCAACTCTATAAGGGGGAGAGAGGTGTTCCAGATATTCAAGGACTTGACACAATAGAAGATGCATTGACCGAAACAATAAGTGATTTGGTAGATGCTATTCGTAAAGGTGGAATCAAAGAATACATTGATGAAGGTCTTGTTCCTTCAGATGTTGATGGTAATGATTTAAAGGTTAATCATTTTAACAAAACTATTATCACAACAAAGTCAAGTGCTAATCCTGCTAATCCAAAGTCTTTATGGCAAGTAACTCAGGCAGATATAAACTGGGAAGCGTATACAAGAACAATTCAAAACTTAATGTCTGTTGCAATCAATAAAGCAGGTCTTGCTCCAACTACACTTGGTCTTACTGGTCTTGAAAGCATCAATAGTTCAGCAGAAAGCCAAGAGGCAAGAGAAAAGACAAGTTTGAGAACAAGAGAGTTGAGTTTGAATACTTGGGAAAAGACACTCAAAGAACTGCTTAATAAATATCTGCAAATGCTTGATTACATTGAAGGTAAGGAAGTGCTTGACTATTCAAGTCTTATCAAAATTCACTTTGATGACTATATCAGTCCAAGTGCAGAGAACATCACTGAAGTGTTGGCAAATCAAGTTATGGCTGGTTTGAAATCACAGAAACACGCCATTAAAGACTTGAATGATGAATACACGGATGAAGATGCAGACAACGAACTTCTTGATATTATGTCAGAAAGAGGTCAGCCAGTCCTACAAGGTGGCGAAACTAATTCTGATACGAATATGGAGAATAACACTCCTAAAAATGTTAATTTAGAGAATAGCAACTCTTGACAAAGGCTAATTAGAGAATAACACTCATTAAAGGTTAATTTGGAGTATAGCACTCTTATAAAGGCTAAATAACTTAAAAGAATGGAGAGAAATATCATGGTTAAGGAATTAAAGAAAGAACTTTCAAAATTGTCTGGTGTTGATTTTTTCAACCCTAAATATAGAGATGTATTTAAGAAATACTTTCCGAATGATACTACCGAATCTGATGTCAATGACAACGAAGAGGATAGACTTAAGGAAGTATTGGGGGAAGAGACTGAAGAAACGCCAAAGGCAGTAGAAACACAAGAGAATGCAGAAGGAAACAAAGAAGAAAACACTTCTGAAGATAATGATGAAACTTCAACCGATGAAAATAAGGAAGAAGATAAATCTGACAACTCAGATGAAGAACCTTCTAAAGACAATGGCGATGATGCAGATACACAAGATGCAACTGACACTGAGCCTAATGCAGATGATAATGATTCTACTGACACAACGGATAGTTCTCAAGGAACTGAAACAACTGCAGAAGATGATAATCAAGACACTTCTTCTACTGAAACAACAGACACTTTGCCGACAACTGAAGATAATGCTGGAGTTGATAACACTTCAAAAGAATTGTTAGAAACAAAAGTAGAACTTCAACTTGTAAAGGCTAATGTGAGAGAAGATAGACTTGAGTCAGCCAAGAAGTTGTTTATGCAAGAGATTCATTCTCTTGAAGACCTCGACAAACTGAAAGACCTTATCAAACAGTATCCAGAATGGCTTAAACAAAACAAACCAGAAGTTAAACCTTTTGGAATGCCTTTGGAAGATAATGGAGATGGTCTGACAGAAGAAGAAAAACGCCTTAAGGCAATGGGCATTGACCCTAAATCTTAAAAATAGAGTTGGATTTTTAGAACGAGCAATCGTTCTTTTTTAATACTCAAAAATCTTATTTTTAAAGGAGAAAAATTAAAATGCCAAAATACACAGAAGTATTACCAAGTTCATTCAGATTCAACAGCAAAGAGACTGTTGATTCAGTGTTTAGCAAACTTTTGATTGCTAACCTTTTCAAAGACCAGACATTTAAGGCTGGTGTTACTTTCACAGACAAATACAACGAGAGAGGTGGACAAATCTACATGCGTAAACTCGGCAAGGTAGAAGCCTCTCAAACAAAAACCACTGATGCAGATGGTTTGAAATTCAAGCACACAAACACTCAAGACACTCTTGTTCTTATTCAGAAATTGGATAGAATTAGTGTTTCTGAAGAGTGCTATGACCTTGTAGAGAACCTTCGTGCAAGTGGAAAGAGTGTTGACAAAGTAAGTGAAGTTATTGAATCTTTCAAAGAAAAATGTCAAATGCTTTATACATCTTACTTGCTTGCTGAACCAGCAGCAGAAGATGCAGTTGGAGTAGGTGGAGCAACTAGAAGTGCAAATACAACTGCCGACACAACTCTTGAGGCTCTTACAAAATCAATTCTTGAGGATAGAAAGCAAATCAGAGTAAATGGTGGTAAAGCAAATGTCCTTATTATTTCACCAGATATGGAAAATCTTTTCCTTGAAAGTGCATCTAAGGCAGCAAATGCTTTCATTCCAGAGACAAACGAAGAAATGCTTAAAGAAGGCAAAATCGGTCGCCTTTATGGTTTGAATGTGTTCACTTCTAACCTTATTGGTTCTGGAACTCCACTTGGAGTTGGCAGTGCTGCTAAAAATACTGGCAATGCTGCTAAATGCGAATACATCATCTATGACAAAGATGCGTTTGGTATTGCAGGCGACATTGAAACACTTCGTTTGAAGGATGCAATCGACTTTACTGGTTGCTATGCTCAAATTGAAGGCGTATTCGGTGGTGGTGTTGCAAACCCTGCACTTGCTTATGCAAAGATTGTCGGAGAAGAAGTTTCTGCTAAGGCTTAATAATTAAATAAAAAAAACACCTTTCGATTGAGAGGTGTTTTTTATGAGAGTTATATGTAAATCAGCAAGTTCAAGTCTTGCGACTCTCTTGATATTAAACAAAAGGAGATAGACATGAGGCTTTATCTTGGTGGCTATGGACATCATCCGAGTGGGAAGATGTATGAATACTTTGGTAACAACAACTACAGAACAGGTCAGCAAGTAGTTGCTCCAGTAACTAAAAGATTGAAAGATGGTGGTGCGATAACATACAACACTATGTTTACAATTATGCGAACAAGTGGTGGAGATGGACAAGTTGCTCAAAATGAAGCACAAAGACTATCTCAAAAGGGAATAGGCATTAAGTTTATTCAAGGAACAGATGTTTTAGGTGAGTTGCCTAGTGGTGAGCGATTTAAGAGCAAAGCAGACTGGGCAAGACAAAGTGAAGAGAAATATCAAGAACGCCTTTCACAAAGGCTTTTTTCTCGTGGTGGTAATGTCTTTTCAGATAAGGCAGAACAAAGGATTTTAGGGGGGGTAATATGGCTCAATGGGAAGAAAATAAGCATCCTAGAGATGAAGATGGCAAGTTTAGTTCTGGTGGTGGAACACCTGCTGAAAATAAAAGACTAGAAGAAATGGGTGTTGGAAAGTCAAACAAAGAGAAACCAACATTTGAAGAGTCTCTCAGGGAAGAAGAAATAAGTAGAAATAAAAAAGAACAAGTTGTAAAACTTGTTAAAACACTAAATGAAGTTAAAAAGATTAAAGTCAAGGAATTGGTTGATTTAATTGAAAGTTTTCAACCTATTGAATTGGAAATAAACGATAGAACAATTCTTGCTGCATTTGATAAATATTCTGCTAAAAAGAATGTATATACAAGAGGTAATTCAACGCAAAAAGGTTTTACTTTTAAAATAAACAATATCAAAGAATTACCAAGTTTTATCAAGAACTCAAGTTATGATTATAGTAAACTTGAAAAGGGAAAAGACACAAAACAACATAAAGGTGTTAAAGAATGGCATTATTTCAAAAATAATGTTCAAGTTGGCGATGAGAAGTATGATGTTGTTATCAATGTTAGAGATAAGGGCGACAAGCAATTTGTCTATGAAGTTATTTTTAGATAATAAAAAAATTCGCAACCAATTAAGCACGAAGCCCTGAGTTGCGAACTTTTATACTTATATTATACTCAAACAAAACAAAAAAATCAACACTTTTAACAAAAAATAAGGAGAAATTATGAAAAAAGAAGATATTCCATTCTATAACGACCCTACAGACTTTGAAAATGGCGACAATAAGTTTCCTTGCAATACTCAATACATGGTTTACAATCCTATGTTGCATAGATACTTCCTCACTGAAGAAGGTTTACTTAACTATGGCATTGATGCAGAGCGTTTTTACACTTCAAATAATCCAAACAAGATACAAGAACTTATAGAGAAAACCAGTAAGAAGGTCTATGACTTCATTCAATATAGGTCAGGGAGAAGAAGTTATCAAGTGCAAATGTATAGAATTGCAACTGCACCACCAACCATCTATCCAGACCAATATTTTATGCGTAAGCAGTTTGAAGAGGCTCTTGCAGAACAAGCAAGGTGGATTATTGAATGTGGAGATGCTGCAAAGTATTCAAGAACAAACATGGAGAATGCTGAAGAACAAACAATGCCACTTAAACCAGAAGACCAAGTTAGAGACACTTCAGATATGGCAAAAGAGACCATTAGAACGCTTGAAACACTTGGTTTGACAAGATGGTTAAACATTAGTGGTTTCATGCCAGATTTGAGCAAATATTAGGAGGAAAGATATGTGTCAACCAACAAGAAGAATACCATTTGGCTTTCGTGGAGACTGGGGATTGCTTTATAAAAGATATACTGATGGATGCAGTTTGAATTTGAAAAACGAAACTGTTAATTATGAAGATAACAAATATGTTGAAATTGGTATGAGTATTCAGTTTAAACCAGTAGGGGAAATAACAATCACTAGAGAGCAAACGCTTAAAGGGTTAAAAACTCCTACTTGTTTTATAACAGTAGAAACAACTGATTCTTACTTTGATGATAATATAAAAGATTATGTTTGCTGTATTGATGTAGGAGATATAGTTAAAGTCTTTGACAAAGTTTGGATAGTAACATCAATTAAAGAAAATGTTAAATACACTCCTAAAAAACTGAGTTTTTATTACCTAGATTTAACGAGTTTAAGTTAGAGGCAAAAGATGGCTCTTTATAAACAGAACTTTAGTTTGTCAGATATTTTTAACAATAAGTCAATAAGAAAGAAATTACCAATAGGAGACTTTAATGAAATTGAAAAAAACAAAAGGGTTTCTAAAAATGGTCAACTAAGAATTATTGGAAATCAAATTAAGTCATTGTCATCTGCTGCTGCCAGTAAATATTATAACAAGGTTAGGGTAACAAGAACCAATCGCACAATTACAATTAAGGGAGACCTTAATGTATCTTATGGCAAAGCATATAATGGAATTTATAACTATATAAAAAGCAAGTCTGGGCTATTGTCATCTTTGGCTTTAAATAACGAAATATTACAAACTGCTTGGATGGAAGAGAAGAAAAATAGTAAACCTACTAAGTTATATTTAAAAGTGGCAAATATCAAAGAAATTAAAAGTATGAATGCGAATCAGTTAAAAAGCCTTATGAATGACATAATTGACAATATAAGGTTTAGTGGAAATTATCCGAAAGCACAAAAACTTTTTGGAGAAAAGCAAGATGGAGATTTTATGAAACAAAAACAAATTTGGATGAAAAAGGTAGGTTATAAAAATGAATAGAACTGTATTAACAACTGAAAATATAAGAGACTTAATCAAGAATGCATTTACAAATAATGATGAAGAAGTCAAATATATTGAGAATAACCAAGAGAAAACAAGTAGTATAATGGAATTTTTAAATTTAAACTTTTATTCTTTCAAGTGCAATATTATGAAAGATGAGCAAGATAAAAGAGTAGAAGTTAAGCCTAATAAGTCTTTTGCATTAGTGGAAGTTCTTGATGAAGAAGCCACAATTTCTCCTGATATTGATTTTGTTGAGAAAAGTGGAACTATAACCTTTATTATCCAAGAATCTAAAATTGAATTACTTGATTATTATGTCCAAAAGTTAAGAAATATATATTTAGGAAAACCCGAAAAGATTGAAAACAACTTTGGAGAGACTTTAAACACATATTTGCTATTCGGAATCTTGCAATATGATAACGAACCTGAAGATGACCAATTTGGAACTTCCATTAAGTGTAGCATGGGTTTTAAACTTACTTATTTAACAAATGCTTTGACTTATAGTGATTATGAAATGTCCATTTGCCTTGATAACGAATTTTTGCATGTTCCTATTTCTGAATTGTCTATGCAGATAATATTTGCTAATGATTCTCTTCCTAAGTATAAAAGAACAGATGCAGCAGGTATTATAAATAAAACTTCGACATTTGTGTTATCGTTTAATTTTTATGACTTTCTCAAACCTTTATCAAAGAAATTAACAGACAAATTTATGGCTTTTGCAGCCTACAAAAAAAACAATGAAGAAATACCAATTCAAGACATCAATGAGGCTTTAATTGTTAAATTAAAGATTAGTGATGATGAATATTTGTTAAACTGCGTAATTGATAATATGCAGAAGAAGGTGGAGAATGGGAGTTATAGCAATACTGCAATGACATTAAAAGGAAGGGCAGAAGATGTTATATAAACAAGGTGTTCAAAAATTTGAAATTATTGTTAGAAAAGATGGAAATGTTAGTGCCTCTGGAACAAAAGGGCTAAAGACACAGCAAGCATCTAATAGTCAGATAGACAAAACTGAACTAGGGTCAAATATTGATATTGATGCTGGTGTTAAAACAAAGACACTAGGTAAATTTGTTGGTGCAGGTATGATTCAATTAACAAAACAGGCTATTTTTAGTGGTTTTGACTATTATGTAAGTGGTATTGGGATGAATAGTGGAGACCAATCGCTCCAAGCACAAATAAATAGAAAAATAGAAATTGTTCAAGATGTAGTTAATGTTGGTTCTTCAATTTTTTCAGGTGCTTTAATGGGTAGTTCTTTTGGACCTGTTGGAACTGTTATTGGTGGCTTAGTTGGTGCAGCAGGTTCTGCTATTTCTATAGGCTTTAGACAAGCAAATAGAGAAAGAGAATATTCTTATCAAGTGTTTAAGGAAAACAGTTCAATTCAGTATCAACGAGCAAGGGCTGGTCTAAATTTAACAACAGGGAGATTAAGGTAATGGGTAAAATCATAACGAGACTTTATGCTTATGATAGCAGTCAAGAAGAAAATAATTATAGAGGAGAAGATTTCTCCTCTTTTATTTTGCAGGGAGACTCTGATTCTGATGATTTAACTGAGATTCTTGATGTTGTGGAATTAACATTGACTGGTTTGACTTTTAGCGAGGAATTTGAGCCAGATAGAAAGTTTATTTTTGAAAAATGGGAAAAGACAGAAGATGCAGAAGGCGAAACGGAAAGAATGTGGAAAGATTGGCACTTATGCGTTGCAACAGATATAGTAACTCAGCCAATTTTATCTAATGACAAGTATTTTGACCACCATGTAACATTTAACGAAGCAAGCGTTGATTCTCAAGGTAGATTAGTAGATAATATTGCAGTAACTTATAGACTTAAAGATGTTTCTATTGAAAGTAAACCGACCTATGATGTTAATGCTAAGGCTATCACAAGATTTTCTAATGTAGTGTGGACACCTAGTGAAAATTTTGGTGCTGGGGGCTCAGGTTTATGGGACCAATGGATAAGAATAGGTAAACAATTTATTTGGGTTTTTCCAAATTGGGATGGACAACAATCAAACATAACAGAATGGACTGATTTTTTATTGAATCAAGAGGTGGACCCTACAACGAATGTAAAAACAGTTTCTTTACCAGTGCCAATGCTTGAAATTAAATCTGGAGACCGAAATAGTAAAAATTTTTCTCATCAAGGATATTGTTCTGTAGATGTTATTGTAGAAGAAACAGTCATTGCAACCAATGAAAAGAAAATTATTAAAAAAGTGCAAGTTAATCCAAGCAGTGCTAGTCCTACTGAAAATGTTTGGGTTAAAAACTGGGAGATGGGAAATCTAGAACAAAAGAAAGGTGAGGCAACTTCAAGGGTTGTCTTTGCAAGTGGCTGGAAACCACTCTTTCAAGGACCATCAGTGTATAATTATTCTAAACAAGTTGCTCAGTTTGATAGTGAGATTCAGAATAGAAGGATAGAATTTGAGATACATGCTGGATGTAAGTATTCAGTTAGCATATCTCTACACAATTTCACTATAAACGGCAACGAAAGTTATGATACATCAAATAGATATGATAGTTCAAATCCTATTGCTTATAAATATGATGGAAGTGTAGGGGGTGAGCCATTGACTGGTATCTATGTTGGTAAAAATAATGTTAATTATACCAATCAGGATTATCCATGTGCAAATATACAATTTAATGCTGTGTTAAAAGGCGAAGATAAAAGCCTGTATTTAAGAAATGCTCCTACTGAAAATGCTTATAACTTATACAATAAGGCTTTTTTAACCACACAGAATCATTTTAAAATAAAGGGAGTTCCAATAGATGAGACTCCAAAAGCATATTATTTAGAGGATGCAGATAAACAAGAGTTGCAAAATACTATTATTGTTGAAAATTTTTACAATCAAAAAAACTGGTGGGAATTACAATTAGATATAGGTAAATATATTCATGCAATTCCTAAAGTTAGGTTTGGTAAAGATGATAGATTTGTAACTACATGGAAAAAACTTGGAGACCCGACTCAATACTTAGATGTAGGAAATAAAATAACAATCTATAATAGCAAAAATATTGAAGAGTATGTTGATGCATGCTCTTCTTATGTATCTAACATGGTTCAATTAGGGGGTGTAATTGATGAATGGGTTGCTCCTAAATCATCTAGCAGTGATTATTTGGTTTATAATGATGTTGCCGAAATAATTACTTCTATGAATATAATTGAACTAGTTGATTTAGAAGTGAAAAATGTTTCTTGTCCTTTTATTGAAAGTAATGATATAAGAAATTTAGTGGGGAAAGGAACTAGAGGTGAAGACCCTAACGGGTTTATTTTTGAAGAGAATATTTACAATATATTATCAATCAATGCTAATGATAGTGTAAACAAGGGATTTGCTTTATATTATTCTTTGGGAACGAATAAAATTCAAGGGTTAAGTTATCAACTACCATCGGTGAATACAGGAGATAATGTTCAAGAATATGCAGTAAAACGCATTTTAGGGAAAGTATTTAGTGTTGACCCTGCAAAATGGAAAGATTTAAAAATAAATGATTTTATCTTTCATGTTGTATACAGAACAAAAGACTCTATTCGCACAAACCAAACAAGACCTGATTTACGAAAATATTTATTGGCTTCTAAATATGATAGAGTTCCACAACATAACCAATTTAACAATCAAACAGACACAGTTGTTGATAGTGTAAAATTTGGAAATAATACTTATGGATTATTGATTAGAACAGGTAATACAACTTATAAGGTAACTGAATGGGTTACGAGTTTGTTTAAATTAAAACAAAGTGGAGAACTTTATAAAATTAGAGATAATCTATATTATGTCTCTAAAGTAAAAAACACTTATTATAGCAATCATATAATAAGTGAAGTTGAATTTTCAAAAGACTTTAATAGGTTGTCTCAAATAATTGGGATACCATCAGAGCCAAGATTTTATGAGATAAGTGAACAAAGTCAGATTAAAAGAGATATATCCTTAGATGAATATATTGTTGTTGACACAAAGCCTATTGAAGTAGACAAAACAAATTCTTTTATCAGACAATCTGGATGGGAGTTTATATCAAATTTATTGTTAGGTAATATAAATCATTATCCAAAATATGCAGTTACCAAATTTAAAAACGATATAGATAAATCGACTATTGCAGGAAATGAAACTTATAATGTTGAAGTTTGCACTGCTTTAAGTTCATTATCTATCCAAAATACATTAACATTCTCTTGGAAGATGAAGGATAATTTCTCGGCTGGAGACCAAGTTGTTGGAACTTCTCTATCTGTTAAAGATGATGATAAAACAAATACTGCTTATGCTCAATTAAAGCCTTTCCGTTATCCAGATGTTTATGGAAGAGCCGATTTGCTTGATTTTAGTATAATTGAGGATTATGAAATGACTCCAGAACAAGTTCATAATAGACCATTAAATCCAATAGATACAATAACAAACAAATTGTGCTTATTTAGTAGCGAGAAAGAGGGAGAGATAATAGTCCCTAATTCTCATGGTATTGCATTGCTAAAAGACAATAGAGAAATGCTAAGTTTTAATTTTAACTTGCAAGTTATTAGCGATAGTGATAGGTTTGTATTGTCTGCTTATATGTGGCAAAATAATAAAAACAATCTGAAGTTAGCACTTCTAAATGAAGAAGTAAATAAAATTTCCAATGAAACCATTCCTAATAGAATAATCACAGAACAACTTTTTGATATTGATAAAGAGTTGTTACCTAATTGTGCAGGAATAAAAATCAATATTGAGAAAACTTTAAAGAATGTCAATTTGGAAAATATTAGTTCTATTGCGATAATTAGCACCAATGAAGTCAACGATTATGTTAATAGTGGTGCAAAATATTTTGTTATAGCAAGAAATGTAAGCGATTTGTCAATAGAAGAAAAAAAACAGGACTGGTATTTAGGAAATGTGGATACTTCTTATTTTAAGGTGAAATAATTGACATTTTTTGTAAATACATTTATAATAGCAAATATGAAAAAGAAAAGTGTAATTGTTTTATTCGAAACTGTTTTGTTTGCAATTCTAGTTTATCTCAATGCTAGTATTTTGGCATTGCTTGTAAAATGTTATCAAAAAGGTGTCGGATTGCCTGACATGGCTTTTTATAATCCTGAGGCATGGGTAACCTATATTGTTATATCAGTTGTCTCTTTGGTGATAATAGTAGGCGTTTACATCTTGATTTTGGTTCTTACGCTCAAAAGAAAAAAATAAATCAAATAAAAATATAATCATTAAGGCGAGTCGGTAGACTTGCCTTTTTTGATAAAACTTTTTAAAAGGAGAGAATAATGATTAAAGAGAAAAACAAAGTGAAAGTTGTTTTAACTGCTTATGGCTCATTAACAGCAGTATCTATACCCTTAAGACTGAATAAAGACAGTTATAGGTTTACCGATATTGAATGCTTAGTGCCAAAGACTGTTAATTCAACAGATAAATCTATTGTAAAGATTTATGCAAACACAATAAACACTCTTGGCGAAAAAATATGGGGAAGTCAAACATATAACTTGCCTTACGAAAAGACTATTAGCATAGATGGTTTTGAATATGAGTTGTATCGTGGATATTTTCCAGAAGAGTTTTGTAAGATAAATGGAAGTTTGGAAATAACCTTCGCTTATGGAACACTCAATGAAAATGATGAGTTTTCAAGTCTATTGCCAAGTTCAACGCTAAATCTATATATTAGTGGTAATGGGTTTAATCCAGCAGGGGTTGTCATGGCACAGCACGATGTTACAGCAGCGAAAGTGAATGAGTTGACAAAGAATAAGGTCGACAAGATTTCTGGCAATGAAGGGCTTGTTTTGGTGGCAGATGGCGTTGGTGGAATGAAACCAAGCACTCTTCCTATCAAAGAATACGAAGATCAGAAAGCATATATTGACGAACTTAATGAAGGTCAAAAGAACGCACTCAAAGACCACTTAGACAACAAAGAGAATCCACATGAAGTTACTGCTCAACAACTTGGTCTTGAAAAGGTTGATAATACTTCAGATAAAGATAAGCCAGTTTCCACTGCACAGAAAGAGGCTTTAGACAAGAAAATCAATTACACAGACATAGTAGATGATTGTGTAACTGACGATCCAAATAAGCCAGTATCTGCAAAACAAGCAAAAGTGTTAAAAGAGGAGGTTTCATCAAACTCTGAAAATAGACACAACCACTCAAATAAGGCTTTGCTAGACACTTATAATCAATCTAACGAAAATATATCAGATGCAGTAAATAAACGCCATGCACACGCCAATAAAACAACGCTGGATGCCACTAACGAGGTGTTTAATACTGAACAGAAGGAAAAAGTTGCAGCATCTATTAAGTCAGTATCTATGGATAGCCAAACTGGTATTTTTACATTTGTGAAGAATGATGGAACAAGTTTTACTCTTGACACACTTCTTGAAAAAGTGGTCGTTAATTTTCATTACGATCAAGCAACAAAGAAACTTATTTTAGAGCATGAAGATGGAACAACACAAGAGATTTCAATGAGTGCATTTATTAACATCTACACTGGTGTAGATGGAACTGAAATTACAGTATCAATTACTTCTGACAATAAGGTTAGTGCTGTTATTAAGAATGGTGTTATTGGTGAAACAAAATTGTCTAGTGCATTACTAAGCAAAATCAATGAAAAAGCAGATGCAAGTTCACTTGGTGCTGCTGCTTTTTCAAACCAATATAGCGACTTAGATGGATTGCCTAACATTCCAGAAGGTGTCGTTATGTATACTGGCACAGGTCAAAACACAGATGGTGCAATGACACAAAAGGCTGCAACCGATGAATTAAATAAAAAAGTCGACAAATCACAAGGAGCAGGAAATGCAAACAAAGTTATGATAACTGATTCAAGTGGAAATGTTTCACCAAGCAGTGCAGTTCCAATAGGTTCATGTAAATGCTACACAGAAACTGACACTTCAACAGGTGAAATTTCCTTTGTGATTGAGTTTCCAGATTAAGAGGTGAAGAAATGAAAAAAGTAAGAATAAAATCAAGCAACTACCATCCGATTGGTAGTTTTTTTATAACTGAAAACGAGATAAGCCCTTCAAGTCTTTATGGAGGCACATGGGAGAGATTACCAGAAGGCTATGCCTTGTGGACAGCGACAAGTGGTGCAGGTGGCACGATTGCTGCTAGACTTCCTAATATTAAAGGGAGAGTTCATGGATTATGGGGAGGAACAACATTCGACCATAATCCAGAGGCAAGTGGTTCATTATGGCTCGGAACTCAAATATCAGAAGGGTCTGCTGGTGGTAATGGATGGAAAATGTATCTTCATGATGTTCAACTTGATGCCTCAAAAAGTAGCAATATCTATGGAGAATCTAGCACAGTCCAACCACCTGCCTATAAGGTTTACGCATGGAAAAGAGTGGCATAGGAGGGAATATGGATAAGTTTAAAATTAAATATGATAAAACAAAGAATATTTACAACATAGAAAAGTCGGGGGGGGTAGCACTTAATGGCAATCCTCTTGCATCTTTCCCTGTAGGTTCAATATTTATTTCGGTTAAAGATATTAGTCCTGCACAAATCTTTGGTGGGAGTTGGAGGCTGCTTGATGAAGGTTATGCACTTTGGACAACAAAAACAACTGGACAAGGTGGGCAGAAAATATCAGCAGGGTTACCTAATATTACAGGTAGAACTGCAAATGATTCTTTTACAACAATATGGTTTGACAATGATACGAATTTTGAAGAAGAGTTTGAAGGTGCTTTTGATGTAAAAGAAAGACGCAGTGGTGGTGTAACAGGTAATACAGGTCGAACATCATGGGCATTAGGATTTGATGCATCAAAGTCAAATGCACTTTATGGAAACTCAAGCACAGTGCAACCACCATCAATAAAAATCTTTGCATGGGAAAGAATTGAAAATTAAATTGAAAGGAGAAAAATGTATGTTTAAAATTATAAAAACAGCAACTGGATATAAGATTGTCGGGGGGGGGATTTTTACCTTGAAGATAAATGTTTAATTGACGCAGAAAATGCACTGGGAGTTTTCCCTAAAGGCTCAGTGTATATAAGTGTTAATAACACAAGCCCTGCTCAGTTGTTTGGTGGAACTTGGGAGCAAATCAAGGATAAATTTTTATTGGCTGCCGGTAATTCTTATAAACTTGGCTCTGAGGGTGGAAATTCTTCTCATTCTCATGCACACTGGCAAAATTTTGGCTTTGGCAACAATTTATTGTATGCAGGTGAGCAACATCGAAGTAATGCTGAGGTGCGAACAGAAAAGGGTGCTTATGTAAAATTGACCACAACTTCATCTGGTCCAATTCAACTTGACGCAACTGATTCGGCTACTGTTCCTACTATGCCACCTTATCTAACAGTAAATATTTGGAAAAGAATTTAAAAAACAAAAAAGGAGAATATTATGAAAATTTATAATCAAGAAAAAACACAAATTATTGATAATCCAGATTTAAACAAGGGTTATCTTAAGCCAGATCAACTGGTTCATCATATTGAGGCTCAAGAAGAGATAAAAGAGCAATTTCACTATAGGACAATCGCTGAATATGAAAATGGTGGAAAGGATGTAGAAAAAGTTATTGACATTCAAGGTAGACCTGCCATTGAAGAACATGACGAGTATGAAGATATACAAGTTTATGTTCTCTATACTCAAGAAGAACTGCTCGAAATTGAAAAAGATAAACTTCGTGCATGGAGAGAAGATTATTTTAAAATCATAGACAGAGCAGCATGGTATGATTCTCTTACAGATGATGAAAAAACTGAAGTTAAGCAATTTAGACAAGAACTGCTTGATATAACTGAAACCTTGATTAAACCTTCTATTCCAGAATGTATTAGGAGGGGTTAATATGAAGTTGTTTAAAATAACGAAGAAAAACAATATTTATGATCTAAAAGTCGGGGGGGGTAACGCTTAACAGCAAACCCCTTCTTGCTATTCCAGTAGGATTTATTTGTTTATTATCTTGTGATACTTCACCAGCAGAGTTGTTTGGTGGCGTGTGGGAACGCATTTCACAAGGTAGAGCGATTTATGGTGCTGGAAGTTTGAATGGAATCGAATATGTGGCAAATGGCACAAAAGAGGCAGGTCTACCAAATATCAATGGACATTTTGAGTTGTATGGCTCTGACACTGGTAGACCTTATATGACTTTTTCTGGTGCATTTTACTCTTATGGAACAGAAACTGGAAACCACAGGCTACAAGGTTTAACATCTGGCAACTCAGCAACTAAACACAAAGGTGCAAATTTTGATGCATCTCTTTGTAGTGATTTGTATGGCAATTCTACCACTGTTCAACCTAATGCCTATATTTGCTATATATGGAAAAGAATATCTTAAAAAGGAGAAAATTATGTTAAAAGAACAAACAATTAAAGAATCTTTGGAGATTGAGAGTGGCAAAGTATATGCCACTTTTTCTTTGAAAGAAACAAAGCGACTTGTTAATGGTTGCGAGGCAAGAAAAGATCTTGCAAAACAAATTCTTGATAAAAGAAAGGAACTTGAAGAAGTAAACAAACAAAGAGATCAAGTTATGGGAGAATTAACAGCCTTGTTAAACTTAGATAACAAGTTGGTAGGCATTGGCTGTTGCAATCTTTCAAAGCCTGTTTATAAGGCAATAGATGGCATTATTCAAAGAGATATAAATGGTAATCCAATCGTAGACCATTACACTCATGACGAATACTGCACACATAAGGAGGGATAAGTTATGGTAGAGTTATTTCAACTGATCGCATCCAAGCCACTAGAATTTTTGGCTGGGCTGGGTATAAGTTCTGCAACTATATATTCTATTGTAAGTTTTATCAAGTTTATTGTTAGTCTTATTGCAAAGAAAAAGAACATTGCAAAAGAAGAATTAAAATTTGAGAAACTTGCAGATCTTGTTATTTCAAAACTTGGTGGAGTTGAGACTTTTATTGATAATGTTGCAGTCAAAGTTATTGATAAAGTTACGCCAGCAATAAATGAAATTAAAGAATTGCTTATAAAAATTGCAAATTCTGAAAAATGTCCTGTGGAACTTAAAGCCTATATTGAAACAGTTCTTAATGCTGGTGGAAATCAAGAACTGCTATTGGCATATCATGAACTTAAAAATCAACTCACAAATCAAGTTATGCAAGTTGCCAAAGACACCATTGTCAAAGGTGAAGAGAATATCAAAAATGAGAAAGAACAGGAGAATGTTGAGCCACCAGCATCAACTGTTGAGATTGAAAGAATCGAGATAGAGCCTACAAAGAAAAAATCAAAGAATAAGAAAAAATCAAATATTGATGATTCGGATGTAACCTATGCTTAACAAGTTGAAAGGTTTTATAAGAAAAAGGTGGGCTTATCTTTTAAGCCTATTTTTTATCTGGATTGTTCCTATTATAATGCTTAATGAAGTTGTTGCACTTGTTGAAGTGAATGTGGCTTATAAGATCACATTTGCAGGCTGTCTAGTTGTTTTTATTGTCTTTCTAGCATTTAGAAAGAAGATATATGCACTTATACAGAAAATGCCTCATGGGATAACTCGTGGGGTTTTATTATGTGTTCATAAAGCAATCATGTATGGCTTGATTTTAGGCGTTATGTGGGGAATAAATGCTTTTAGTGGCAAGTTCTTTGATTGGTGGCTATTGTGTGGAATTTCGTGGCTTATAGGCTTTATATTCTTGATTATTGACGAGAACAACTGTAAAGAGAAAAAGGAGCAGGTAGAAGATGAAAGAAAAGAGGATTAGTTTTAAAATCAATGGAGAGAATAAGACCATTGTCATATCAAAAGATATAGTCAACACTTTACTAGGTCTTATCTTTATTATATCTTCAGCAATTTTGCTTGGCATTTTTGAAATGTTTAAAATTGGCTGGGATTGGTCTTTATTGCTTAACGAAGAATTTTGGATTGGCTATTTCATTAAATTGGTTATGAACTATCTAGCGTTCTTTGGAGCGTATATTATAAGGCGTTCAAAAAACCTTAAATCGCCAAGAGTTCTTATTCCAAGAGAAGTGTTGAGATACAATAAAACGCTCATTTCAAACAATTTTAAGACTTCTGATTGTGAGTTTTGGACAAAGAATGTATATAGTTATGGTCGCAAACTTGAACTATATAGAAAGAAACTTCAAGAAAAGAACTCTAAACTTAATGTGGTTGAACCGACAGAGCCTAAATGTGAATATAAACTCAATAAGTTTCAAAAATGTTTTAAGTTCTTGTGGACTATTAAATTCAAATTCCTTAAAACTATATATAGATATAAGAAGTGGAAATACAATCGTCATAAAAAGAAAAGAGAGTATTACGAAGAGCAGTTGAGAAACTGTGAGATCCACAAGGAAGTTATAAATCTATATAGACAGAGAAAGGTTAAAGATGCGAAAGAATTATTGGATTCAATCAAGCATGACGATTTTAGATTGTTTTATCCTACATTCAAAGAGTTGACTTACAATAAACTTTTCAATGTTTGTATTGAAATAACAGATGGCGATAAAGAGACTTTTGATTATAAAGAACGCAGCACTGTGATTCAAAAGATTATCAAGTCTGTTGGTATTGGTTGTATTTCACTTGCAATCATGACTTCAGTTGGACTTGATATAAAACAAGTTTCTATTCTGTCATTGGTGTATATTGCTATGAACTTGATCTTAATGTGCTGGTTTATCTTTAATGGCACTAGAACAGCAGATAAGTTTGTTTTTGGCAATGTTATGAGGGCAGATAATAATAGAATTAAAGTTTGCAACCTTTATAGAGATGATTGCCTTGCCAATGGAGACGAATGGGCTAAAGAGTTCAAAGATAACAAAGATATTGATACTATGATGGAAGATAAAGTAAAAGAGTAGGTTAATGCCTACTCTTTTTTTTTGTTTTACAAGGGGTCTTGAAAAATTTTTCTCAAAGTGCTATCTTATTTAGAAAAAAGGAGAGAAAACTATGCGTGGGGTTAATTTTTCTGCTTATCAGAAGAGAAAAGCACTTAAACTTTGGTTAGAAGAAAAGGTTGACATTGAAAGAGTTTGTCAACGATGCAAATGCACAGAAAGGAGTCTGTGGCGTTGGAAAAAGTTATATGATGGTTCTTTGGAAAGTTTAGAGCCAAAGTCTTGTAGACCACATACACCTCATCCAAATTCGCACAAACCAGAAGAAGTTGAAAATATATTACGAGTGTTTGGAAAATCGCCAAATATTACTTTCAATGAGGCTTATGGTATTTTACGACAAAAGTATGCTTATAAAAGAACTTATTGTGGCTTTTATAGTTATGTCATAAGGCATAATTTAAGACCTAAAAAGCAACTAGATAAATATATTCCTAAGCCTTATGAAACACCAGAGATGCTGGGAGTTAAATGGCAAATGGATGTGAAGTATGTTCCTATTATTTGTTACAAAGGTGTAATGGTTCATGAAGATGATAATCAATATTTTCAATACACCATGATTGATGAGGCGACAAGAGAGCGTTTTTTATATCCTTATAGAGAACACAATGTTTCTTCCACGCTTGATTTTGTGAAGAGAGCCATAGCATATTTTGGATATGCTCCAGCAATCATTCAAACCGATAATGGCTTAGAGTTTACAAATCATAAAGAAAAACATTATCAAGATGGAAAAACAGTAGCGACTAAGAAAATCCATGCCCTTGATTTATTGTTAGATAAATTACATATTAGGCATAAACTCATTCGAGCATATACTCCACGATTAAATGGAAAGGTGGAACGAAGTCATAGAAGTGATCAAGAATCTTTTTATAATAAGTTAAGATTTAAAACCTATAGTGAACTTAAAAAGAAGATGATGGACTGGAACATTCGCTATAATAATCGACCTCACGCATCTTTAACAAATAGAGAAGGTAAAAAGGTCTGGTGGACTCCATTAGAGAAGAGGGCAGACTTATTGAATTTGCTACAAGAAAAGAAAGAAGAGTTTGAAGTTGTTAGATTTACCAAAACTCAAAAAACAATTAAACAAGTATACGCAGTTGCCTAAAATTTATTAAATAAGCAACGAAGTGGGCGAAATTCCCTTCTAGAAGGGAATAGGTTTTTTATTGTCATCTATAATAAAATTGTATCTTTCTTAATTAGTTTGACTTTTTAAATCAATATAAGTAGAATGATTTATATGTTAAAATCTCATATAATCCTTATATTTTTAGTAAAATTAAAAAAAAATAAAAAAAATTAAAAAAACTTGTGTAAATCGTTTGCATTATTTCAAAATCTTTTACTTTCCCTATTGTATTTCTTGAATTTTAATGATATAATGAAATATAGGAAGTAAAAATGGCTGATCAAAATTTTGTTTATAATAAAGTTAATCTTGAAAGAATAAAAGAAAGCGAGATGTTGCAAGATTTTTTTATTGTTTATTCTCGGTTTATTGATAAACTATATGAAATTGAAAACCCTTTTGATGAAGTGAGAGATGACCTTATCAAACTTGCTAAGAAAGGTGAAGTAAGATCGTTGGCTTTATATCTTTCAACTGAGAAGGCTGACAAATTGGATAAAGAGCTTGTTGCAAAAGCACAGGAAATTGAAACTATGGCTGGTGAAAAGACACCTGAAGAATGGGAAGTTGTTGCTGCACTGCATATTAATGATCCAATAAACGTAATTGTTGATGACAAAATCAATACTATTAAAAAATTAAATATGGAAACGAGCAGGCTTTGGACTCGCTTTAATGAATATGAAAACGAATATGATCATTTCAGATATGTTGATCCTTTTGACGAGACAGAGTATTCAAAAGAAGAATTTAAAAGTTTGGTTATTGGCACTTTGAACAAATGTCGCTGGTATTACAAATGCATGCAAGGTGGGGCATATTCTGATGCAATAAAACAAGCACAAATAGGGTATTATGAGAGATTTTTTAAATATAAAGATTCTTTTGATTTATATTCATTTTTAGAGCTTAACAGACAACCATTAAATTTTTATCGTGAAAATAATATTTTGGAATCTATAGATGGTGGAAAGTGCTATGCTAAATGGGAATTGGTTAAGTTTTTAAAAAAG
>CATKZB010000001.1 GCA_949841595.1 uncultured Christensenella sp. | reverse complement strand
AGGGAATAATATATAAGATAATATATAAGATAATAAATAAGATAATATATAAGATGATTGACTTTTTAAGTGTTTTTGTGTAAAATATGCTAAGGAGTGATTTATGGAAAAGTATTGCCCACCTTTTGAAATTACAAATAAAATGTTTGAGTTGACAACCGAAATTATGGAAAATTTGGGCAAATTATCCAGTGTCAATGAATTGGAAAAATTGCCTAGGTTGAGAAAAGTGAGCAGGTTGAAAAGCATCTATTCTTCTCTTGCAATAGAAAACAACACTTTGTCACTTGAACAAGTCACTGCTGTGCTTGACGGTAAAAGAGTTTTGGGTCCACAAAAAGATATTTTGGAAGTCAAAAATGCGTTTAGGGCTTACGAAGAATTGGAAAAAATAGACCCATATAAAGTGGATGATTTGCTGTCTGTCCATAAAATTATGATGGAAAATTTGGTTGAAGAAAGTGGAAAGTTCAGAACGGGGAATGTTGGTGTTGTGGACAGCAATGGGAAAGTGTTGCATATTGCTCCACAAGCAAAAATGGCAAATGAACTTATTTTTCAACTTTTTGATTGGCTGAAAACAAGCGACGTTCAAATGCTTATCAAATCTTGTGTTTTTCATTATGAATTTGAATTTATTCATCCTTTTCAAGATGGAAATGGAAGAATGGGCAGATTGTGGCAGACTGCCTTGCTTGCAAGTTGGAGACCAATTTTTAAATGGATACCAATTGAGAGCATAATCAAAGATAATCAAGAAGAATATTACAAAGCATTTCAAATTTCAACAAGTGAAGGCAAATCAAATGAATTTATTTTGTTTATGCTTGAAATAATCAATGACGCTATCAAAGATATTGTAAACAACAGCAGGCAACATTATAATCATCTAAAGATTCAAATTAACAAACTTATGCAGGTTATGGAAGAATACCCACAAACAGCTCAAGAACTTATGGATAGACTTAATTTAAAATCAAGAGTTGGATTTAGAAAAAATTATCTTCTTCCAGCTTTGGAAGCAGGGCTTATTGGAATGACAATTCCAGAAAAACCTACAAGCAAAAATCAAATGTATTTCAAAATTTAATTTTTGGTATAATATTAATAAAAAACACCTATGAACAAAGGTGTTTTATTTATTTTATCAAAAATCTTGACAAATTTGTTGAAAATATTGTAAACTTAAAAACGTAGATATAGGGGTGTAGTTCATCGGTAGAATAAGAGTCTCCAAAACTCCAGAGGAGGGTTCGATTCCTTCCACCCCTGCCAAACAAAAAATTTGCACTTTTGCTCATTTTTGTCGTTAACGTCAAAAAGTTTCGCCTTGAAGTTTAATTTTTTGTTGTCGCACCAAGCGAAAATCGCACTTTGTTGGCGATTTTGTGCGAACTTTTAATTTGTATGTTTAAATTAAAAGTTTTTCATCGTGATATATTTTTCGTTTAACAAATTTTAAAAAATGAAAAAAACTGCGATGCTAGCGAATTGGTCGTGACTTTTAAGTGGAACATTCAAACTAATTTTGTCAAAATACTGATTAGATTTTAAGTGAGCAAATTATTAAAAATGAAAATTCACACTTTTGCTCATTTTTGTCTTAAACGTCAAATAATTTGAGTTTAGTATTATTTAATTTAGAAGGAATTGTATCGAAGTTGTCACAGATGAAATGTAAAAAGGAAGATTGGATGAACAATAAAATTATAGATTTTTACAAAACAACAAGTTTATTTACAGATTTGGGGAAATATAAAGACGAAGCTATAGATTTATGGGAGAAAAAGTGCAATAAATCTCTTAAAGAACTATGTCATTATTTAATGAGTGTGACAATACATAGAGTAGTTATCCAAGAAGCTATTAAATTGGGTTGGCAAAAATTTCAAGAGTATGGCAATTTATCAGTTATTGATTTTAAAACACCTATGTCCGAAGATGATATCTTTTTAACTGCTTCATCAATGTTTAATGAGATATTTAGAAGAGATAACAAAGGTTTTTATTTTGAAAGGCCTTTTGAAAAGAAACTCGTATTAACATGCAGGTATATTTCAGTGCTTACTAGTGCAATTTTAAAAGCAAACAACATTCCAACAAGATCAAGAGCCGGTTGGGGAAGATATTTGAAAAAGAATAAGAATCTTGATCATTGGGTTAATGAATATTGGGAAGAAAAAGAAAATCGTTGGATAATGTTTGATATGGACGATCTATACGACAGAGATTTTATGAAACTTGCTTTATATGATGAAAATAAGATTGCCTATGAATATCTTGATTTTGGAGAATCTCAATTTTATTCGGCTGCACAAATGTGGATAATGTATAGAAAAAATCCTAAAATCTTAGAAACACTTCAATTGGGTTCGAAAGATTCCACTCCTGAAGATATATTAAAATATTTATTTTTAGATTTTTGGTCGATCATGAATATGGAATATAACTATAAATATAGTCCAATGGCTTTTGATAAAAAGATAAAGGATTTTTCTAATAAAGAATTAAGAGAAGTCGATAATTTTGCAAATTTAATGTTAAATCCTGATGAAAATTTTGAAGAATTGCAAAACTTATTTAATACTCCAAAGTATAGATTTACTATTTCTCCACTTGTAGACAAAGAAAATTATAGTTTGATTGTGAAATCAAAAAACTATTTAATTTAAACTTAGCAAATTTATTTAATTGAAAAGGAATTGTCAATGAATTGTATCGCAGTTGTCACAGATGAAGATTTTGGGTTGGAAAGAAAAGAACTTAACAATCCAATTGTAAGGTATGGCGCCAGAGGAATTGTTTTGAGAGAAGACGGCAAAATGGCTGTTTTTTACAAAGAAAAGATAACTGAATACAAACTTCCAGGTGGTGGAATTGAAAAAGGTGAAACACCGGCAGAAGCTTTTAAAAGGGAAGTTTTGGAAGAAGTGGGTTGTGAAGTTGAAATTCTGGAAGAACTGGGCTTTACTGAAGAAAGGAAAGGTCAAACAAATTTCATGCAAACTTCATATATTTTTGTTGGCAAAGTTGTCAAAGATTTGGGACATATTGATGTCACTGAAAAGGAAAAAGCTGAAGGTGCAAAACTGGTTTGGGTTTATCCACAGGAAGCTTTGGATTTGATTGCTGGCAGTTTGGCTCAATTGAAAGCTTCTTCATTTGATAAATTTGAAAATCCTTACACAACTGGATTCATGGTTGTGAGAGATAAACGAATTTTGCAATATTATCTCAAAAAGAATAATTAAGAGTCTTTTTAATAAAGGCTTTTTTTGTTTGATTTTATTTGTTTAAATTGATAAAATATTTCCAATTGAAGAAACAATTATGTTGGAGGTGCAGATGACTGAAAGAATTGTCAGCGAAATTATTGAAAGCAATGTTTTTGTGGTTTCAAATGAGAAAGGATGCATTATCTTTGATGCTGGTGCAAGTTTGGGAAAAGTTAAAAATATTATTGGAAATAAAAAAGTTGAAGCTGTTTTTCTCACTCATGGGCACTATGACCATTGTTATTTTTTAAATGACTATCTTAAAGAATTTGACTGCAATGTTTTTTGCAGTGAATTTGCAAAAGAATATTTGGAAAATTCTGATTTCAATTACAGTGAAGGTAAGTTTAAAATCTCTGACTTTTCAAAATTCAAATTTTTAAGTGGAAATGGAAAAGTGAGAGTCAGAGACTTTGATGTTGAATTTAAACAACTGGGTGGACACAGCAAGAGTGACATTCTATACCGTGTTGGTGATGAAATCTTTGTTGGCGATGTGCTTATTGGCAGAGATATGGGCAGAATTGACCTTTATGGTGGAAGCAAAGAGAAAATGAAAGAGAGTTTGGAAACACTGTTAAAAGAAAATTATTCAATCATGCACTCAGGGCATGGCAAAGATAATGACAAACAAACACAAGACAAGGTTTGCAATTTGTGGATCAAGTTTTTGAATAGATAAAAAATAACATATTGAAATATGTTATTTTTTTAATCTCTTATCTGTACCGTCTAAAAAGATGTTTATTGATGTTTGCCTGTCAGCAATTCTTGAAAAAATACGTTCGTCATATCGATTTCTTATATCTTCCATGTCCAGATTGCTGGTGATGATGGTTGGTAGTTTTCTCATCTTTCTTTCGTTTATCACAAGATATAAATATTCTATTGTAACATTTTTGTAAATTGGTTCTGTTCCCAAGTCGTCGATAAACAAAATTTCGCAATTAAGATATTTATTTAAAAGTTCATCATCTTGTTTTTTGCTGAAGTCTTTGAAATCTTGATTTAAATTGAATGAAGTGACGATTTTGACAACTTTACCGTTTTCAATAAGTTCGTTTGCCATTGAACGAATCAAATAAGTTTTGCCAACACCTGTTGGGCCAGCAATGTAAATCAAGTTTTTTGCTGATTTGGTGTTGCACCATTCTTGCATTTTTTGATAGATAGGGGCAAATGTTCCACTTGTTTTGATTGAACTTTCAAAGTTTTCCAGTTTTTCAAAACCACTTTCTTTCAAGATTTGTTTTGAAATTTCTTTTTTCAAACATATGCACATTTCTCCATTTTTATAGCCTTCATCATTGCATAATTTGCAACTAAAATTTGGTTGCAAACACTTCGTCATGGTCTCAAAATTTTTCTTTAAACGAAGTTCAACAGTCCTATCAACTTTTTGACCTTCACTTTCTTTTTTTGCATTTTCAATCATGATTTGTACATAATCTTTATGCATTTCTGCAAATTCTGCCTTTGACAAATAAGGAGAAAGTTTTGTTTCATATTCATGAATGGCTTTAAGTTTTCGTTGCTGAATGATGTTTTGCGCAGATTTAATAATTTCTTGTTTCATTTTCCCTCCTAAATCTCAATCTCTTCAATTGATTGAAAGAGAGAATTCATTTCTTCACGGGTGTAGCTTCTGCCAGTCGAGAAATTTGACTTTTGTGTTTTTGGATTGACAATTTCAAACGAAATTTTTGCGTCTTCAAGGTTTGTGATGTTTTTGTCGTGGAAACTTGAAATTATGCTGGAAAGGTATTGCATAGGTTGTTCTTTTCCAACTGCCAATGTGCATGCATAGGCAATGACATCATCAGGCATTTTCCAAACTTCTTTCCAGATTTTATATTTATCTCTGTCAAATTGGTTAACATTTCGAGAAAGCCCAATAGCTTCCAAAATCTCTTTAATTTTCTTATCTACGACAAGCACGCTATCAAAATATTCTTGCAAACCTTTTTCCGTCAAAATTCCAAGTTTATAGAACTTGTCCAAAACTTTGTTCATGCCTTCAAGGGTGCGAACATTAGTTTTGAAGCAATAATTTGAAATTTCTTCCAGCATTTTTTCGCTGAAACCTAAGTTGATCCAATTGAAGATATAGTTATCAACAACTGGTTCTATATTTTCGTAATAAAGTCCCAAATTTTTTGCCAAATTGCGTGCAATTTGAGTGGCTTTGGATTTTTCTTCTTCATAAAGCTCAATTTCATTGACTGAAAAAAGTTTTTGTGAATAATATTTATCCAGCATAATATCCATATAAGCGAAATTTGCTTTGCTTTTTGATTTAGCTTTCTTTGCCACAAAGGTGAGAACTTCGTCATCAAAACCTTCTTGAATCCATTTTTGGTAAAGTGTTCTCTCTTCAATGTTTGCAAGTCTTTTAATTCCCAAAAGCTTGATGATATATTCCATTCCAGTGCGAAGAGTTTCAAACTCAAGCAATCTTTCTTCCACTTGTTTTGCAGTTGTAATTTTTTGATTTGCCCAATCTTTTGCAATTGTAGTTATATAAGCATAACCAACGTTATTTCCTTTTATGTTCACACAATAGTTGATTATCATAAGAAGTGCTTCTTTTTCCATATGCAGGCGTTCAATGATATCGTAGTATTCTCTATATTCATTTGGGGTTATCATTCTTCCACACAAAATCTCTTGTGCTTGAGCATTGAAAGTTTCATATTTTTTTGCGTTGTATTTTTTTGTGTTGGTCAAAACATCACTGATTGGCAAATATCTCACTTCAAAAGGGATGACATTCAAAAGTTGCACCAATCCTTGTTCTTGCCAATAATAAAAAGCATTTTCAACTTCTTCTTGTTTCATGTTAAGTTCGTTTGCAAAGTTCTCAAGTGTGTTGTCCTTAGCATTTGAGTCTTGACATTTATATAGACCATATAGATAAACCTTCACAAAGCTTGGTTCAGCATATGGAAGATAGTTGTTGATGAAAATATTGTCAACAGCAGTTGTGTTGTTTGCCAACATATCAATAGAATACTTACAAAAAGCCATAGAAACTCCTCTTTTATTAACTTAATTATGATATCACAAATTATTGCTTTTGACAACCTTTTAAAAGAATGTTTTAATTTTGCAACTCATACAATACTTTATGAAAAAATTATGTTTGTTTTTAGTGTCTGTTTTTCTTATTCCACTTCTTCTTGTGGGTTGTTCAAATGAAACGAAATTGAATAACTATAAAATTTCAGGTATGTATGATGAAGAAACCCATCAACTTTCCTGTTCACAAGAAGTTTTGTATGTGAACAATTCAGATAATGCGTTGAAAGAACTCTGTTTTTATTTTTATGCAAACGCTTTTGCAGAAGGACAAAAAACTGTTTCAGGCAGTTATTCCAATAAAGCTTATCCAAATGGAGAAAGTTATGGAAATATAACATTTTCAAGTATTAAAATTGAAAATGTCGATGTGGAATATAAAATTGAAGAACCTCTTGCAAATATATTAACAATCTCTTTGCCACGAGATTTGTTTCCTTGCGAAGAAATAGCTATTTGTATGAACTATACAATTCAATTGGCAAATATAAATCACAGGTTGGGATATGGCAACAACACTGTGAATTTCGGTAATTTTTTTCCAATTGCTTGTGTGTATCAAAATGGATTTGTTAAAAACGGTTATGCGACAAATGGAGATCCTTTTTATAGTGATTTAGCCAATTTTGATGTCACAATCTCATATGCAGAAAAATTTATGATGGCATCAACAGGTATTCAGCTAAACACAAAAACAGAAAGTGAACATAAAATAACAACCTGCAAAGCACAAAAGGTGAGGGATTTTTGTTTTGTGTTGTCTGACAAATTTCAAATGAAAAGCAAAACTGTTGGCAAAGTGACAGTGGAATATTTTTATTATGAAGATGAACGGTCAGATGAACATCTTGAAACTTCTGTGGAAGCAGTGAAAACTTTTGAAAACCTGTTTGGAGAATATCCTTATCAAAAGCTTAGTGTTGTTAAAACCAATTTTTGTTTTGGTGGAATGGAATATCCAAATTTGGTTATGATTTCAGATGATATTTCAGATAATGAAATGATAAATTATGTTATCGTTCATGAGATTGCACATCAATGGTGGTATGGTGTGGTTGGCAACAACGAATATGAAGAGGCTTGGGTGGATGAAGGCTTGACAGAATTTTCCACAGCTTTGTTTTTTGAAAACAATCCAAAATATAATGTCAAGTATGAAACCATAATGGAAAATGCAAAGACAACATATAAAAAGTTTGTTGAAATTTACACCAAAATAAATGGTGATGTTGATGAAAGCATGAACAGAGATTTAAGCGAATTTGACACAGAACCAGAATATGTAAACTGCACATACACAAAAGGAATGCTTTTGTTTGATAGCTTAAGAATGACGATGAGTGAAAGAAAATTTCAGAAATGTTTAAGAGAGTATTACAAAAACTTTGCCTTTAAAAATTCTTCTTCAGAAGATTTGATTAAGAGTTTTTGTAAGACATCAGGAATAAATTTGGAGTCTTACTTTAAAGCTTGGATAGAGGGCAATGTATATTTAAATTAAAAAACGGTCTTTTAGTTAATCAATTTGGAAACTAGCAAAAAAAGAGTTAAGACATTTTAGTTGCGTATTTATTAATTTTATGTTATATATAATTATATGAAAAGAAAAATAGAAATTAGATTTACTCTTGAAAAAGATTTGGATCAACTTCCTTGGCTCTATAGACAATATTATAATGGTGATACAAAGATTGAAACTAATTATGAGGGGATGATAAAAGAGTTTAATAGTTTGACGAAAAACAAAGACTATAAATTTGTTTCTGTTTTAGATGAAAATAAATTGATAGGTTTTTGTTCAGTTGTAGTTAATCATGACATAGTTGAACAACAAAAACCAATTCTAACACTTTGGAATCTAAGAGTTCATCCAGAATATAGAAATCAGAATATAGGAAAGTCAATTATGACTTTTATAGAAGAATTTGGAAAATCAATCAACGCTGATTTTATATTTTTAGGCTGTAATAGGGATAATCAAAGTGCAAGAAACTTTTATAATAAAATTGGATATAACGAAGAATATGGATTTTATAAGTATCTTTAAAAAATATATTTGTTCATTTTCAATATAAAAAACTCAACTAAATAAGTTGAGTTTTTTGTTAGTTTCAAAGTTAATAATTTTTTGACTGTTTTATTTTTTTACATAATGATTTATTATATGTGGTTTTATGGCTTTCTTTTTGTCTTTTCCATCATAATCTTTGTCCCAATCATGAATTGCTTGCTCAAACATTTCAATGTAATAATCCATACTTCTTTCCACAGTGAATTCTTGAGCATGTTTTGCTATTTTTTCTTTTTGCATTTTAAGTTCTTCAGGATGTTCAATCCACCAATCAATCTTTGCACTTAAATCCTTCCAATTTCCATTTTCAAAGATGCTGTTATCATTAATAGTAAATTGTGGAGTTGCACTTTTTGGACTGTCTGAAACAAGTGGAACGCATCCACAGGCTATAGCTTCAATGCAAGTCATTCCTTCAACTTCAATATCTGCAGGGTGGATGTATAAATCAGCAAAATTCAGTAGAGAAATAAGTTGATCTTTTGAGAAGAAACTGAACATAGGATAAACTGGCAATTTCTTGGCCATTTTCATGATATGTTTCTTTGTTGGGCCTTTTCCACCAAAAACAAGCTGAATTTTGTCTCTATATTTGCTGTTGTTTACTGCTTTGATGATAAGGTCATGTCTTTTTTCTCTTGAAAATCTTCCAATAAAGCAAACTACAAATTTATCTTTGAATAGACATGGTTTTTCTTCTTTTTGCACTTTAAAGATATCATTATAGCCATTTGAGATGACATGTAAGTTTGCATGAAATTTATGTTTTTCAAGTTGCTTTGCCACCATTAGAGATGGGCAATGAATATGATTGACATATCTGTATGTTGTGTCATAAAACTTTTTCCATAATGCACCATTGACAAGCGCACTGTCTTCCAAATAAAGTGTTGAAGTGATATTTTCAGGAACTATATGAAAAGCAGCTGTGCAAGGAACATTCATTTCTCTGCACATTTCAATTGCTTTATATCCAAGTTTGAATGGCATATAGATATGCACAATATCAGCACCTTCAATAGATTTTCTCAAAATTTCCTTATCAGGTTTTGCAAATTGAAATCCTTGTGAATTGATTATTTTTGTTATTGGCTTTCCAAAGTATCTCTCTTTAAGAGCGTATGCAGTGTTGTTATCTTCGTCTATAGCCAAGACTCTTACTGTGTGACCACGTGAAACAAGTCCATTATAAAACCTTTGAGCAGATACGCTTGTCCCATGGTTGTTTTGATAAAATTGATCTGTAACTAATGTGATTACCATATTATGTCCTTTTTTGTCGTATTTATATTATAGCATGTGGGGGGGAGTTTGCAAAAGAAAATTTAAAATTTTTTAAGTAATTCTTTTTTATTATATTATATTCCAACAAATAAAGAAAAATTAAAAAAAGAACGCTACCTAAATAGCGTTTTTTTAATGATAATCTTATTCAGCAACAGGAACTCTCTCTTGCAATTTGATTCCTTCTTTTTTAGGTCTATAATTAGTTACATTGAAACTGCTTTCAGGATTGTCAATACCCAATTTTTGAAAAAAATCACAAATTCCGAAACTTTTGCATTGCAAGAAAAAAGAACGAGCTATCGTTCTTATAAATAATGTTTATATCATTAATTTGTGATTCTGTTGCTTTCATATAATTTAAATAATCTAAAAAATTGGTCATACAGACTTTCTAATTTATCTTCATAAATCAAAATATGTTTAAATTCTAGATAATTGTTAAGCAGTATATTATAAGCTTCTTCTTCACAAGAAACATTGGCTGAGTGAATATAGATTAAAACCATGAATCCACTGAAAATTTGTTTTAATTTTTTGATTGCTTTTATATTAGTGATGGATACCACTTGAAACATGCTTTTTTTAAGTCCATCCCAAATTTCTTTTGTGACAAGTCCATAAATGTTTCCTTTACGCTCATATAAAAAGTCACATTTTTCCATATCATAGTCCGGGTTTGGTTTATACACAACAGTTTCTGGAGTGCTATTTTCTTTATCAATTATATTTTGGCAAACCATTTCATCATTGTCACCAAGTTTTTCATTTCGTGTGGTTCTTTTCTTTACAGTTTCGGCGTGTAATTTTCCGAGTGACTTTATAGCTTCAATACAATTATCTTTGGCAGATTCATCTGCTCCAACAATGACAAACAATCTTGCAATACTTTTTTTATATGGCATTTTAGATACCTCCTTCCAATAAGTTGATTTCTGAATTGATAATTTTGTTTATTATACTTTCTACTTGAACTCGTGTTTGTTCAAGTGTTCCAGAATTTATTATGACATGGTCAAACAAGTCAATATTTTCAATAAAGATACGATAAATATCACTCGCTTTTTGGTATCTTAAATTGGCATTTCTATTTAATTTTTCTAAATCAATCTCAGTGCCGTTATAACGTTCTTTCTCTATTGCTATATATTTATTTAGATCCGGTTTTGATCTATAAATAAACAATGTTATAACTTGTGGTGATAGAGCGTTACGAATATCTTGGATAGCACGCACATCATTCACAACTAAAACAGGAGAGTTTCCTTTTGCTAATTCGTCATACAACGAATCCATTCTTATACCATACCTTTGTCCTCCTCCCTCATACACAAGGTCGCAAAATTCGGGTATAGTATTGTTTATATTGATGATATCATCACCATCTGTAGCACGGATAGGGCGAGTAGTATATTTAGGGAAGATTTTTGGATTGAAATATTTATTTTTCATGCTAAAAATCATATCCATAACTACACCTTTACCTGCTTGTGATGGGGCCATCAAAGTTATTACATAAGCCATAAAGTTTTACCTCCGAATAAAATCTCTAATAATTATAACAAAAATTTATAAATATTGCATTAAAATTTAACAAAAAAATAACATTCATAGTAAAACTTGAATGTTATTAGTTTGGTGGATTGCCAGGGGCTCGAACCCTGGACCCCCTGATTAAGAGTCAGATGCTCTACCAACTGAGCTAGCAATCCAAATGACAATTTTCTCTAAGAAAAAACTATGTGTATTATACAACACATTTGTTTTCTTGTCAATTAAAAAATTAAATTTGGTGCAAAATTTTAATCATTTAGTTTTTCATCAACTTTGATTTCACCATTGAGTCTTTCAAAGTCAGAAATATACCGTTTTATAGCTATCTCAATTTCTTTGTTTCTGCTACGACAGTTTATGGAAGAGGTATGTTTTATTTTTTGATATAAATTGCTAGGAATTCTGAGGGGGTATCTTGAAATATGTTTCATTAGTATTCTCCTGTTTATTTCTTCAATAAAAGCATTTTACATCAAAACAAATTGTTTTGTAAAAAACTTTTCAAATGTTTTCTTGATTTTAGAAATAATGTATCAAAAATATTAATTTTTTTGTATATTTAAGTATGAATAATATTAAAATCATAAATAAACAGAATTTAAAAAGTAATTTAAACAAGTTTAAAGAAAAAAAATTATGTGCAATGGTCAAATCTAATGCTTATGGGCATGGATTAAAAGAAATCATTTCTTTGATTTCAGACGATGTTGATTATTTTGGTGTTGTAAGTTTAGAAGAAGGTATAAAAACTCGAAAATTGACAGACAAACCTATTCTTATTGCCAGCAAAGTTTTTGATTTTAAAACTTGCAAAAAGTATAATTTAGAACCCATGGTTGACAGCGAAGAAGAATTGGCTGAGTGTAAGAAAATAGGCATTCAAAATCAATGTCATTTAAAATTGAACTGTGGAATGAATCGTTTTGGGCTTAAAGGCGTTTTGAATGCTCAAATGCTCAATGCTTATATTGAAGAAAACAAGATAAATTTGAAATCAATCTATACTCATTTTTCTAATACTGAAAACAAAAAAAGAACTATAAAACAATATAACAATTTTCAAAAGTTGAGAGCAGAAATATCCCAAAATGCTTGTGTTTGTTTGGGTGGGAGCAACTTGATAGATTATCCTTTTGATTTCGACATGCTGAGAGTTGGAATTGGCTTATATGGATATGGCAACAAAGATTTGTTTCCTGTTATGAAAATAAAATCTTTTGTGTCAAAGATTTTTTATGCAAAAAGAGGAGAATATGTTGGTTATGGCAAAGAATTTAAAGTAAACCATGATAGTTTTTTTGCAGTTGTGCCTGTGGGTTATGGAGATGGGCTGAGAAGAAATTTAAGTGGCAAGTTTTGTGTTGAAATAAATGGTAAAAATTTTCATAGTGTTGGAAACATATGCATGGATGCATTTTTTGTTAAAGTTGACGAAAGAGTGAAAGTGGGTGATGTTGTTGATGTTATGATTGATGCAGAAATTTTTGCAAAGAAAATCAAAACGATATCATATGAAATTTTGACGGGGTTTTCAACTTTCAGGGGAAAAACAATTATTGAATAAATATGTCTAATTTGATTTGTTTTAACAAAGAAAAATGCTAAAATAATTTTGTTATGATGAGAGTGGATTCAGGAAAATTTAAAGGCCACAGACTTTTGGAAAATAAATATGACCATATAAGACCTACAACAGATAAAGTTAAACAAGCTCTTTTTGTGAAGTTGCAATTTTTTGTGCCAGAAAAAAAAGTGCTTGACCTTTTTTGTGGCACTGGCGCTATGGGGATTGAAGCCATAAGTCGAGGGGCAGAAAAAGTTGTGTTTGTTGACAAAGATATCAGGAGTGTTCAGATGACAAAAGAAAATCTGAAAAGTTTGGGATTAGAATCTAAAGTCAACAAATGCGATGCACTCATATTTTTGGAAAAGTGTCAAGAGCAGTTTGATTTGATCATACTTGATCCTCCTTATAAAAGTGGTCTTTACGAGAAAATATTGAAAAAAATTTATGACAAAAACATTCTTTCAAAAGAAGGAATCATTGTTTGTGAACATGCGTCTGAAGATGTGTTTGATTTTCAAAATTTTTCTGTTTTTGATGAAAAGAAATATGGAAATATCACTTTGACTTATTTGTGTTTATAAAGTTGTCGAGGTGGCATAGAATCAGTGTTTGGCATATACAAATTTAGGAGTATTTGTATGTGTGGAATTTGCGCAGGAATAGGAAAAAATGATCAAATTGCTTATGTGATATTGGGTTTAAAAAAATTGGAATATCGTGGATATGATTCAAGTGGAATTGCTTTTTTAAGAAATAAAAAACTTGAGTTTATCAAGAGTGTTGGTCAAATAAAAAATTTGGAAAAGAAAATCCCGAACGAGTTAAAAGAGAATATTGTTATTGGTCACACTCGCTGGGCAACCCATGGCAAAGTTTGTGAAGAAAATGCCCATCCACATTTATCTGAAAATAAAAAAATAGCTGTTGTACATAATGGAATAATTGAAAATTATGAAAGTTTGAAAACAGAATTTTTAAGTGATAAAAAATTTTATTCTCAAACTGACACAGAAGTTTTTGCCAATTTGATAGAACTGCAAAAAGGAAAAAACTTGGCAAAGCTCATTCAAGCAACAAAACTTGTGAAAGGTAGTTTTGCAGTTGCAATGCTTGCAGAAAATGATGAGAATATATATTTAGCAAAAAAAGCAAGTCCTCTTTATGTTGCAATCAATAATGATGGTGCTATGGCATCAAGTGATATTTCTGTATTCGCAAATAAATTTGATGATTTTTATATTTTGGAAGATGATGAATTTGCAGTGATAAATTCAAAAAATGTTTGTTTTTATGATAAAAATGGCAAAAAAATCAAAAAAAACAGTGTTTTTCTTAATAATTTTGATTTTAAAGAAGAAAATTTAACTGAAAAATATTTTATGTTGAAAGAAATAAAAGAACAACCGATGGTGCTGAGAAAGACATATTTTAAATATTTTGCCGAAGATTTTTTCTCAAAATGGGATTTGGAAATCATAAAAAAATTCAAGCAATTTCATTTTGTTGCTTGTGGAACTGCATATCACAGTGCTTTGCTTGGGGCACAGTATGTGCAAACATTTTGCAAGAAAGAATGCAAGGTTTCAATTGCAAGTGAATTTAGATATGGCAATGAAATTATTTCAAAAAATTGTTTATATATTTTTGTCAGTCAAAGTGGAGAGACTGCAGATACGATTGCTTGTGCAAGTTTAGTTAAAAACAAAGGTTGCAAAATCATGTGTGTCACAAATGTGCCTTATTGCACTTTAAATAAATTGGCTGATTTTGTTTTGCCAACTTTTGCTGGGAAAGAAATTGCAGTTGCTTCAACGAAGGCATATGTGGCACAGGTTTTTACTATGCTGATTTTTGCTTTGAAACTTGCTGATAAAAATTTTCAAGAGCAAATAAAACAGTTTGTTTTATCTTATGAAATCCCTTCACTTGATAAAAAATTTTTGAAAGAAATTTTTAAATTTAAAAAGATATTTTTCATTGGAAGACAAAAAGATTATGTCACAAGTTTGGAAGCAGCTTTAAAACTTAAAGAAATTGCATACATAAATTGTTTGGGAATTGCATCTGGTGAACTGAAACATGGCACTTTGGCACTTATTGACGAAGACACTCTTGTTGTTGCTATTTCAACAGAAAAATCACTTAAAGATAAAGTTGAAAGCAATTTGCAAGAAGTCAAAGCAAGAGGTGGCAAAATCTTGCTTGTATCAAATTTGCAACATGACATTGAAGTTGAATTTTTGATCAACATTGCAACATTTTCAGACTATCTTATGCCGATTGTTAGCATTGTGCCTTTGCAACAGCTGGCTTTTGAATATGCCATATCGCAGGGGTATAATCCAGACAAACCTCGTAATCTTGCAAAATCAGTCACTGTTGAATAATTTGTAAAAATTGTTGACATATCAACAATTTTGTGGTAAACTCTTTTTGGATTATCAAAAAGGGGACGGTTATATGGAAAATCGTTATGACAAGTTTACTGCATTAATTTTTAACATCAGTCGTTATATTCAAAAGATAAAAAATCAAGAAATGACAAAAATGGGATTGAAAGCTTCTCAAGTTCAATGCCTTTTTTATCTTTATAACAACAAAGAAGGGAAGTCAGTGACAGAACTTTGTGAATTATGTGGAGAAGATAAGGCTGCGATTTCAAGAACGGTTAAAGATCTTACAGAACTTGAGATTGTTTTTTGTGAAAAAGATTTAAACAAGAAATATCGCAATCCAATTAAGTTGACTGAAAAAGGGGAAGCCGTTGCAAAAAAAATTTGTCAAAAAATTGACACAATTTTCGATTTAGGGCGTCATGGAGTGGACAAGCAGAACATACAACAATTCTATGAAATTCTCACTCTTGTTTGTGATAATCTCAAAAATATAAGTGACAAAAATGGAGAAGAAAATGGCAATTAAACTAGTTATAGATTCAGCATCAGATTTTGATAATGAAGAAGCAAAAAGTTTGGGTATAACATTGATACCAATGGAAATCAGTTTTGGAGATGAAACTTTTTTGGATGGGGTGAATTTGACCCACAGACAATTTTTTGAAAAATTGATTGAAAGTTCAGATCTTCCAAAAACAAGTCAAATAAATTCATATAGATTTGAAGAGTGCTTTGAAAAACTTACAGCAAATGGTGATGAGGTGCTGGCAATCATTTTGTCATCAAAACTTTCAGGAACATTCAATTCTGCAAAGCAAGCAGCAAAAAAGTTTGGTGAGAAAGTTAAAGTTGTTGACAGCTTGAATGCTTGCATTGGTGAAAGAATCTTGTGTGAATATGCTTTGCGTTTAATTGAAAAAGGATTAAGCTTGGAAGATATTGTCAAAGAACTTGAAACAAAAAGAGAAAACATCTGCGTTTTGGCTTTGCTGGATACATTGAAATATCTTAAAAAAGGTGGCAGAATTTCAGCAGTTGTTGCTCTGACTGGAGAAGTATTTTCCATTAAACCTGTGATTTCAATCAAAAATGGTGAAGTTAAACTTGTCGGCAAAGCAATGGGATCAAAGAAAGGGAATAATCTTTTGATGCAAATGGTTGAAAATAATGGTGGAATAGATTTTTCTATGCCATACACATTGGGTTATTCTGGTCTAAATGATGAAAACTTGAAAAAATATCTTGCCGACAGTGAAAAACTTTGGAAAGGCAAGACTGAAAATATTCCTTCTTATATGATAGGAAGCACGATTGGCACTCATGTTGGACCAGGCGCAATTGCTGTTGCATTTTTCAGCAAAAAATAAAAGACATAAACTATAAAATTTTTGTAATATAAAAATCAGTGATAAAATATACACCACTGATTTTTTCTTTATTTTTAAATTTCTGGATCAAATTTTTCAAATATGATATTGTCACAATATTTAACAACATTCAAATATTCTTCTTTACTTCTCACTGTCCAAGCTAGAAGAGGGAGTTTTTTATGTTTTTTGACAATTCTGTTTGGCAATGTGGCAGCTTCGTAAGATATGAAATGTGGTTGACTCACTTTTTTGTTGAGTCTCATTTTTTTCAAGCAGAGTTTTTTTAGCCAACCAAGTTTTTCACCTTTGAAATAACCTGACAACTGTCCTCTCAAAATTTGAGGAGCATGTTTTCTGAAATATGCCAAAGTGTATGGATTGAAAGACTGAACAGCATATTCTCCTTTATAGTTTTTGAGAATATCAATAACTTGTTGCTCAAGTTTTCCGACTTTGTATTTGTTTTTAACTTCAATAAGAAGTGGCACTTTTCCGTCTACTAGCTCCAAAACTTCTTGAAAAGTTGGAATTTTTTCTTTTGTCCCTTTAAGGCAAAGTGCTTTCAAATCTTCTTTGTTTAAATATTTGATATAACCATCATTTTCGGTCATTCTTGCCAAACTTTCGTCATGAAAAACAACAACAGTGTTGTCTGCAAGAAGTTGAACGTCAAGCTCTATTGCATAACCTTTTTCGATAGCTTTGGAAAATGCTCCAAGAGAGTTTTCTGGCAAAGTCTTTCCGTGATAACCTCTGTGGGCGATAGGTGTTTCAACAAGCCAAGTTTTAAATAAATCCATTTTGTAATTACCTTTTTGTTTTAGTTATTTTTATTGTAAAAAATTTAAGACTGTTTGTCAATCAAATGAAAGCAGTTTAAATTTTATAAGTTATTTTATGCATCTTCATTGCTATTTATAAATTTTTTGATTGTTTCAAGGCGCTCTTTTGCATCTTGCTTACTTTCAGATAAAAGTTTTTCAGCTTCTTCACCTTTCAACTCTTTTATTGCACTGAATCTGCTTTCACCATTAAGATATGTTTCATATTTTTCAAAGTCACTTTCGCTGTCAAGTGAAAGATTGTTTGTTTCTGGGTTGTATCTTAGAAGTGACCAATATCCACATTCAACAGCTTTTCTCATCTCTGTTGTTGTTTGCGACATGTCAAAACCATGGTTGACACAAGGTGCATAGGCGACAATCAAACTTGGGCCATTAAAGTTTTCAGCTTCTTTGAAAGCTTTTATGCATTGGCTCATGTTTGCACCAAGGCTGACTTGTGCAACATAGCAATTTTTGGAAGCTATTGCGATTGAAACCAAATCCTTCTTTTTTGTTTGTTTGCCTGAATTTGCAAATTTGACCATAGCTCCACGTGGGGTGGATTTTGATGCTTGACCACCAGTGTTTGAATAAACTTCTGTGTCAAGAACCAAAATATTGACATTTTCTTTTCCGTTCAAAACGTGGTCAAGTCCACCATAACCAATGTCATAAGCCCAACCATCTCCACCGATAATCCAAACACTTTGATTGTCTTTTGCAAAATATTTACTGCCAAGTTTTAGACCTAATCCAAACTCTGCGTTATCTTCAAAAAGTGAATTTGCCCAAGCAGGACCTCTGCCATTTTCGTCTTTAAGATATGGGCAACTTGGATAAGACCCACCATAAATGCTTGAACATCCTGTGGCGTTTGCAATGACCATTCTGTCACCAAAAAGCATGGTGGCAATTTTAATGTAAGGAGTTTCTCCACAGCCTCCACATGCGCCAGAAAAACCAAAGTAGCAGTTTTTAAATTGCAATCCTTTTGGAACATCTGTAGAAAATGGGGTTATAGTTTCTGATTTAATAGTTTGAGAAAGAGCATAATTTTTCTTCTCCTTCTCCAATATTTCATCTGCCATGACCATTTTTAAAGCTTTTTGAATTGAAGGACATGTGTTGGCACAAACGCCACATCCTGTGCAGTCTTCAGGACTGATTTGCAATCTGTAATAAAAACCATTCAAGCCGAAAGCTTTGGCAAATTCAAGCTCTTCTGGAGTTTCGCCCTTCACGAGAATAGGTCTGATTGCATTGTGTGGGCAAGATATTACACATTGACCACATTGAATGCAGTTTGTTGGCAACCAAACTGGAAGATGAGCTGCAATTCCACGTTTTTCAAATTCGGCTGTCCCTTGAGGAACAGTACCCGATTTGTTGAAAACAGAAACTGGAAGTTTGTCTCCCTGGAGCTTTTCAATAGGTTGCATAATTGTTTGATAGAATTGATCGTTTAAAGATTTTTCTGACAGTTTTTTTCCTGTGAAAGTAAATTTTGAAACATCAACTTTTTCAATCTTATCTGATGTCAATTGACAGACTTTAAGGTTTTTATCTATCACAGACTGACCCTTTTTTGCAAAAGTTTTTTTGATGCATTTTTCAATTTCAATTTGTGCTTGAGCAAAATCTATTATGTCAGAAATTTTAAAAAGTGCAGTCTGCATAACCATGTTTATTTTGTTGCCAAGACCAACGCTGTCTGCAAGTTTAAAGCCATTCACAACAAAAAGTTCTGCATGTTTTTCTTGAAGAGTTTTTTTGTAGACATCAGGCAAAACTTTGTCAATTTCTTCTGCTGAAAAGATAGAATTGATCAAAACTTTTCCGTTTTCTTTCAGTCCTTCAAGACAATTGAATTTATGCACAAAGGAAAAGTTGCTGATGGTTATTATGTCGGCTTCATTGACAAGATAGGTGCTTTTGATTGGAGTGTCACTCACTCTGATATGAGAACGGGTTAAACTTCCACTTTTTTTGCTGTCATATTCAAAATAGCCCTGAACATATTTGTCAAGTTCTGTTCCCAAAATTTTTATCGTGCTTTTGCTGGCAGAAACAGTCCCATCTGATCCAAGTCCAAAAAATTTCATTTGAAAATTTTTGCTTTTTGATTGGTAGTTTTCCACCTTTAGAGAAGAAAAAGAAACATCATCTTCAATCCCAACAGTGAAGTTGTCCTTTTCTTCAACAAAATTTTTGATAATGGCTTTCACCATTGCAGGGGTAAATTCTTTCCCTCCAAGGCCATATCTTCCACCCAAAACTTTGATTTCTGGTCTGTTTTGCAAGGCTGTGGCAACATCAAGGTAAAGAGGCTCTCTTGCGCCACATTCTTTTGTTCTGTCCAGCACAATGACTTTTTCAACACTTTTTGGCAAAATTTCAGAGAACTTTTCATAATCAAAAGGTCTGTAAAGATGAACATTTAAAAGAGCAGTGTCTTTAATGTTTTCATTTTCCAAAAACTCTTCAACAGTTTCACATGAAGAGCCCATGCTGACAATCACATTTTTAGGAGACTTGTTTCCAAACAAATCAAAAGGTGCATAATGCCTTCCAGTTGCCACTTCAAAATCTTTTAAAATTTCACACAAAATCCCAAAAACATTTTGATAAGCAACAGATGAAAGCTCTCTGTTTTGGAAGAAAACATCTGGATTTTGAGCTGTACCTTTCTGATAAGGTGCATTTGGATTCATTCTGTTTGCTCTAAACGCCTTTATGTCTTCTTCTGGCAAAAGTTTTTTGATTGTTTCGTCATCAATAATGTCTATTTTTTGTATTTCATGTGAGGTTCTGAATCCGTCAAAAAAATGAACCACTGGCAAACTTGTTTTGTATGCTAAGATGTGTGAAATTAATGCAAAATCGTGTGCCTGTTGAACGGAGGCAGAAGAAAGTAATATGCATCCAGTTTGACGGATTGCCATCACATCACCATGATCACCAAATATGGAAAGCGCATGAGAAGCCAAAGTTCTTGCTGCAACATGAATTACACAAGGAAGATGTTCACCAGCAAGTTTATAGAGATTTGGAATCATCAAAAGAAGCCCTTGACTTGAAGTGAAAGTCGTCGACATTGCACCAGCACATAAACTTCCGTGCAAAGTCCCTGCAACTCCACCTTCTGATTGCATTTCAATCAAAGTTGGAAGTTCTCCAAACAAATTGAGATGTCCACCAGAGACTTCGCCGTCACAATATTCAGCCATGGGTGAAGATGGAGTGATTGGATAAATTGGAATGACTTCAGACAATTTATAAGCTATCATTGCAGCAGCAGTGTTTCCGTCAACAACTTTTTTCATAAAATCTCCTTAATTAATAATATAAGTTTAAATCTTTTAATAAAATCAAGTCAAATTTATTTCCACTTTTGTTTGCTTAATTTTCAAGATTTTTGTAAAATAAAAGCATGAGAAATTTGAAACTTACAATTGAATATAACGGGAGTCAATTTTTTGGTTGGCAAAAACAAAATGGAAAGCGCACTGTGCAAGGAGAACTTGAAAGTGCAATTTTTGCATTGACAAAAGAAAAGGTGATTGTGGAAGGAAGTGGTCGAACAGATCGTGGTGTGCATGCATTAGGGCAAGTGGCAAGTTTGAAAATTGAAAACAAAATGCCAATCAAAAATTTTAAAACAGCTCTCAACAATCTTCTGCCACATGATGTCAAAATCAAGAAAGTGGAGAAATGTGAAGATGATTTTCATGCACGTTTTTCTGCCAAGAAAAAAACTTATTGTTATGTTGTGCAAATAGGTGGAGAGGAAAGTGCAATAAAACATGCTCTTATGGGATTTTATTCATATGATGTAGATTTTGAAAAAATGCGAGAATTGAGCAAACTTTTTATTGGAAAACACAATTTCAAAGGTTTTTGTTCATCAGACACCAATGTCACAAATTTTGAAAGAGAAATTTTTGATTTTAAAGTTTCAAAACATGGCAAAGTTTACAAGTTTGAAGTGACAGGAAATGGATTTTTATATAATATGGTCAGAATTTTGGTTGGGACTCTTCTTGATTGTGGGAGAGGAAAAATCTCTGAAGAAGATATCAGAACTGCACTTAAAACAGGTGACAGAAGTCTTTCAGGAAAAACTATGGAGCCAAACGGGCTTTATCTTAAAAAAGTGGAATATGCAAAATAAAAAACACGGTCAAAAACCGTGCTTTTTTAAAATAAATTTTTAAAATGGTCCGATTAAAGTCCAAAGTTCATGCTTGCTTGGATCAATCTTCTTTTCAGATTTTTGTGAAGAAGAATTATATTCATAAGAAATTTCTCCATATACTCTTAGGACGTCTTTGCTGATCATGTGAGCTTCGACTGTAACACCTTCCAATGTAATCATATAGTGATCTAAATTTCCGTTTGAATCAAGTATTGCTTCCAAATTGAGAATTATATCAACGTTACCTTCTAAGCCAGGTCTTGATTCAGGTTGTGTGGATTGAGCAGAACGATACCATTTTGCTTCAATACTTTTTGTTAGTGGATTTTGAGATCGAATATTGAGCCAATGATTTGGGTTTGTAATAAATGATCCTGACGATTTATAACCCATGCCTACTTGTAATTCCCAAACTTTAACTGTGTAGTCAATTTGTAATGTAAGCCCATTATATGAAATAGTCATCTTTTTATTATTTGCAATTTCAGCAGTAGAAAAATTTGACACCATTGATGTTGTTATTTCAATAGAATTTTCTGAAATAATATTATCCTGCAAATCTTTTTTCTTTAATTTAATTTTTCCACCAGAAACATCAAGTTCATCATTTTTATAATAATCGGTTTTAAAGGAACTTTCAAGTGAAATTTCTGATATATAGTTATTTATTGTGTATGTTACTTTAACAGTCAAGCCTTCATAAGAAATTGTCATTTCCCTTGTGCCAGTTGTTTCAGAAGAAAATCCCGTGATCATGCTTTCTTCAATATCGATAAAATTTTCTTTTCCATCTTTTGTGTACTTCAAGGTACCATTAGAAATATCCAAAGTTTCACCTATATAATAAATAGTTTTAAAATTGTTTGAAACTTCTAAAGTTGGACTCTCAGCACAAGCAAATAATAAAAGTGGAGAAGCAACAATTATTAATATTAATGCAAAACTAAGTGCGATTTTTTTAAAATTTTTCATAAAAACTCCTTTATATTCAAACTATACCACATATGGGGGGAGTCAAGAGTTTTTATGAAATTTAAAAAAAATATTTATAATAAAACTTAAGTTATGCAAGGTATAATATATTGATTAAAAATTTGATAAAAAAAGTTAATAACTCTCACATATTTTTTCTATATATTAAAAATATTCAGTAAATTAAAAAACACGGTTAGTTTCCGTGTTTTATAAACTTAAGTTTTTATAGTTCAATATCAGATAATATTCAGAAGTTGTTGAAGTTCTAAATTTAAAAATAATTTGATAAATTTCATTTGAATATTTAACTTGATAACTATAATTTGGATTTTGTGTTTCTTCTGAATTCTCTTGAAAACCTAAATCTGCCCTGAAATTGAAACTCATCGCTCTTCCATTAAAATTTATTTGTGTGGAAGCTCTGATAGATTGTTTTGTTTCATTTTGCAATTTTAAAATTTCAGTTATGTTTTCAGGGGTGATAATGACATTTTCTCTCACATCTTTATCTTCAACTTGATATATGCTTGAAAGAGTGGAAGATGTTTGTCCTTGTAAAAGTTCCATAGAAACTGTCATCAAAGGCGCAAGATTCGGATTGTCATATTCTTCACCTTCGGCGTTAGGGTCGGTTGTTATTCTCCAAGAATCAAATTTTGTGTACATCATTTTGTTGTCATCAAAAACAGCTGTATATTTTCCTTGAGTTTGTTCAGAAACGTTGAAAGTTAATGTGCTTTTCACAACTTTTTGGTTGCTGTTTGTTTGATTTTCAATTTTATAATTTTGATCATTTTGCACTAAAGTTGAATTTTGATGTATCCATGCTACAAAACTGCTTCCCTGTTTTGCAGTAGCTGTCAAAGTGATGTTTTCACCTTCGTTGTAAGTTCCATTTCCTGAAACAGAACCATAGATAGTTGAACTTGAGAAAACATACACAGGGTAGGACAAGACTTCTCCACAGCCGAAAAGGGCAATAAGTGGAACGATTAAGATTGAAAGTAGGGCGATTGAAATCTTTTTTCTCATACTTTAACATATTCCTTTGCATTTATTTTAATTAAAGTTTTTATAAAAAGTCAACCAAAAATTGATTTATCAAAAAAAAGAAATATTTTTAGAGTATTTTTAAAGTGCTTGCATAAAATAGTTTGGTAAGGAGTTTTTATGTGGGAACTTTCTATTTCTGTCAGCACAAAAAATTTGGATGTTGCTAAGTTTATTTATCAGACAATAAAAGCTCAAACTGCCGAATTTGGGGCAGTCGTGACTTGCTATGAAGAATTTGACAACATTTATATTTTGATTGGCTGTCCAGTGGAAGAGCAGTCAAGAACAAGCGTTATTATTGAAAGATGTATCATCAAAGTAATTTGCAACTTTTATAAAGAAAAGTTTTTGTCAGAAAATTTGCATTTGCCCTTGCATGAAAATATGAGTCTAACAGCTTTTAAAAAGGCTCTTATCAATTTTGATAAAGAAACAGATTTTTATATCATAAGCAAATATTTAGAGTTGGATAAAAATTTGCATTTGGACTCTTTTTATTATTTCAAATTGAAGTCATTGAGAGAAAAATGGGCAGAACTTATCACTCTTGCAAATGAAAATAGTGATTATTTGGTGAGCAATGAAGCATTTTTTGATCTTCTTAAGTTTCTGATTGATAATCTAGAAATCGGGGAAGATGAAATAAGTGTCTTTGAAGATGAAAATGGATATTCAATCAAAGCTCAAAATGATTTAAGTGACGAATATGCAAGCCTGTCAAAAGAAGGTTTAGTGTCATCTTTGATCGAACTTTGTCCGAAGAAAATAAATTTGTTCTGTCGCAGTGACGATAACACAGCAGGATTTTTAAGCAAAATTTTCGAAGAAAGAGTCAATGTTTGTTACAACAAAAGTCTTGAAAAGATAGAAAATTTCTCTGTTTTGAAATAACCCACATTTGTGGGCTTTATTTTTGTGAAAATGTTGAAGATTTTCCTTGACATTTTTATAAAAGAAAGATAAAATGTAAATAAGTGTTTAGTAAAAGACAAGTAGTTTTTGAAAAGAGTGCACAGAGAAGAGTTGGTTGGTGAAAAACTCAAACAAATTCAAAAATGAAACCACTTTTATGCTTGAAAATACGAAATTAAAAAAGAGTGGCACTTATGTGCAATTAAGGTGGAACCACGGTTTTGAAAAATCGTCCTTAAAAACAAGATTATGCTTGTCTTTAAGGATTTTTTGTTTTTATAAAGGCCTTTAACAAAAAATCTTAAAAAGAAAAGCAAAGAAGGAGTTTTTAAAATGGAAAAGAAAGAAAAAGACGAAAAATTACACATGGCAAGACATTCGCTTGCACACATTTTGGCAAAAGCACTGATGGAGCTTTATCCAAACACAAAACTTACTATTGGACCTGCAATTGATGATGGATTTTATTATGATGTTGACACAGATGAAATGTTGACACCAGATCATTTTGATGCAATTGAAAAGAAGATGAAAGAAATCATCAACAAAGGCGAAAAATTTGAGAGAAAAGAAGTTTCTCGTGATGAAGCTTTGAAACTTTTCAAAAATAACGAATATAAAACAGAGATTATCAAAGAACTTCCAGAAGACTCAACAATTTCAATCTACTATACTGGAGATGACTTTTTTGACCTATGCTCTGGCCCACATGTTGAGAGCAGCAGAAATTTACAAAATTATGCTTACAAAATTCACTCTGTGAATGGTGCTTATTGGCGTGGAAATGAAAAAAACAAGATGCTTCAAAGAGTTTATGTTTATGCTTTTGCAGACAAAAAACAACTTGCAGAACACATAAATATGCTTGAAGAAGCAAAGAAGAGAGACAACAGAAAATTGGGGAAAGAATTGAAACTTTTCATGTTGTCGCCAGAAGGTCCGGGATTTCCTTTTTATCTTCCAAATGGAATGATTGTCAAAAACTTGCTTATTGACTATTGGCATGAACTTCACAGAAGAGCAGGATATCAAGAGATATCTACACCTATGATGCTTTCTCGTCATCTTTGGGAAACTTCAGGACACTGGGATCATTACAAAGAAAATATGTACACAACAAAAATTGATGATGTTGATTTTGCAATCAAACCAATGAATTGTCCAGGAGGCGTTTTGGTTTATAAAAACAGTCCTCATTCATATAGAGATTTACCTTTGCGTTTGGGAGAACTTGGACTTGTTCACAGACACGAAAAGTCGGGAGAGCTTGGTGGACTTATGAGAGTGCGTTGTTTCACTCAAGATGATGCTCATATTTTCATGACGCCTGAGCAAATCAGAGGAGAAATTAAAAATGTTGTGGCTTTAATCGATGAAGTTTACAAAACTTTCAATTTCCCTTATCATGTAGAACTTTCAACTCGTCCAGAAAACAGCATTGGCAGTGATGAAGACTGGGAAATGGCAACAAGTGCCTTGAAGGATGCTCTGGATGACTTGGGGCTTGATTATGTGATAAATGAAGGTGATGGTGCTTTCTATGGACCTAAAATTGATTTCCATTTGACAGATGCCATTGGAAGAACATGGCAATGTGGAACAATTCAACTTGATTTCCAACTTCCACAAAGATTTGAACTTGAATATACAGGAGAGGATGGCGAAAAACATAGACCTATCATGATCCACAGAGTTGTTTATGGATCATTTGAAAGATTCTTTGGAATTTTGATAGAGCATTTTGCTGGAGCTTTTCCACTTTGGCTTGCACCAGTGCAAGTTAAGGTTTTGTCATTGACTGACAGAAACAACGACTATGCAAAGAAGATTTATGAACAACTTTCTGCTGACGGAATAAGAGCCGAACTTGACGATAGAAACGAAAAAGTGGGTTACAAAATCAGAGAAGCGTTGTCAATGAAGATACCTTATCTTATCATTGTTGGGGATGAAGAAGAGAAGAACGAAACAATATCTATTCGTGGACGTGGTTTTGAAAACAAAAGTGGACTTAAACTTTCTGATTTTGAAGAACGTTTGCAAGAAGAAATCAAAACAAAGAAGATATAATAAATTTGATTTTTGGCAAATAACAACAAATTTCGCAAAACCTATTGAAAAATTGTTTGGTTTATTATATAATTTTGTGGTAGTATCATAAAAGGAGTAAACAAAATTATGGGAATAAATGAACTTATCCTGCCTTTGGGTGTGATTTTTATGACCTTAATATTGGGATTTTATTTCAAATAAAAATAAGGAGAAAAAATTATGACAAGTATGTTGTTGGAAGCGTCAAACAATGTTTGGAACTATGTTTTGATTGGCGTGGTTGCTCTTCTTTTGATTGCAATGCCAATTTTGATGAACGCAAGAAACAAAAGAGAAACACAAAAAGTGCAAGAACAAACAAATTCTTTGAAAGTTGGAGACAAAGTGTTGACCACAAGTGGAGTTTATGGAGTGATTACAGAACTTAAATTTGATGACTCACAAAAAATGGTGGTTATTGAAACTGGTGGAAAAACAAAAAGCTATTTGACTGTTGATGCTTATGCAATTTACACTGTTTTCAAAAGTGAAGCAGAACTTCAAAAAGAAGCAGAAATAAAAGCAGAGGCTGAAAAGAAAGCTTTGGAAGAAGCAGAAGCAAAGAAAACAGAGAAAAAATCAAGAAAAAAGAAAGCTTCTTTGGAAGAACAAGTTGCTGAATTGACTGAAGAAGACAAATAAGAAAAGTTGCGAAATTTCGCAACTTTTTCTTTTTAATTTGGTTTTATTTTTAAGGGGAATATGTTATATTATGTCTATGGAAAAGATTTATGATGTTTTAGTTATTGGTGGTGGAGTTGCAGGAATGTCTGCAGGCATCTATGCCAAAAGAAGTGGAAAAAGTGTTTTGCTTATTGAAAAATTTGCTTTGGGTGGGCAAGTGCTTTCGCTCAGTCGAATCCAAAATTTTCCTTCTCAATCAGAGATTGATGGATTCACACTTGCACAGATGTTTTCAAAACAAGTCAAAGAGCTGGGTGTCGAAATTTTGAGTGACGACGTCGTTTCGGTCGATTTTTCAAAAGAAACAAAGATTGTTAAGTGCAAAAAGAATGTTTTAAGTGCAAAGAGTGTTGTGATTGCAACTGGCATGGCAAGTGTCGAACTAGAAAAAAACGAAAATGAATTTTTGGGGCGTGGTGTCAGTTATTGTGCTATCTGCGATGCCAATTTTTATAAAAACAGACCGGTTTGCGTGGCAAGCAAAAAGGGGAGTGGCATCAAGGATGCTTTGATGTTGTCTAAAATTGCTTCAAAGGTTACGCTTTTAGATTCTGAAGATATGTCAGTTTATGCAAAGGCAAACAAAGTTGGAAATTTGGAAGTTTTGTCGAAGATTGAGATTCAAGCAGTGAAAGGGAATTCTCAACTTGAAAAACTTGAGATAAATCGTGATGGAAGACAAGAGACTTTGCAAACATCTGCACTTTTTATTGAACTTGGCAAAAAACCATCCACACAACTGTTTGAAGGGGTGTTGAAGCTTGATGAAAAAGGTTTTATTGTCACTGACGAAAACATGGAAACTTCAGTGAAAGGGGTTTTTGCAGCCGGAGATGTGAGATCAGGAGTTTTGAAACAGATTGTCACGGCATGTGGAGATGGAGCAATAGCAGGGCAAAAAGCATAAACCCTGCTTTTTTTGTAACACTTCAAAAAATACAGTCATATGAAATATTATGGAAAAAGAAAAGAAACAAAATTACAAAATTATTTGTGTTAAAGCACCACGCTGGTCAGTGCCTTTTTTGAAGATGTTTTACAAAGATAAGTCGAAAAATGTTGAGAATCTTGACGTAGAATGATTTTTTGTTGCAAAATATAGAAAAATATAAAATATTTTTCAATAAAATTAAGAATTGTTTGCTAAAATGTCGAAAAATATGTAAAATAAACATATATGAAAATGAAAAAGGTTTTATTTTCTGTTTTCTTATGTTTGTTTACTCTTACAATGTCTGTTGTAGGAGTTGTTTTTGTTGTCGAAAGCAGCATGTCTCAACCTGATAATGGCTGGAGCGATTCTGACTCTTCAGATGAGACCGGAGTCAAGGCTTCAGGTGATTGGGACAGTTATTATGCTACAGGTTATGCTGGTGGTGATGGATCAACTTCCAATCCTTATAAAATTGCAACAGCTGCACAATTTGCCAGAATGGCATATTTATGCAATGTTAGCAGCACGGATGCTTCAAAATGTTATGCATTGACAAGCAACATAGACCTTTCTGCACATTATTGGGTGCCAATTGGTGGAGTTTATTCGCAGTGTTTTTCAGGTCGTTTTGATGGTGGAAAGAATGTTATTAAAGGTTTGACAATACAATATGCAAAAGACTCTTCTTTTTTATGGAATCAATATGGTTCAGATGATGAATATAGTTACTATTATTACGTCACAGGACTATTTGGCGTTTTGGGAGATAATGCAGTTGTTCAAAACGTGATTTTAAGTAAACCTAATATCACAATCTCAACCACATTTGAAGCAGCGTCTGGTGGTGATGCAACTGAGTTTTATGGTGGTTTTATTGCTGGAATTTGTTATGGTGATAATGTTGACATAAACCATGTTTCAGTTGTTGGTGGATATATGTCAATGAAAAATGTTCGATGTGATGGATATATAGGTGGACTTGTCGGAAAGTTGGGAGTTAAAGGAAAACTTCAATACTCCAATCTCATTGAAACCAAAATTTATGTTGCAAGCAGTGCTACAAATGGAAGATATATTCGATTTGGTGGATTGGTTGGTCAAAGCCAACAGGCATGCAACATATCATTCAATTATTATACAGGTTATATAGACAGTTTCGCGAGTTATGCAGCAGGTGGAATTGTTGGTTATGCTTATGGAGGAATGTCCAGCCCATACACTCAGAGCACATATATTCAGTACAATTATATATATTACAATAGTAATATTTGGTTGGGTGGCGAGTACTCGGGTTGTAGTATAGGTGGTTTGGTTGGTTATGTCTATAATTTAAGTGCGTACACATATATACAAAACAATTTCTTGGCATTTTCTTTATCAGTGAATTCAGCAACAGGTTCTTCAACTAGGCATATTGGAGTTGTTGCTGGGTATTTAAACGTTGCAAGTGGAACTGTTTATATGAACAATAATCCATATTACACACAATCTTCCTTTACAGCAGTTTATGGAACTAAGGGTGGCTCAGGAACATTGTCAAATTACAATAATATTTCATTCAGTGATAGACTGAAGGCATCTATAACCATCTCTCCAAATTGGTCAACATTTTTTAGTGGCACGCCTTATGTTACTTGGAGTGAAAGTTTTTGGAAAAGAAATGCAAGCATCAACAATGGATTGCCAGTGCATGATTGGCAATATGCAGAAATTGATGTTTATCATCAATCAGCTGGACAAATAACAATCAAAGTAAACAACGAGAATAATTTAAGTTACAATTCTGCGTCTTTGACAATAACTCCTGACCAAGAAGGAGAAGATTACATAATTCCAGCACTTTGGGGACAAACTCTGACTGGGACATTTACATCGGCGAATGATTGGTCTATTTATAGTTGGAGCAATGATAATGATGATCAACGCAGCACTTCCAACACTTACACATTCACTCATTCTTGTGGAATTGTTGAGGTTTATGCGATTGGACAGGCAGCTTGTACAGTTTGGCAACGAACTGGAATCTCAGACATCAGACAACCTGCAATAGCTTGGAATGGGAATTACAAACAGCAGAACCATACTTGGGGAGAACAAGTCACAATTGAAGCAGCGCCATCAACGGGCTATTCTTTCAGCAAATGGACGAGAACAAACGATGTTAATGCTGTGGCTGCAAGTGTAAATGCAACTTATAGATTTACTTTCAACAATTCAAACAAAACTTTCTATGCGTGGGGTGAAGCGAACACTTATACTTGCACTTTCAATGGAAATGGAGGAAGACCTTCACAACTATCTATGCAAATAAAATATGGTGCTTTATATGAAAATTTGCCAACTGCAACTAGAGATGGCTATACTTTTGCTGGATGGTGGACAGAGGCTAGTGGAGGTGGACATCAAATCATTGAAGGTCAATCATATTCAAGCTGGGTTGCAGGAAATCATACTCTTTATGCTCGCTGGAATGTTAATTATTATTGGGTGAACATCAACATCTATGACACAGAAAATCAAGAAAGTGGACAAGCAACTGCTAGGTTTGTTTATTCAAAAAACAAAGCGACAGGTGGAAGTTATGATGTGACAGCGTCAAATGAACCTTCGGGTGATTATGCTTATGCTGCATTTGGCTCTACAATCAAAATTTCAAATATTTCGCCTACGAGTAAATATAAGCTTAAAAATGTTGCTTCAACAGAAGAGGGATTTTTGAAAAATAACAATGATGGAACTTATACTTTTACTGTTGATGGAACAGGAAATATAAATATACAATTAGAATGGCAAGAATATAATGTCAATTTGAATATCATTTCACCTGACAACACAGAAAGCAAACGAGAAGCAACGGTTAAGAATTTGACTATTGTTAATCCTAATCGTGGAACAGAAACTGCTGCTTCGATAAAAAATGAAGTTGACATAATGACACACATTGCTTACAGTTCTCAGATAAGGTTCTCTATCACTCCAGATTCGGGCTTTAAAGTTGGCAAAGTTTCCACAAGTTATTTTGGCACTCTTTTGCCAGATGTGAATGGAGTTTATCGGTTCACCTTTGATTTTGACAGACCAAAACTTAGCAGTGGTTTTGATGATTGCATTACAATTCAACTTCTGTATGAAAACACTTCAAAATATGATGAAAAAGAAAGATATTATTATTTTGAAGATGGAGAATATCCACAAAATTTCGCCATTGAAAAATTGCCAATGCAACAAATGTATGCCAACATGCCATACAACAACAAAGAAGAAATTCTAACAATAAGTGGAAATGCAAGTGGTTGGATTTGCTATTGGAAAATGGATTTCAAAGAAGGTGAAGTTTATTCGATTTATTCAGAAGTTTTAAGTGGATCTTTCAGTGGAACTGGTGCGTTTGTACTTGAAGTTATGGATTCTTCAAATAATACATTATCTACAAGAAATTGTTTAAATTTTGGACCAAATGACAGACAAATAAGAAGTTTTACAATTAGTGCTTTAGGCGCACAACAGGGAGCATATTTAAATCTTAGAATTTGGAATAGTGGAAACTATACTTTCGGTCAAGATACCAAAATAAAACTTCAAGTTTTCAAAAATGTTGATCAAGAACTTAAAAACAAATTGGAAGCTGGAGATATTTCTTTTGATACTAGTTATGATTATACATATAGCAGAGGTATTGAGGGTGTAACGATTTACGATGGCAAAACTTATGCATATATGGAATCAGGTGATTATCAAAGTTTTGTAAGTCAAGGAATTTATTTTGACAATTCAAACGGAAATGAATATTATGATTATAATTTCTATTCTTTTGATCCTATCAGATGGCAGATTGGTGAAAAAGGAGTGGAAGGCTTCAACACAGTTGAAATAAATCCTCAGTCTGGCTGGGAGATTGCATATATTCCAGTCAAGGTGCAAACAAACACCAACTACACCGTTTCTGTTGATTATGAAACACCAGATTTCACTCCATTGGGTGGTTATTTTGGAATAGGTTTGCTTGTGACTCATTCAACACCTTCTGGTGATTGCAATGCAGTGAAAATAAACAGTTTCCAAATGGCTCCAAATGCATATGGAACTGCATCGATTACCTTCAACACAGGGAATTATTCAGTGATTTATATTGCCATAAATGGTGGATATATAAATGACGGTCAGGGCATCAAAACTTTCAGATTTGGCAATTGGAAACTTACTGGTGGCTCTAGTGTTGGTTTTGTTACAAACATGGGAGATTGGGCAACTGTGACTGGCAGTGGATCTATTGGTTGCACAGATGCTCCTTCTTCGTTCAGTTTTGCCACAAGTGGAAATAATTATGGTAAAAATTTGTCAAACTTGACCGTTGTTTCTGCTGACGTGTTGAGTTTTGAATGTTATCATAATGATGTTTATGAAACAAACTATGAAGGTTGGGATTCAAGAAGCAGTTATTTATATAAACAAACTAAAGCTATGAATGATGGATCAAATGGAGAGTATGGAACTTTGTTCTGCGTTGCACCTAGATATTCAACCACATCAAAGGTTAAATTTGATAGATTTGCTTCCAAAACTGATGCTGATTACAACAAAAAAGTTATCAGTCAAGCCGTGGATTACAATGGAATCAGAGTGGCTTCCTTGGAAGAAATAAGTGCAATAACAAAAGATTATCGTGCAAAAATCAGTGACATTGCTTGGCGCGTTGTTGGTTGCGATTCTTCGTCAGAGTATGTTACAAATGATGGTTATGTCGGCTACTGGCTGAGAGATCTAAATAATTTAGGCAGTGCAAAAGTTATCACAAATGGAGGAGCTGTTTCTTCCAAGTGGTTGACTAATGATACTCAAACTTACAGTGGTGTTCGCTATTCCATGACAATGAAAAATGCATCCTTTGTTTGCGGGGGGGGGAATTTAATAACTCCTGAAAAAAATAATGCAGAAAACTTAAGTACAGAATGGCTTTGGGATCATTTAAATGACAGTGGACAAATGGTCGGTGAAGGAAATTTGGTTTCAACTCACAATCAAAGTGGAAATGTATTAAATGCTTTTAAAGTGCAACGCTTTAATGCTAGCAAAAGCTTTATTGATGAGCCTTTTAAAGTAAATACTATCGGAAGTTATCAGCCTACATTTGTCAAAACAAGTGATGTTTCATTTATTAAAGTTGCTTTCAACGGGAATTTATACGATCCTCACATTTTCATCGATGTTTCTTCTCTTGAAAATGGCAAGACTTACACATTTGGTGTCAATTTCATTTCTTTGTCTGATTCCCATGGTTCTTTTGAATTCACAGATTGTGGGGGGTGAATTTAATAACTGGAACTAACTCAAATTCTAATTCCACAGGAAATAATATGACCATTTCTTACACTGCATCTGATGGTGTATTTAAATTGACAAACACAGCATCTTCCAATGATCCTTATGCCACGATTGATGGGCAATATGTGTATCTTGAAAAAGGAAAAAGATATATTATTAACATGACTGTCAAAAATTCTTCTGGAGCACTTGCTAACAAGATTGAATTGTTCTATGCAATTATTGGTGAGAGTTACACACAGAGCAACAGTATGAATTTCTTTGGAGATGATTATCACACATTTATCGCTCTAAAATCCGGGACTTATAGATTTAGACTGGACAATGATGTTTCTCATGACAATGGCGCAGTTGTTTATATTTCCGATTTTTGGATTAAAGATTGTGGCTTTGATTTGCCAACATAAAAAGAAGGGATTTCCCTTCTTTTTCTTTTTAAAATATCAAAATTTCAACAAAAAACACTTGAAATTTTCAAGTGTTTTCTTAAAGTTAAAACAAAAAATTTATGCACTTTTCTTTGCTGTTTTGATGCATTTTGTGCATGCTCTTACTCTCTTTCCGTCAATTTCGACTGTTTGTAAGTTTACATCATATTTTCTTGGGGCTTTGTTGTTTGCATGGCTAACTGTTTTGCCATCCATTTTTCCCTTTCCACAAATTTCACATACTCTGCTCATTTCTCGTCTCCTTATAGTGTTTTACGAGCAATATAATAACACAATCAAAACAAAAAATCAACTGTTTTTCACAAGGTTTATCATACAAATTTCACTTTTCAAATATATTATATTGTTTAAATAGGTTTATTATCTCTGACAAATGACAAAATATTTTTATTTTTAGGGGTATTTTGCTTGTCAAAATTTCTTATTTGTTGTATTATATTATTGCGAAATATCCTATGTTGGGAGGAAATCCTTTGACTGTCGATACAAACAATTATTATGGAAACATTTCAATCAGCGACAATGCAATACGCACTGTTGCTGGTTTTGTTGCGCTTGATTGTTATGGAGTTGTTGACCTTGTTTCAAAAAACTTCAGAGACAGTGCAAGAGAACTTTTGAAAAAAGAAAGATATTCAAAAGGGGTTTCTATCAGCCATATTGACAACAGAATCTTTATTGATATTCACTGTATTCTCAAATACGGTGTTTCTATCAGTGCAGTGGCTGAATCGCTTAAAAAATCAGTTAAATACAGCGTCGAAAACTTCACAGGTATGATTGTTGATACTGTGAATGTGCATGTTGTCGGCGTTTGTGTATAGTTATTATTTAGGAGCACAAAAATGCAGAAATCGATAAACGGAACGACCTTTCGCAAAATGGTTTTGGCTGGGGTCAGTTTGCTTGAACAAAATAAAGAATATGTAGACTCTTTGAATGTTTTTCCAGTTCCTGATGGGGACACTGGCACTAATATGTTTTTGACTATGAAGTCAGCTGTGGGCGAGATCAACAAATGTATGAACAATGACCTTGCTTCTTTGTCTGAAGCTTTCTCTAAGGGGGCACTTCGTGGTGCAAGAGGAAACAGTGGTGTTATCACTTCACAAATTTTCAAAGGCTTTTGTTCTGTCACAAAAAATTGTAAAGAAATTTCAACAAAAGACTTTGCAAAGGCTATGCAAGAAGGAGCAACAATTGCATATAAAGCTGTGACAAAGCCAAAAGAAGGCACAATTTTGACAGTTATCAGAGTTATGGCTGAAAATGCAGTCAGTTTGGCAAAGAAACACGACGACTTTGAAACTTTTTTAAGAAAAATCGTTGAAACTGGGGAAGAAATCCTTAAACAAACCCCTGAAATGCTTCCTGTTCTTAAAAAAGCAGGCGTTGTTGACTCTGGTGGGCGTGGAATATTGGTTATTTTCACTGGTTTCTGCCGTTATATCAATGGCGAAGAAGATTTGGAATATATTTTGGAAGATGAAACCAAACCTCAAACCGTTGATGACGTGATTGCTGACATCAACAATTTGGGAGATATCGAATTTGGTTATTGCACCGAATATATGATTATCAACATGCTTAAAAAGACAACTGAGGCTGATATTGACAAACTCCGTGAAAGACTTATGGAAATTGGAGATTCAGTTATCTGTATTGGTGATTTGTCACTTGTTAAGGTTCATGTTCACACAAACGAACCTAACAAAGCTTTGGGTTATGCTTTGGAACTTGGTGAACTTTTCAATTTGAAAATTGAAAATATGAGAGAACAAAACAGAGAACTTAAGAAAAAAGCTCAACAAGTGGAAGAAACCAAGGAAATCGGCATGATTGCCGTTGCTCCTGGAGATGGACTTGCACAAATCTATAGAGAACTCACTGTTGACGAAATCATTGTTGGGGGACAAACTATGAACCCAAGTGCCGAAGATATCGCCACAGCAGCAGAAAAAGTGCCTGCAAGAACGATTTTTGTTTTCCCAAACAACAAAAACATAGTTTTGGCTGCAGAACAAGCAAATGATGTGACAAACAAAAATTTGATTGTCATTCCAACTAAGAGTGTTCCAGAAGGCATTGCTGCATCCATTGCTTTCAATCCTGACGCAAGTGTTGAAGAAAATCAAAATGCCATGCTTGAAGCTATCAGAAGTGTGCGTTCTGGCTCTGTGACTTATGCAGTTAGAGACACTCATGTTGATGGATTTGACCTTTCTAAGGGAGAAATTATCGGTCTTGATGATAAAGCGATTTTGGCAAAAGGTAATTTGGTGAGTGAAACAACAGAAAAACTTATTGATGCCATGTTTGATGATGCTGTTATGAACATCACTCTCTTCTATGGTGAAGATATCAGAGAAGATGAAGCAAACGAACTTCAAGAGAAACTTGCAGCCAAATATCCAGACTGTGAAGTGACTGTTGCAAATGGTGGGCAACCAGTTTATTACTATTTGGTTTCATTGGAGTAAATAATTATATTTTAATAACAAAATAAACGTAAGAAGGTAGTTTTAGCCTTCTTCTTTTTATTTTTTAACTTTTTATATCTTGGCATTTTTCTTTTATCGTTCATTTAAAAATGCTGTTGTTGTGGCAATTTCAAGCAGGGGGTCATATACAATAATTGATAAAAGGGAGATGTTATGAAAGAGAGAATTTTGGTTTTGTTTGGTGGAAAAAGTGTGGAACATGATATTTCAATCATCACTGCTTTGCAAGCAATGAAAAATTTGCCAGAAAAATATGATTTTATGCCAGTTTATATGGATAAAAAGGGGCTTTGGTGGACTGCTGAAAACCTTGAAGATATACATATTTATTCCAATTTTGAAATATTGGCAAAAAAGAAAAAACAAGTGTCTTTGATTTTGGGGGAAAATCAGATTTTAATTAAAAAAGGCAACAAATTTGTGAAAGGTGGCCAGATTTCTGGTGTTTTAAACTGTTGTCATGGAAATATAGGTGAAGATGGTTCAGTTCAAGGACTTTTTAAGGTGTGTGATGTGCCACAAACTTGTTCTGAATTGACATCCATGGCACTTTGTATGGATAAAGCCTTTATGAAGGACATTTTTAAAGCAAATGGCATAAATTCTCCACAATATGTGACTTTTAAAGAGTTGGATTACAAAGAAAATAAAGCAAAATTGGTGAAACAGATTGGCTCAAAAGTGGGTTATCCATTGGTGGTTAAGCCTTCAAATTTGGGCAGCAGTATTGGAATTTCTGTTTGTAAGGCAGAGGAAGAACTTGATAATGCTCTTATACTTGCTTTTGAGTTTGACAAAAAAGTTGTTATTGAAAGACTTGTCGAAAATTTAAAAGAATTTAATTGTGCATGTTTTTGCTATAAAGGTAATTTCTACCCTTCTAAAGTCAATGAAGTGACTAATAAAAGTGAAATCTACACTTTTGAAGATAAGTATTTAAGCGAAAACGCAAAAAATCAAGAGGCTGATAAAAAACTTTCAAAAAAAATTCAAACCTTAACCGAAAAAGTTTATAAACTTTTTGATTGTAAAGGCGTTGTGAGAGTTGATTTCTTGTTTGATGAAAAAGAAAATGAACTTTATGTCAACGAAATAAATTCCATTCCGGGCTCACTTGCATTTTATCTATACAAAGACATTGCTTTTAAAGATATTTTGACTTCAATGATTGATGAAAGCAAACTTTCACATGCCGGTAACAACACAATTAAAAGTTTTGACAGTGATGCTTTAAAGATTTTTGATTCTGTTGCAAAAACTTATAAAAAGTAAGTGCAATTTTTGTCTTTTTCGGACTTATTTTGACTGCATAACACAATGCATTAATGTTTGTATTAGAATATAGTAAAAGGAGAAAATTCTATGCTTCTTAAACAAATTTTGGGCGACAAATTTGACTTGAAAAATTTCTCAAATGTTGAGACCAAAAACATCAAAAAAAACAGTAAAGAAGTGGAAAAAGGTGACGTATATTTTTCTTTAAGTGATGATTATCAAAAGTCATTTGAGAGATGCAAAGAGGCATTTGAAAAAGGAGCAGTTGCTGTTTTCAGCAATTTTGATTTGCCCTTTGAAAACAGTTTTAAATGTGAAGATTGCAGAGATTTGTTTGCTCATTCTTGTGCAAATTTTTATGACCGAGCTTGTGATGATTTGAAAATTGTTGCCATTTCTGGCACAAACGGAAAGACGTCTACTTCTCATATCATTTCTGAAATGCTCAAGCGAAACGGAAAAAACGCCGGAGTGATTGGGACAAATGGTGTTTTTTACAACGGCAAAATTTTACCTTGTCCTCTTACAACTCCAGATGCAGACTTTTTGCATAAAACCTTTTTTGATATGAGAAAAGAGGGCGTGGAATATGTTGTTATGGAAGTTTCTGCGCATGCTATTGCACAAAAAAGAGTTAATGGAATTATGTTTGAACTGGGTGTTTTGACTAACATAACTCAAGACCATTTGGATTATTTTAAAACTTTTGAAAATTATAAAAAAACGAAACTTTCTTTCTTTTGCAAAGAGCATATGAAAAAAGCGATAGTCTGTGCTGATGATAGAAGTGCAAGAAAACTTATTGATGATTGTGATGTGCCTGTCATATCTTATGGAATTAAAAATCCAAGTGACACATTTGCAATTGACATCTGTTGTTCAATCAACGGCTCTAGATTTGTTGGAAATGTCTGTGACGATTTTGTGGAGATTAAGACCAATTTGGTTGGGGAATATAATGTTTATAATTCTTTGGCAGCACTGTCTGTTTGTCATAGTTTTGGTTTAAATCCAAAAGAACTTGCACTTGGACTTAATTTTATCAATCCAGTGGAGGGTAGATTTAATGTTATCAATCTTTCAGGAACATATGTTGTGATTGATTATGCTCATTCTCCTGACGGACTTTTGAATGTTTTAAAAACTGCAAAAAGTTTGACTGACAAAAATTTGTATGTCATCTTCGGTTGTGGAGGCAACAGAGACAAAGACAAAAGACCTAAAATGGGAAAAATTGCTTGCGAATATGCTGATTACATCTGTTTGACAGATGATAATCCAAGATTGGAAGATTCGCTGGACATCATCCATGACATTGAAAAGGGCATGGATAAACCACACTTTGTTGAACCTGACAGAACAAAAGCTATCAAAAAGATTTTGGATATTTCAAAGCCTGGAGATATTGTGATTATTGCTGGAAAGGGTGCTGAGAAATATCAAGAAATAGGAACTGAAAAGAAAGAATATAACGATTTTGACGCAGTATATAAATATTTTAAGGATTCAAATCCATTCAAATCAAGGAGCAGAGAATTTTATGATTGTTAAATTTCTTATTTGTGGGCTGTTTTGCTTGCTTTTTGCAAGTTTAATAGCCCCTGTTGTCCTTTGGTTTTGCAAAAAGCTGAAGGCATCACAGAGCATTTTGCATTATGTGGACAAGCATGCAAGCAAGGAAGGAACTCCAACCATGGGTGGGATTATCTTTGTGCTTACACTTTTCTTTGCAAGTTGTTTTCTTTTTGAATACAACACTTTTTTGGCATGGTTTTCACTTGCTGTGACATTTGCATATGGAATACTTGGATTTTTGGACGATTTTGTCAAAGTTCATCTTCATCATAATGAGGGTTTGAAACCCTATCAAAAAATTATTGGACAAGTTGGCATTGCTCTTATTATCGCAGTTTATTTATACATGACCGGAAGGACAACCCTTTCATTTTTTGCATTTGAGTTTGACATTGCATGGGGAGTTATTCCTCTTTCAATTTTGGTTATGGTTGCAACCACAAACAGTGTCAATCTGACTGATGGACTGGATGGACTTGCAGGTGGTGTATCTTTTGTCTATATCCTTGTTTTTGGAATTATTTTGGCTGGCCGTGGCACAATGGAGATGTCAAATTTGGCAATGCTTTGTTTCGGACTTTGTGGGGCACTTTTGGGCTTCTTGCTTTTCAATTGTTTTCCTGCAAAAATTTTTATGGGGGACACTGGCTCGCTTGCACTTGGTGGGTTTATCGGAGTTGTGGCTGTGCTGAGTGGACTCGAACTTTTGTTGCCGATTATGGGAATTATGTTTGTGCTTTCAGCTGTTTCTGATATCATACAGGTGCTTCATTATAAACGAACAAAAAAGAGAGTGTTTTTAATGGCACCACTTCATCATCATTTTGAGAAAAAAGGAGTGCATGAAAATAGAATTGTCGTAGTATATATAGTTATAACAACGGCAGTTTCTTTGGCTGTTTTGACAGGAATGCTTGCCGTTGGAATTTGATTAATTCTAAGGCGAGAGAATGAAATTTAAGTGTAAAAATGTTTTGGTCTATGGACTTGGTGACAGTGGACGAGCTGTCATAAAAATTTTAAGAGAAAAACAAGCTTTTGTCAGTTTTTTTGATGACAACATAAAATATTGGGACTATGTGGGTTTTGAAAGAGAACCACAAAACAAAAACTATGATTTGGTGATTATAAGTCCGGGCATAAAATGTTTGGACAATCCCCTTTTGCAAGTTTTTAAAGAGAAAAAGATTCCTGTGATAAGCGAACTTGATTTTGCTTATCTTTTAAGCAAAGGCAAAATAATTGCAATCACAGGAACAAATGGAAAAACCACAGTCAGCATGCTTACTCACAAGATGCTCAAAACTGCTGGGTATGATGCTTTTTTGTGTGGGAACATTGGTTTGCCGTTTTCTTCCATATGTGAAAAGACAACCAAAGAAAGTGTTGTCGTTTGTGAAGTGAGCAATTTTCAACTTGAAACAAGCATTTATTTTAGACCAAATGTTGCTTGCATTTTAAATATAAAACCAGACCATTTGGATAGACATGGAAGCTTTGAAGAATATAAAAAAGTTAAAGGAAAAATTGCAAACCAAATGAAGAAACACGATGTTTTGATTTTGAATTTGGATGATGAAGAAGCTAAGAAAATGGTGTTGCATAAAAAATATCAATATTTTTCAAAGTTTCCAATCAAAAAAGGTGTTTATGTTTCAAAAGGTTATGTTCACATAAACAGAAAACCAGTTTTAAGTTTGCAAGATATCAATTTGAAAGGAGAGAAAAATCTTGAAAATGTACTTGCAAGTGTTTCTATATGTTCGCATTTCAATATTTTTCCAAAAGATTTTTCACTTGCTGTTTCAACTTTTTCGCCAGCGTCTCATCGCATTGAATTTGTTGGACAAAAAAATGGCGTAACTTACATTGACGACAGCAAAGCGACAAATGTGGCGTCAACTGTGGCTTGTGTGGAAGCTTTTAAAGATGAAAGCATTGTGTTGCTTATGGGTGGTTTGGGGAAGGAAATAGATTATTCAGAATTGTTTTCTTTGGGTTACAAATTGAAAGAAGTTGTTTGTTTTGGAAAAGATAGGGATTCCATTCAAAATTGCGCAGATAAATTTGGTTATAAAACTTCCAGTCATGAAAAGTTTGAGCAAGCTGTTTGTTATAGCAAAACTGTTGCCGAAAAAGGGGATTATGTGTTGCTTTCTCCTGCTTGTGCAAGTTTTGATGAATTTTCTGGATATGCCGAACGTGGCGAAAAGTTTAAAAATTTGGTTTTGGAAAGTGTAGATGAAAAAAACTGAAAGCGTAAAACGAAAAAATTTTGTGTTTAGCAAGCGAGAGATATGTGTTATTTTGCTTGTGCTGTTTCTTGTTGCTTTTGGCTGTATGATGGTTTACAGTGCAAGTTGTTATTCAGCAGAATACAGATACAAAAATGAATATTTCTTTTTGTTTAAACAGCTTTTTGGCGTGATTTTAGGAATTTTTGCCCTGTTTTTCTTTGCTTTTGTGGATTATCACATTTTAAAAAAATTCAAAGTTTGGATTTTGATTATCAGCGTGGTGCTTCTTATTCTGGTGTTCATTCCAGGATTTGGTGTCCAAAGTTATGGTGCAAACAGATGGGTGAACTTGTTTGGAATTTCCATTCAACCATCAGAAATTGCCAAATTTGCACTTGTTTTGTTTCTTGCATGTTATTTGTCAGAAAAACATGACAAAATAAAAACTTTCAAAGGACTTATTCCACCACTTGCGATTGCTGGAATGCTTTGCTTATTGGTTATTATTGAACCTAGTATGAGCGTGACTATGTGTTTGGGACTTGTGACATTGTTCATGCTTGTCATTGGTGGAATGAGCAAAAAACATACTGTGTTGTTTTCATCTTTGGCTGGAGCTGGAGTCCCTTTGCTTATCTTGGCAGAGCCTTATCGTATGAAAAGATTATTTGCTTTCTTAAATCCTTGGGCTTCACCACAAGGAGAAGGCTTTCAATTGATTCAGTCTTTATACAGTCTTGGCAATGGTGGTTGGTTTGGAGTTGGACTTTTCAATTCAAGACAAAAATATCTTTTTTTGCCTTTTGCAGAAAGTGATTTTATCTTTTCAATTATTGGTGAAGAACTGGGGTATATTGGTTGTTTGGCACTTATGCTTGTTTACTTTCTTTTGATTTTCTTTTTATTTAAAATTGGGCTTGGTGCAAAAGATCGTTTTGGATGTTTGCTTGCTTGTGGAGTTGGTGTGGTGATTGCAGTTCAAACACTGCTTAACATTGCAGTTGTGACAGGTTCAATTCCACCAACAGGGCTTCCACTTCCATTTATTTCAAGTGGTGGAACTTCTGTGGCTGTTTTTATGGCAGCTGTTGGAGTGGCAATAAGTGTGAGCAGACACTCCAAAGGGTGACAATATTCTTGGATTTTCATATAATGCAAATATGGAAGACAAATTGATTATAAACGGAGGAAAGCACCTAAACGGAACTATCAAAGTTGATGGCGCTAAGAATGCATTTCTGCCAATTTTGGCAGCTTCAGTGTTGTGCGAAGGCGAAATTGAACTTGACAATTATGTTGCAATTTCTGACCTTACCAATATGCGAGAAATTTTGGAAACCTTAAATATTTTTTCCTCCGTTGACGGAGAAAAACTTTACATAGATGCTAAAGATGTTAAAAATGTAAGAATAACACATGAACTTTCACAAAAAGTGAGAGCTTCCATTTTTATTTTGGGTGCACTGCTTGGAAGGTTTCGTAGTGCAATAATTGCATATCCTGGTGGTTGCAAAATAGGTTCAAGACCAATAGATATCCATATTAAAGGATTTAAAGCTCTTGGAGCGAAGATTATTGAACGTCATGGCTACATTTATTGTCATGGAGAAAATATGAAAGCTGCAGAAGTGGTTTTAGATTTTCCGAGTGTTGGTGCAACAGAAAGTTTGATGATGTGTGCCACGATGTTGGAAGGTGAAACTGTGCTTAAAAACACAGCAAAAGAACCTGAAATTGTTGATCTGCAAAATTTCTTAAATTCGATGGGTGCAAAGGTTCGTGGAGCAGGAACTGGTTGCATTGTTATTGAAGGTGTGAAAAATTTGCATGGTTGTGACTATAAGGTTATGACCGATCGAATTGTTGCAGGCACATATCTTTTGGCAGTTGCCACTTGTGGTGGAGATGTGCTTGTGGATGGTGCAAATTGGAGACATAACGAAAGTTTGTTGTCGTTTTTGAAGCAAACTGCTTGCAAATTGGATGTTTTTGATGATAAAATAAGATTGAAAGCAGACAAAAGACTTTCTTCAATTGAAAAGATAGAAACATATCCTTATCCATTGTTCCCAACCGATTTGCAAGCACAAATGATGGTTTTGCAGGCTGTAAGTAAAGGGACTTCCATTATCACCGAAACTGTGTTTGAAAGTCGATTTGGGCAGGTAATGGAACTAGCAAAAATGGGAGCAAATATTGTTGTCAAAGACCGAACTGCTGTCATTAAGGGTGTTGAAAAACTCTATGGCGCTGATGTTTATGCCACAGATTTGCGTGCAGGAGCTTGTTTAGTTATGGCAGGAATGAAAGCAGAAGGTTACACAACTGTCAACAACATCAAATATATTGACAGAGGTTATAAATCAATAGAAGAAAAATACAATCTTTTGGGAGCTGATATAAAAAGGATTTAATTTGAGCAAAAAACTTATTATTTCACTTTCTGTTGTGTTTTGTGTTATTGCAGTGCTTCTGATTTTGTTTTGGACACTGTTTGGTTTGTCGTCAGTTGAGATTAAATATGATTCAACGACTCAAAATCTTGTTGTTAAAGACGAAGAAATCGTCAAAGCAGGAGAATTTAGGTTTGGTGCAAGTGTGCTTTTTGAAGGGAAAAAGGCTTCAATAAACAAAATAAATGAATATTCAAAAGAAAATGAAAATTTTGCCTATATCAAAGTTGTGAACATTGAAACGGTTTTTCCAAATCGTTTTGTTGTGCATGTGGTGGAAAGAGAGGAGTTGTTTGCTGTTGAAGGTGAAGATCAAATTTTTATTTGTGACAGAGATTTAAGGGTTTTGAGAATTGTTGAAAGTTTTGAGTCTACAAAAAACAATGCGATTTTGCTTAAGGGTTTGAAAATTAAAAATCAGCAAATTGTTGTTGGAGATTTCTTACAAACCGAACAAGAAAATATAAAGAATTTTTATAGTGTTATGGTGGAAAACAACCGAGATTTGGCTCAACAAATTGGAAAGTTTAAAGAGATCACTTTAGGTTCTTATCAAGATGAAATAACAAAAAAATCATATATATCAATGGAACTTTTGAGTTTTCAAAATCGCAAATTTATCATTAACAACATCGATTTTGCATTTACTCAAAAAGTGCAAAAACTTTTTAATGTTGAAAGTTCACTTTTTGGACAAAAAACTGATGAATTTGGTAATATTTTAAACTCAAAAGGCGAAAAAATCTACGTAAAGAAGACAGAGAAGGGGGAATACCTATTTTTCAGTGAAGGTGACGATGAATCTCAAAAAATTGAACTGAGTTATACATTGCTTGAAAAATGCAGTTTGAAAATTGACAATCTGACCTTGCATGATTTGCTGGATAGAAATGAAAACGACATTTACTATTGTTTTGTGGAAGAAGGGGCTTAAACTTCTTCTTTTTTATTGCTATAAATTCGCTCATTAATGTTCTTATTTCTCCCTTGCAAGCATAAGTTAAAGTGTAGAAAAATTTCAGTTTAATTTTGCAGGAAGGAGTCAATAATGAAAATGAAAACATTAAAAAGCGAAAAAAGTGGAAGTAGTGCATTTTTGTGCATTGCCAAAGGTGTGGCAGTTGGTCTTTGTGTTGCACTTGTCGGAATTTTGATCTTTGCATTTATTTTGCGTTTCACATCCATTTCGGACAAGCTTATTGCGCCGGTTAATCAAGTTATTAAAGGTGTAAGCATCTTTTTTGGAGTGTTTATCGGGCTTAAAAAACACAAAGAAATGGGACTTTTAAATGGGTTTTTAATTGGACTTCTTTTCACAATTGTTGCCTTTTTGGTGTTCTCAATTTTAGACGGGGCTTTTTGCTTTGACCGTACTTTGTTAAACGACATCATCTTCGGAAGTATCATTGGCGCAATATGTGGCATTATTTGTGTCAATTTGAAAAAAAGTTAGGATTTTATTTGACAACAGCCCCTTAATGTATTATACTTATCAAAGTAATTTTACCATTAAATTTAAGGGGAAATATGGCTAGAAGTAGAGTTAAGAAAAATTCCATAATAAATTTTGTTGCAGTTGTTGTTTTGACTATTCTTGGAATTGTGCTGTCTGTTTGCAGTTTTGATATCCCATACACGAATTACACCTACTATGGTTTTGCCAATTCAATTTCACTTGGATTGGATCTTGCAGGTGGTATTTCTGTTGTCTATGATTGTTCGCTTGCAAAAGATAGTAACACGCAAAACTTGGATACAGCCATAGACGCAACAGTATCAAGATTGACATCGGTTATAACGGAACAATATTCTGAAGCCACAATTGTCAGAGCTGGCACAAAAATCAGAATTGAAGTGCCTTCAGTCACTGATTCTGAAGAAATTTTTAACATGATTGGAGAACCTACTCCACTTTATATGACATTGACAGAAGGAGTTTCTGCTGAAGCAAGAATTGTTGGAACTGACATCAACGATGTTCAAGTTTCTTATCAAAAAGATGATAGTGGTGAATATAAATATGGAGTAAGCCTTAAATTCACTGACGAAGGTGCAAAGAAATTTGCAGGTCTTACTGGTGATGCTGCAAACGGTGATAAAAAAATTTATATATACTTGGGCGAAATTGGTGAATCTGCTGATTTGACTTTGAATTGTGAACAAAAAATCACAGGTGGACAAACATTCATTTCAGGTAGTTTTGAAACTTTGCAAGATGCAAAAAATTATGCTTTGAAAATCATGAGTGGAACTTTCAATGTTTCTCTTGAACTTCTTGAAAGCTCAGTGATTTCAGCAACACTTGGCACTCAAGCACTTAAACTCGCAATTATCGGTGGCGCTGTTGGACTTCTTCTCATTATGTTTATCATGTGGTGGAGATATGGAGATTTCGGTCTTTTGGCATCACTCGCACTTGTGATTTATTTGATTTTGATGTTGTTTTTCTTGCAAGCAATTTCATTTGTTCAATTGACACTTCCTGGTCTTGCCGGAATCATTTTGAGTATCGGTATGGCAGTGGACGGAACAATAATTATTTTCGAAAGATTCAGAGATGAATATCGTTCTGGAAAGAAGATTCCTCTTTCAGTTAAAACTGGATTTAAGAGAGCATTTTGGCCAATTTTTGACAGCAACATCACAACAATATTGACAGCTGTTGTGTTGCTCATTTTGGGGACAGCATCTATCCAAGGGTTTGCGATCACTCTCCTTATCGGAATTGTGCTTTCAATGTTTATGAATCTTGTTGTTTTGCGTTTCCTTGTTAAATGGTATTTGCCACTCAACAGTGTGAAAGCAAAAAAACTCCATTTGCCAAAACAAGTTCGTGCCTTCAAAGAGAACGAAGTTATGGTTGAAGGAGGTCAAACAAATGAATAAGTATAAAAAGAAAAACAAATTTTCTCTTGACGAAAGAATTGCTAATTCAAAATTTGACTTTTGCAAAAATTTAAAGTGGTTTTTGATTGCTCCAATTTTGATTTGCGTTGTTGGATTGATAATTATTTGCACACTTGGTTTCAATCTTGGAATTGATTTCACAGGTGGCTCAAACATGACTGTTTATATTGATGCTGATGGAACTTACACAGAAACAGCATTGGACATCAATAAAGATAGGGCTAAAATTGAAGAATTGATTAATGGTGTTCTTTCAAAACATGATTTGAGTGTGACAACATTCCAAGACACAACAATGAATGCAAAAACTTTGGGAATTGAAAAGGGAAATGCAGTCATTGTTAAATATCAAAATGACAACTCTAAAGAAACTTCAGAAATAGAAGAAATCAATGAACAAATCAGACTTGAACTTTTGAAAGCATTTGGATATGTTGATAGTTCTGCTGAAGTTTCCGATCTTTCAAGTTTGGATGAAGCTGCTTTGGTGACAAATGGTGGTGTGACAACTGCCAGTGCATCAGCTGAACTTATGATGAAATCATTTATTGCTCTTCTTGTTGCTGTTGTGCTCATTTTGATTTATGTTGCCATTCGATTTGAATTTACAAGTGGGTTGGCAGCAATTTTGGCATTATTCCATGACATATTGATCACTGCTTCAGTGGTTTTGATTTGCAGAATTCAAATAAATGTTTCATTCATTGCAGCTCTTATAACTATTTTGGGATATTCAATTAACAACACTATCATTATTTTTGATAGAATGAGAGATGATGTTAAATCTGCTAAACAAACTAATGCCAAAATTGACAATAATCAAGTTGCAAACAGAGCTGTAACAAGCACTATGATGCGTTCGATATTTACAACCCTTACGACTTTTATAATGATATTTATGATCACTGTGATTGGTGTTGCAGATATTCGAGAATTTGCTTTTCCAATTATGGTTGGAATAATTGCTGGTTTCTATTCTTCAGTTTTCTTAACTCCAGGGCTTTGGGCGATTGCTTACAGACCTAAGAAGAGAAAGAAAAATGTTGACATCAAACCAAAAGGTAATAATGAAGAAATAATTGTTGAATAATAAAAAACAGGTTTTTGCCTGTTTTTTTAATTTTGTGGATGCTCTTCATCTTTGTTTTTTCGATTGATAAAAGAGACAGTATCACTTGCAACAAAGATTTTGTCTGCACCATATTTGTTTTTAACCAGTTGAATTGTTTTGTTTAAATTGTTTGTTTCTTTATTGAAAAAAGAAAGTTGTTCAGTCTTATTAATTTTTTCTAATGATGACATTCTGATTCTTATGGCTCTGACATAAAGTTTATAATCCCAAAAACTATCAATCAAAATCATGGCTTGTTTTGAAATTTCTTCACTGCTTTTTATGGGATAAATCGTTTGCGAGTGCCTAAATTTTTCAAATTCATTTGTTTTGAGTGTGACAGTTATGCAAGAGCCCTGAAAATTTCCATTTGCCATGCGCAGAGCAACTTTTTCACACAAAAATGTAACAACTTTTTCAATTTCATCACGATTTTTAATGTCGATTATTGTGGTTGTTCCGTTGCCGATACTTTTGGGTGGTTCTATATCGTAATAGCAAGGAATTTTATCGTCAAATTCACCCTTTAATTTTTGTTGAAGTTCTCTTCCAGTTTTGCCCATAATTGAATCTATAAAACTTTCTTTCAATTCAACAAATTCTCCAATGGTGTTGATATTCATTTTTTCAAATTTGGTGTTTAGCTTGCTTCCAATCCCAATTATTGAATTGAGAGGCAAATTGTAAGTCATAGCTTTAAAATTCTCACGCAAAATTTCTGTTGTGGCATCTGGTTTTTTAAGATCACTTCCAAGTTTGGCAAAGATTTTTGAAAATGAAACACCAATAGAAACAGTGAATCCAAATTTTTCTTTAACTTTTTCACGAATTTCATCTGCTATTTCCTTTCCTGATTTGTTTAAATATTTAAGTGAGGGTGTGACATCAAGCCAACATTCATCTAGGGCTAATGGTTCGATAAAGTCAGTATATTCAAGATATAATTCATGAAGCCTCTTTGATATTTTTTCATAAAGTTCGTAATGTGGTCCAACGGTGACAAGCTGGGGACACTTTTGCTTTGCTTGCCAGATTGCTTCACCTGTTTTTACACCAAAGGATTTTGCCAATTCATTTTTTGCCAAAATAATGCCTGTTCTTTTTTGTGGATTGCCTGTCACTGCAACAGGTTTATCTTTCAAATTTCCGTTTGTGGAACATTCGACTGATGCAAAGAAATTGTTGACATCTGAGTGTAAAATAATTTTATCTTTCATTTGCCTTTTCACCTTTTTTAAGCTATAATTTCTATATATTATTTTGTTGTGAAAAGAGGCTGAATATGCAAAGATTATTTAAGAATGTAAGTTTAATAAATATTGAATCTGGAGAAGTTTCTGAGTGTGACTTCCTTGTTGAAAATGGTGTTATTTCAAAAATCGGAAAGATTGAAAATTTTAAGGGTGAAGAGATTGATTTGGAAGGAAATTATGTCTTGCCAAATTTTGTTAATTTATATGCAAACGCTTTTAAAGCTTTTGAAGAAAATTATCCTGAATTAGAATTGCAAAAAAGTTGTGAAAATGATGTGAAAAGGCTTTTGTTTGTTAAAAATATACTTTCTGGGGCTTTTTGTAACGACATAAGTGAAAAAAATAGCTTAAACTCTATTTTACTTGAAGACATTTTAGAAAAGAGCGATGATGAACTATCAAAAATCAGTGATGACGTTGCAAAATCTAAAGCAAAATTGTTTATTAAAGTTGGACAAACTTTGGATGAACTTGGCAGGATAGATAAAACTTATCAAAAACCATTATCCGAGGTTTTGGAAGATTTCGGTTTTTTGGATAGGAAACCTGTTTTGGTTGGTGTGAATTGTTTTGAAAAAGACGAATTGCAACTTTTTTCACAATATGACTGTGACATCTGTTTAACAGCAAGTGAAGACGGCAGAGTTGGACGTAGACCAACAAATTTGCTTGCTTTGAAAACATTGAATTTTTGTGTGGGAATTGGCAGTGGAAATTCATTCGAAATTGACTTTTTTGGTTTTATGCGACAAATTTTGTTGACTCAAAGAGGTTTGTTTGAAGACAAAAACTGTTTGAGCGAACAAGAAGTGTTGAGAATGGCAACTGTGAATGGTTCAAAAATATTAACAGGACAAGAAAACAGCATAGAGAAAGGCAAAATTGCCAATTTTATTGTTGTTAAGAAGAGAATTTCGTTATATCAAGACATATTTAAAACTTTGGTTTGGGAGATGTCGAAAAGAGATATTTTAATGACCATTTGCAAGGGTGAAATTTTGCAGAAAAATGGTGAAATCCTTATGCAAAACATGCCAAATTGTGATACAATTATTTGTAGAATAAAACAACAAGGAGAAAGATAAATGACAATTGAAGAAAGACTTTCAAGTGAATTTGGACTTAGACAAGATTATTCACAAAATATAATTAGTTTGATTGACGAAGGAAACACAATTCCTTTCATTGCGAGATATAGAAAAGAAATGCATGGTTCTTGTGACGACCAAGTGTTGAGAAATTTTGCTGACAGATTGAAATATCTTAGAAATTTGGATGAAGAGAAAGCAAAAGTTCAGAAAGTTATCACAGAACAAGGAAAGTGGACTGACGAGCTTGCTAAAGCATTGGAAGAAGCAATGACTTTGACTGAAGTGGAAGATATTTACAGACCTTATAAACCAAAAAGAAAGACAAGAGCGTCTGTTGCGATTGCAAAAGGATTGGAACCTTTGGCAGATATTTTGCAAGCTCAATCAAAGCAATATGAAGTTTTGAAAGAGGCTGAAAAATTTATCACAGAAGAAGTGCCAACAGTGGAAGATGCAATTGCAGGAGCAAAGGATATAATTGCAGAAAGAATTTCTGACAGTGCAGAACTTCGTAAAGATTTGCGTGAAATTCTTGCCACAAAAGCATTTATCACATGCACTTTGCTTGAAAATGAAAACAATTTGACATATGAAACTTACGGGAATTTCAAACAAGAAGTTAAAAATCTTCCAAGTCACAGAATTTTGGCTATCAATCGTGGAGAAAAAGAAAAATGTTTGAAAGTGGATATTGTTATTGATGAAAAGTTGACAATTCCAGTTATTGAAAAATATTTCAAGAAAAATAATGATGACACAAACACATTAATGGACGAAACCATTGCTGATGCATATGAAAGATTGTTGTTTCCTTCACTTGAAAGAGAATGCAGAAACAATTTGACAGATGTTGCAAATGAACAAGCAATCAAGATGTTTGAAGTGAATTTGAGACCACTTCTTCTTGAATCTCCACTCAAAAACAACATCATTCTTGGCTTTGATCCAGGATATCATAATGGATGTAAAATTGCTGTTATTGACAAAAATGGTTCAGTTTTGGACACAACTGTTGTCTATCCAACTCCACCAAGATCAAAGACTGAAGAAGCCTTGGAAAAACTTAAGAACATGATCGAAAAACATCATGTAAACATCATTGCCATTGGAAACGGAACTGCTTCAAAAGAAAGCGAAATTTTTGTTGCAGAACTTCTTAAACATGTCAATATTCCAGTAAGTTATGCAGTTGTGAGCGAGGCAGGTGCTTCAGTTTATTCTGCTTCAAAACTTGCTGCTGAAGAATTTCCTGATTATGACGTCAATTTGCGTAGTGCAGTTTCAATTGCAAGAAGATTGCAAGATCCATTGGCTGAACTTATTAAGATTGATGTAAAATCCATTGGTGTGGGTCAATATCAACATGACATGCCACAAAACAGACTTACGGAAGTTTTGTCTGGGGTGGTTGAAGACTGCGTTAACAGCGTTGGAGTTGACTTGAATACTGCTTCCCCAAGTTTGCTTTCTTATGTTTCTGGACTCAACATGTCTATTGCAAAAAATATTGTTGCATACAGAACCCAACACAAAGGCTTTAAATCTAGAGAAGAACTCTTGTCAGTTGCAAAACTTGGCCCAAAAGCATATGAGCAATGTGCAGGATTCTTGCGTGTTGTTGGTGGAGAAAATGTGCTTGACAACACTGCTGTTCACCCAGAAAGTTATGAGGGAGCAAAGAAACTTCTTAAATTGTTTGCGTTGACTGAAGAAGATGTCAAAAACAACAATTTGATTCTTTTGCCAAAGATGATTGAACAAAAAGGTGAAAAGAAAGTGGCTGAAGAATGTGGAGTTGGTGTTCCAACACTTAATGACATCACCAACGAACTTCTTAAACCAGGCCGTGACATCAGAGAATCAATGCCAAAACCTGTTTTGAGAAGTGACGTTATCCACATGGAAGATTTGAAAGAAGGAATGGTGTTTAAAGGTGTTGTCAGAAATGTTGTTGACTTTGGCGCATTTGTGGACATAGGTGTTCATCAAGATGGGCTTGTTCACATTTCACAATTGTCTGATGGATTTGTTAAACATCCTTCTGATGTTGTTAAAGTTGGAGATGTCGTTGATGTTAAAGTTACGGCTGTTGACCTTCCTAAAAAAAGAATTTCTTTGACTATGAAAGGTATTGAAAAAGATGAATAAAGAGATTTGTCAAAAATGCCACACAAGTGTTGAAGAAATTTTGGAAACAGGTTATGTTGGTTGTGAAAAGTGCTATGAGATGCTTTCAGTCATCAAAGCTGTTGACAAGATGTATGGTGGCAAAAGACATAAACAATAAATTTGAAACAAAGGTTTGATATGAACGAAAATTTTGAAAACATTGCTATTTCTTCAAGAATCAGATTGGCTAGAAATGTTTCTGGTTTCAATTTTTTCACGAAACTGCATGAGGAATCTGATGCAGTTTTTATCATTGAGTCAGCCTTGAGAGCTTTTGAGCGTTTTGGTGGATTTGATTTTGTCAGACTGAAAGATTTGTCGCTTAATGAATGTAATGCTCTTTTGGAAAGACATATCATCAGCAAAGAACTTATCGAAAACAAAGATATATCTGCATTTGCAATGAATGAAGCCAAAAGTTTGATTGTTATGGTGAATGAAGAGGATCATATAAGAGAACAATGCATGGCTGATGGATTCAATCTTTACAAACCATATCGAACAATCAAAATATTTGATGACATTTTGTTGTCAGAGATTGATGTTGCTTACAATGAAGACTATGGATTTATCACTTCAAGTCCAGCAAATTTGGGGACTGCCATGCGTGCCTCTGTTATGCTGTTTTTGCCAGCTATTGAAAGAAACAGTGACATTGAATTGTTGATGAAAGAAGCTAAAACTTTGGGATTTACAATTCGTGGGATATACGGTGAAGGAAGTCAGACTTATGGAAGCTTTTATCAAATTTCAAATCAAAATTCGCTGGGTTTAAGTGAAGAAGAGATTATTGATGGAGTTTCAGATTATGTTTACAACATTTGTCAAATGGAGCTTTCTGCACGAGAAGACATTTTAGCAACTAATCATGATGAACTTATTGATGAAATTTATCGTGCTTATGGAATTTTGAAAGAGTCTAAGCTTTTAAAAGAAGAAGAAATGATTGAACTTCTTTCTCTCATAAAATTTGGTGATGCATTGGGATTTTTGGAAATTTCTGATTATAAAGCATTTGAAAGGCTTTCAGTGGAAGGTTTGAGTGCAAATCTTAAAGAAATTGAAAATATTTCAAGAAATATAAAGGAAGATGTCGCTCGAAGTGAGTATATATCTAAGAAGATTAAAAAACTTGTCAAAAAAGTTGTTTAATCCGAGGGGTTTCATTTTTATCAAAACGAAAAATGGAAACAATAAATTTGATTATCTTAAGGCAAGGAGGTTGTTATGGCATTAAATAATGGTTTGTTTTCGGATAGTATTGAAAAGGTTATAAAAAATGCAAGCAAAGTTGCGTTGCGTTTCGGAAGTAATTTGGTGGGAACTGAACATATTTTGTATGGACTTACAAGTGTGAATGATTGTACTGCTTCAAAGTTGCTTTCAAATTATGGCGTGACAGAAAGTGCATTATTTGAACTTTTTGAAGAGTCTTCAAGTGGCGTTTCTTTGTTTGGAAGTGCAGAGCTTACACCAAGGACGAAAGAACTCTTTCAGATTGCTAAACAGGTTGCAATAGATTTAGGTCACTCATTTATTGGCACAGAACACCTGCTTTTGGCAATTTTGTCCAACAAAAGTTGTTATGCAACAAAAGTGCTGGAAAACATCTTCAATGTGAATATCGAAGAAATGAAAGGGAAACTTCTTTCATCTATGCAAGTTTCATCAGGAAGAGAACAAAAAAAGACAGAAGATAATTCTCAAGCAGGAAGCACTTTGCCAGAAAAGTTGCTTGAAATGGGAAGCGATATAACTTTAAAAGCTCGTCAACATAAACTTGACCCAGTCATTGGCAGAGAAGAAGAAATTCAGAGAGTGATTGAAATTCTTTGCAGAAAAACCAAAAACAACCCTGTGCTAATTGGTGAAGCAGGTGTGGGAAAAACAGCTGTGGTTGAAGGACTTGCACAGGCCATTGCGAGTGGAGATGTTCCTGAGGAGATCAAAGATAAAAACATCTATGCACTTGAAATTGGTGGGCTTATGGCTGGCACAAAATATCGTGGTCAGATGGAAGAAAAGTTGAAAGATGTTATTGAAACAATAATTCAAGACGGAAATATTATTGTCTTTATAGATGAAATCCACACTCTTGCTCAAGCTGGAAGCGAAAAAGGTGAAACAAGCCCTTCTGACATGCTTAAACCTTATCTTGCAAGAGGAGAATTGCAAACAATTGGTGCAACAACAACCGACGAATATAGAAAATATATTGAAAAAGACAAAGCATTGGAACGCCGTTTCCAACCTGTTATGGTAAATCCACCTTCAGTTGAACAAACTATTGAAATTTTGAAAGGTTTGAAAGACACATATGAGGCATTTCATAAAATTATAATTACCAATGAAGCGATTGAAGCTGCAGCAAATTTGTCTGATCGCTATATTATGGACAGAAGTTTGCCTGATAAGGCAATTGATCTTATTGATGAAGCTTGTTCGAAGGCTAAGGTCAATTTCACACTGAAACCACAAAAAGTTAGAGATTTGGAAGAGAAAATCAAGAGTATGTCAGCAAATCGTGATGAAGCATCGCTCCAAAGAAACTACGAAAAGGCTGCAAAACTACAATCTGACATAATAAAACTTGAAAACGAGCTCGAACAGCAAAATAAAAATATTGTCAAAAAAAGTGGCAGTGGTCAAATTGGTGAAAATGACATTGCTGAAGTTGTTTCCAAATGGACAGGAATCCCTGTGACTAAATTAACCGAAGGTGAAAAGGAAAAACTTATTCATTTGGAAGAAATCTTGCATAAGCGAGTTGTTGGTCAAAACGAGGCAATTAATGCCGTTTCAAAGGCAATTAGAAGGGCAAGAGTGGGATTGCAAGACAGCAAGCGTCCAATTGGCTCGTTCTTATTTATGGGGCCAACAGGTGTCGGCAAAACTGAACTTTCAAAGGCTATTGCCGAAGCTATGTTTGACAATGAAAACAACATCATAAGAATTGATATGAGTGAATTTATGGAGAGTCATACTGTTTCAAAATTTATTGGATCTCCTCCAGGATATGTTGGTTTTGATGAAGGGGGACAACTTACAGAACAGGTAAGAAGAAAACCTTACAGTGTTGTGCTTTTTGACGAGATTGAAAAAGCTCACCCAGAAGTTTTAAATTCGCTTCTCCAGATTTTGGATGACGGCAGATTGACAGACAGTAAGGGGAGAACAGTTAGTTTCAAAAATACCATTATAATCATGACAAGTAACATTGGTGCAAATGAAATAAGACAACAAAAACAACTTGGTTTTGGTTCTCAAGACAGTGAAAGAGTAAACGAACGAGACATCTATATGGATGCTTTAAAGAAGAAATTTAAGCCAGAGCTTATCAATCGTATTGATGTTATTTGCATTTTTGATTCTTTATCTAAACAAGATTTAATCAAAATTTCAGATATCTTGCTTGCAAACATCAACAAAAGACTTTCTGCAAAAAACTTGAGTCTTAAAGTTGACCGAAAAGCCATAGATTATATTGTGGCAAAAGGTTCTAACTTGATTTATGGTGCAAGACCACTTAAACGATTTATAGAACAAGAAATTGAAGATAGAATTGCCGAGAAAATTTTGCTTGGAGAGCTCCCTGATCATGGAACAATTGAAGTAGAGTTTGATGGAAGACAACTTGTGTTTAACTCTCTTTAAATTTCCCTTTAAATCGTTTGGCAAAAAATCTAATTTTTGTTAGAATAATCATATGAAGGAGGGGAACTTATGAAAGTTACATTTGTTGAAAAGAAATATAAAATAGGAAATCGTTTTAAAGATGTTATGACTGAAAAGCTTGCAAAACTTGACAAATATTTTGGGGAAGATGCAACTGCAAGAGTTGTTTGTTCAAAACAAAATAAAGTTGAAAAATTGGAACTTAACATCACAAACAAAGGAGTTCTGTATAGAGCAGAAGTTTCAGGTGATAACAACTATGACAACATTGATCTTGTTTTGCCAAAACTTGAAAAACAAGTTGTCAGAAACAGAGAAAAGTTGACAAAAAGCAAAAGAACAGCTCCAAAAAGTCTTGGATTTGAATTTTTGGAAGAAGAACCAGAACTTAAACTTCCAGAAATCTATAGAACGAAATCTTTTGAACTTAATCCAATCATGGTGGAAGAAGCAAAAGATGCAATTGAAAGACTTGGTCACACTTTCTATATTTTCCTTAATGCTGAAACAGGAAGAGTGAATGTGCTTTACAAAAGAAACGACAACAAATATGGTTTGATTGAAGTAACTTTTTAATAGATTAACACAATAAAAAATCACGGTTTTATCCGTGATTTTTTGGTTTTATTTTCCACCTCGACCATCATCTGTGGTTTTTGTGATTTCAGTTTTGTTATCCAAAGTTTTTTCAATCCCTAATGATTTTTCAAACTTATCTAGAGCCTGTTCAAGATTATTATTAGCATAAGCAGTCTCTGGTGAAAGTTTAACCATATCTGGTTTGTTTGTTTGACAAAATCTATTAGCATAACTGCTGGCTAAAAGAATTTGGTCTGCTCTTATTTGACCGTTTGAAAGTTCTTTCCATTTAATTGGTTCAACTTTAAAGCAAGCACAGCCAAGTCCAAGATCTTCGCAAATGGCATATTTTTGACCATTATATTCAATTTCCATGCTGTCAAGTTCATTTGTTCCTGGGAATGTGTTGCCTGTCAATTTCCCATTTTCAATAATACTTTTAATTGTAGATTCATTCAAAATTTGAGTTTGTGGAAATTCCATAAAAATTTTATTCTCAGAGATTTTATTTTTAAGATTAGGGTTAAGACCAGGACAAACTCCTAATGTGGAATTTACATAATTGCTATAATAAGTTTCTCTTTCAGAGCCAATAAATTCACTTTCATAACCTATTCCATTGTATTTGTCGTAATTAAATAACTTATATTTATTTGTCCAATACTTTCCATTGCCATTTTCGTCCGTATTAACACCAAAGAATTTGGCATAATCTGAAACTTTTGCCATTAGTTCATTTGGATTTGCGTTTTCAACAGAAAAAGCATTAATATAATTGCCCATATTCAATTCTCCTTTTTTTATTTGATATTTGATTGTAGCACGGGGGGGGTGTTTGTCAATACTTTTTTGAAAAATAGGTAAATTAATGCTTAAGTTTAAATAAATTTTCATATTTTTTTGATTTTTGAGCAAAATATTGATATGAAAAAGACATTGATTTTGATTTTGTGTTTATGTTTTTGCTTTTTGGCAGTTGGTTGTGAGAATCAGACAAAAGTGCGTTGCGCTTACATCAGTGATATCACTGGTGCTTTAAACACCAGATATTCAATCAAAGTTGTTTTGGATGATGACGACAGAGTGAGTGACAAATATGTTGACCTTCAAATCAAATCAAGCAAAGAAGAACAGCAATTGAAATTCGGCATTGAAAATGGAGATGCGTACACTTTGACTTTGCCAAAGAAAGACTATTGGTATAATTTGACATATCTCATCAGCAAAACCAATGGCACAGAAGTGGAAGCAGGGTATACCCTTTATGAAGATTTTGGGAATAGAGTTTATAATTTTTCTTCAAATAATGATGTTGATTTAACTTTCAGGGTTGTGGCAGGTCAAATAAAGAAAAATGAGCAGACACAAGAAAACATCTTGGTTTTAAGTGAAGATATTTCTGAAGAAGTTAAAATTAATGTTAAAAAGTTTAACGAAAAGTAAATGAAATAAAGTAAGTTTTGAAACGCAATCCTGCAAATTCTGAAATTTACTTTTATTTTTTTGCGAATTATAGTAATATATAAGTGTTAGGAGCGACTATGTTATCAATCAAAAACTTATATTTAAAATACACAAAAGAGTTTTACGCTTTGGAAGATGTCAATGTTGAAGTTGACACAGGCGAAAGTGTGGCCTTTGTTGGAGAGAGCAACAGTGGAAAGACAACACTTTTGAGAGTTATTGCAAAATTGGAAGAGTTTGATTCTGGAGAAATTTATATAAACAAAATCCCACTTAAAAAGGTGGATTTTAAAACTGATTTAAGTGTGGGTTATGTGCCTTATTGTCCTGTTTTTTTGGAAAACAAAACAGTTTATGAAAATTTCAGATATATTCTTCATAAAAAGGGTTATAAACCTGCCGAAGCTGAAAAGATGATAAACAATGCAATTATCGATTTTTCAATTGAGAGAATCAGAGATGAAAAAGTTAAAAATATACGAAAAGAAGATAAATATATTCTGTCATTAATCAGACTTTCATTCAGAAAATTGGATTTGCTTTTGGTTGACAATATTTTTGATGAAATTTCAGATGTCTATATTGATGCAATTTTAAGTTTGATTAAAAAGATGAAAGATAGTGACACGACATTGATTCTGGCTTGCACAAGACCAGAAATTGCAGAAAAAATTTGCAAAAGAAAGATTTATTTTGAACATGGAAAAGTGGTAGATGATTAAAAAAACAACCTTCAAGGTTGTTTTTTAAATTTCTTCAAAACTGTCATCAACTTCAATCACTTTCTCAACATGTTCTTCACTTGGTTTAGTTGTCTTCTTTGGTGTAAGCATAGAGGAAAGTGCTTGCATAATGAGATTGGTTTTGTTTCCACCACCATTAAGTCCACCAGCAAGCAGTGACATCAATGGATTATTATCACCTAAAAGACCACTTAAGGGATTTGCTGATTGGTTGCTTAGCATGTTCATTAAAGGGTTGTTTTGCCCATTAAAAAGCCCTGACAGGGGGTTGTTTTCAGGCATTGCATTTGCTTCCACTTTTTGTGATTCGGGTGGAGTTGAATTAGTTGTTGGACTGAATGCCATAGTTTCGGCATTAAAATTCATCGCTTCAGGATAATAAGCGTTTGCTGGATTGTCATTTTTTCGTTGTTCAAAAAAATTGTTCATATCTATTTATATGCTTTCGACATTTTTTTAGTGTAAATTTTTGAAACTTAAACATATATTGTTTTTAGGAGAGTTTATGAAATTAAGTGAAATGTCAAACACGGAAGAAAAATTGTCTTCAGCAAAAAAGAAAAGCATAAATGATAGTTATGAAGAGCTTAAAAATTGTTCTTCAGACGAACTTATGAACAGGCTTGCCAAAGAAATCCAGGGGCAAAAGATGAATGGGACTTTTGATTATGAAGGATTAAAAAACTCTATTGACAAAATAAAAACTTATTTGCCTAAACAAACTTACGAGAATATGTTAAGGATAATTGAAAGCTTAAGATGAATTTAAACAAAATTGATAAGCGACTTCTCAATGAAATTGCTGTTTTAAGTCGTGACAGAAAAGTGCCTTGTTTTGTTTTTAGCAAGGATTTAGAAAAAGCAAAAGCAAGTTTAAGAAAACATAATATACATATTTTAAATGAATATTTATTCATAAACTCTATCTATTGCAGTGCATCGCAAAGTGAGATTTATTCAATATCAAATGTTTCTGCTGTGGATTTTATTTCTTCGCTTTCTGTTGCAACTTCAATGATGAATGTTTCTAAACAAATCTTGTCTGTTGACAACTTGCCGTTGACAGGTGAAGGTGTTGGGGTTGCATTTATTGACACAGGCTTGGCTCCACATTGTGATTTTATGCTTGGAAGAAACAGAATAAAAGTGTTTAAAGATTTTATCTCAAACAGAAAAAACAACTATGATGATAATGGACATGGAACTTTTGTTTGTGGAGTGTGTTCTGGAAATGGAGTTATGTCAAGTTTGAAGTTTTCTGGAGTTGCTCCAAAATCAGACATTTTTTCTTTGAAGGCTTTGGATGGAAATGGAGAGGCGAGTGCAAACAAAATTTTGGATGCAATGGAGTGGATTTATGACAATCATTTGAAACACAACATTCGTGTTGTTTGCATGAGTTTTGGCAGTGAACCATTGGGAAACAATGATCCAATTATGCTTGGTGCTGACGCTCTTTGGAAAGAAGGAGTTGTTGTTGTGGCTGCTGCTGGCAACAGTGGACCAGAATATCAAACAATCAAATCTCCAGGAATAAGTTCGAGAATAATAACTGTTGGTGGAATTGATGACAACAGATATGACGAAAATTCTTTCAACAGAAAATATTTTGAAATTGCAGAATTTTCATCTCGTGGTCCAGCTATGAGAAAGGTTAAACCTGATGTCGTTGCACCAAGTGTGGATATAATTTCTTGTGGAATCAAATCGCCTTACACACTTTTAAGTGGGACATCAGTGGCAACACCTATGATTGCAGGTCTTGCTTGTTTGCTTTTGGAAAGAAAAGAGGATGCCACACCACAACAAGTGAAAAATGCACTTGTAAGGGCATGTCAACCTTTGGGGTTTGAGATGAATTTAGAAGGGTATGGTTTGCCTAATATGTCTAAAATTATTTTTTGATATTTTGTTTTATAATTGAAACTATTTTTTCAACTGCATTGTTTTTTGCAGTTTTTTTCATGTTTTTTTCTATTTTTTCTTTATTTTTTATCAGAAATTCAAGTTTTTCAATTAATTTTGGATAGTTATATTTTTCTTCTTCCAGCATTTGAGCATAGTCTAATTTTTCAAATAGTTTTGCGTTTTCAATTTGATCTCCTCTAGAACATTTTTTTGAAAGTGGGATGAGCAACATTGGTTTTGAGAGTGCAAGAAGTTCATTTATGACTCCACTGCCAGCACGTGCAAGCACTAAGTCAGCTGAAGCATAATAGTCCTCGATGTTTTCTGCATAAGCAACAAGTTTGTAATTTTCGTGCACTATATTTTGAAAATTTTTCTTTCCACATATGTGAATGATGTTAAACTTGCTTGTTAATTTATCAAGATTATCAAATATTATGTCATTCAAAAATTTTGCACCTAAACTTCCACCAAGGACAAGAAGTGTAGGCTTTTGATTGCTGAACAATCTTAAGTTTTGACCTTCAAAGATTTTCGCACGTAGTGGTTGCCCAGTATGAACACATTTTTTGTTGTGTGTGGCAGTTTCAGAAAAAGTTGTGCACATGACAGAACAGTTTTTCAAAATGATTTTGTTGGCAAGACCAAAACTTAAATCACTCTCATGACTGACAAGTGGGATGTTCAACTTTTTGCCAGCTATGGCAACGGGAACTGCAACAAAACCACCTTTTGAAAATATTACATCGGGGTTAAGTTTTGTCAATTGTTTTTTTGTTTCTTTTATTGCTTTTAAAAGTTTTATTGGAATCAGAAAGTTTTTAAGAGTCAATTTTCTTTCAAGTTTGACGGCAGGAATTTCGTGATAAGTTATATTTGGAAAGCTTTGCAAAATCTCTTTTTCAATGCCACAACTTCCGAAATAATGAAGTTCGAAGCCTTCAAGTTTTTCTCCAACTGCCAAGGCAGGATAAACGTGACCTGCAGTCCCTCCACCAGTGAGAACAATCTTTTTCATAATTACCTCTTTTATATATTTTAATATAGTTTATTATATTGTTTGAGTTTCTTAAAAATTATATTCAAATTTGTACTATGAATTAATATAAATATAATTGTATAATTATACATAAGATTGCATAAAAAAGAAGAGCCGTCTGAGCTCTTCAGTAATTTGAAATTATTTAGTTTTTTCGTCTTCTTTTGAATTTTTGTTTCCTTTTTCATCTAAAATATCAACAGTTTTGGCGATAACAGCAACGCCCATAGCTATAGTACCAGAAATCATAAGGTTGGTGGATGCAACTTTTTGTGTGGCATATCTTTCGTTGTTTGCTTTAATTTGTTCTGCTTCTGTGATTTGAGTGTCAACCATTTGATGTTGCATCTCTGATTGAAGTCTAAAAACTGCTCCACAAACAAAGACTGCTGCAGAATATGCTGCAAGCCCACAAGCTAAATAGTGTTTTAATGATGGTTTTTTCATGATATTTTTCCTTTAATGATTTTATAAAATTATTATATAGGAAAATTTTCCAGTTGTCAATATGGAATTTAAACTTTTAATGATTTTACTATTTGCTTCTCTCTTTTGTTGAGGCATTTTTAGTTGAAGTTTTTTTAGTTTCTTCTTCAGGATCATAAATGTCTATATTATCATCAAGAACATTAGTGCCTATACAAGCTCCTAAAGACATTCCTCCAATCACGAATCCTAAAAGATCTTGAAGCATTTTTGTACCTGCTTTATCATAGTTTTGAAAGTATTCAGGATGAATTTCGTCTTGGTTCATAATTGAATACAAGTGATTGTTATGAGAATCGTAAACTATTAAGTCTTTATAATATTCATATTCTTTTTGTAATCTTTCTAGTTTAAAAACGTCATCAGGATTTGAAGGATCTAAAGCTTCATATTTTTCTTTATAGTCTTTATTTAACTCACTTAAGTCTTTTGCTCTCATTTCTTTGTAATAATCGGTTTTTCTATATTCACCCATTATATGTGCTCTTTCTGCATAATGCCATATTGGACCTACAATTGCTAATGAAAAATTTCCAATAGCATTTAGTAATAATATTCCTGTGGTTACTTTCAAAATTCCTTTTACAATTTTTTTACCTATCATTTCCTCTCCATTTTGTTGACATGGAAATTTTAACATGTGCAAGGGTGGATTGTCAATACCCAATTTTTATAAATTTGCTACAAACAACAAAAATAAGAGAAATGTGCATTTTTGTTTTAATAATTTTTGAAAATGTGGTAAAATACATAAGAAAAATATACAATGGAGCGATTTATGGCAGAGAAAAAATATGAATCTAAAGATATTGTTGTTTTGGATGGGCTTGACGCAGTTAGACTTCGTCCAGGTATGTACATTGGGACAACAAGTGCTCGTGGTTTTCATCATATTTTGTGGGAAATTGTGGATAATGCTATTGACGAAATTTCAAATGGATTTGGTGACACAATAAAAATTTTCATCAACAAAGACGGAAGTGCAACTGTTGAAGATAATGGTCGTGGAATCCCTGTTGATATGCATCCAACACTCAAAAAAAGTGGTGTTGAAGTGGTTTATACAACTCTGCATGCTGGTGGAAAATTCAATAATGAAAATTACAAATTTTCTGGTGGTTTGCACGGCGTGGGAGCTTCAGTCACAAATGCACTTTCAAGATGGTGTAATGTTACAGTAAACAAGGGTGGAAAACAATATTATGTGGAATTTCATTCTTATGAAGATGAAAAAGGGAAGATTCACAGTGGAATCCCTGTTGCTCCACTGAAAGAAGTGGGCACAAGCAAAACCACCGGGACGTCAGTGTCTTTTCTCCCAGATGACAGAGTTTTTGGAAAACAAGAATTCAGTTATGAAACAATCACAAGAAGAGCGAGAGAACTTGCTTTCTTAAACAAAGGATTGAGAATTGTTGTTGAAGACAGAAGAATAAATGAAAAGAATGAATTTCATTATGAAGGTGGAATAAAAGATTTTGTTTCTTATCTTGTTGAAGGCAAAACATTGATGTTTAAAAACCCTATGTATTTTTCAGCTGAAAGCAAAATTATAAACTTGGAAGTGAGCTTCATTTCAACTGATTCATACACAGAAAACACTTTCTCTTATGTGAACAACATTCCAACAACAGAAGGTGGGATGCATGAGATTGGTTTTAAGAGTGCTTTCACAAAGGTTTTTAATGACTATGCTCGTGCAAACAACTTTTTGAAAGAAAAAGAACCAAATCTCTTGGGGGAAGATTTCAGAGAAGGTTTGGTCACAGTTGTTAACTTGAAAATGAATAATGTTCAATTTGAAGGTCAAACAAAAACAAAACTCGGGAACCCCGAAGCGAGAACAGAAGTTGAAGCTTTGTCAGTTCAAGAATTAAACAAACTTTTGGCAGATAAGAAAAATGCAACATTTGCTGAAGTTATCATCAACAAAGCTAAGCAAGCCGCAAAAGTCAGACTTGCAGCAAAAAAGGCAAAAGAACTCACTCGTGCCAAAAACAGTGCCGAAAATTTCAATTTGGTTGGAAAACTTGCAGCTTCAACTTCAAGAGATAAGACAAAGAGTGAATTGTTTATTGTGGAAGGAGATTCGGCTGGTGGTTCTGCAAAACAAGGGCGTGACAGAAAATTTCAAGCTATTTTGCCACTTAGAGGAAAGCCGTTGAATGCTGAAAAGAAAAGGGTGGATCAAGTGTTGGCAAACGAAGAAATCAGAACGATTATTTCTGCTCTTGACACAGGATTTGGCGAAGATTTTGATTTGTCGTCACTTAGATATAACAAAGTTATCATTTTGTCGGATGCCGACCAAGATGGTGCTCATATCCGTGCAATTCTTTTGACTTTCTTTTATCGCTATATGAAACCACTTATCAATGATGGACATGTTTTCATTGGACTTCCACCACTCTACAAAGTTTATAAGAAAGATTATGAAAAATATGTTTATTCAGATGCTGAACTTTCTGAAGCCGTGGCTGCAGCAGGAAAAGGATATATGATTCAAAGATATAAAGGTCTTGGAGAGATGAATCCTGAACAACTTTGGGAAACAACTATGGATCCAGCAAACAGAACTCTTGTTCAAGTGACGATTGAAGATGCAGCTCAAGCTGAAAAGATGATAACGACTCTTATGGGAGATGACATTGAAGAAAGAAAGGCATACATCAGCGAGCATGCAAACTTTGACCGTGAAGATACATTTATGAGAGATTATAAAAACATAGAAAATTAAGATTAATTTGTTTAGACATATTTGGGGGTTAATGTGAATAACAACAAGAAAAACAACGATGAATTTAAACCTAATATTATCGAACCTATTGAAGGACAGATGTGTTATGACGAACTTCTTGTTCCACAAAAGGAAGAAGAAAAGAAGGTTGTGGAGTCTGCAGTGGAAGGACAACTTGACATTTGGAGCATGGCAACAAAAAATGAGATTAGTTCTGTTAAAAATGCTTCCAAAAATGCAGAACCAAGAAAAAGTGTTGAAAGTTCGTTAAAAACTGAAGTTAAAGCCGAGGATATTCTGGAAGAAGTGTCAGAAGAACAAGATAATTCTGGAAATGGTTCAAATGGAAATGGTGGTGGGACTTTTGATGGCAGTGGAATTTTGTTTAAGCCACTTGAAGAGGTCTTGCATGATTCCATGATTCCATACACAGAACATGTTGTTATGGACAGAGCTTTGCCAAGAGTGGAAGATGGACTTAAACCTGTTCAAAGAAGAATTTTGTATTCGATGTTGGAACTTGGACTTACACCAGACAAACCTTACAGAAAATCGGCACGTATCGTTGGTGATTGTATGGGTAAATATCACCCTCATGGCGATAGTTCTGTTTACGATGCCATGGTGCGTATGTCTCAAGACTTTGTGCTGAGAGCACCGTTAGTTGACGGTCATGGAAATTTTGGTTCGATTGACGGTGACAGTGCTGCAGCAATGCGTTACACTGAAGCTAGAATGACTCCTCTTGCAATGGAAATTTTGCGAGATTTGGAAAAAGATACTGTTCGTTGGGGACTTAACTTTGATGACACTTTGAAAGAGCCAGATGTTTTGCCGGGAAGATTTCCAAACTTGCTTGTGAATGGTGCTTCGGGAATTGCAGTTGGTGTGGCAACAAACATTCCACCACATAACTTGGGAGAAGTTATTGACGGTGTGGTTGCTTATATTGAAAATCCAAATATCAAGCTTGAAAGCATGATGAAAATCATAAAAGGTCCTGATTTTCCAACGGGTGGAGAACTTATTTTGGGTGACGGCATTAAAAGTGCATATGAAACAGGAAAAGGAAAGATTATCATCCGTGCAAAGGTGGGGATTGAACAAAATGGCGATAAGCAAAGTTTGGTTATCACAGAACTTCCTTATCAGGTTAACAAAGCTCAACTTTTGCAAAAAATTGCTGAACTTAAAGAGAAGAATAAAGATAAACTTTCTGTGATTAGTGAAATCAGAGATGAGAGTGACAGGAATGGAATGAGAGCTGTCATTCGTCTTAAAAAAGAAGCAAATGCAAAGAAGATTTTGGGCTATTTGTTTCAATCAACAAATTTGCAAACATCTTATGCAATCAATATGGTTGCAATTGCTGGGGGAAAGCCAAAACTTTTAAATTTGATGGAAATCATTTCTTATTATACGGCATTCCAAAGAGATGTTGTGGTCAGAAGAACAAAATTTGATTTAAATGTGGCGAAAGATCGGGCACATATTGTTGAAGGCTTGCTGATTGCCATCAAAAACATAGATGCAGTTATCAAAATCATCAAAACTTCTTCCAATGTTTCAGAAGCAAGACAAAAATTACGTGCAAAATTCAACTTGTCAGAAAAACAGGCACAGGCAATCTTGGATATGAGACTTGCAAGACTTGTGAATTTGGAAGTAACAAAACTGACCGAAGAATTGGCAGGTTTGAAAGCTAGGATTAAAGAACTGGAAGCAATTTTGGGTTCTAAAAAGCTTCAACTTGAAGTAGTCAAGAAAGAAATTTTGGAAATTAAGAAAAAGTTTAACACGCCAAGACGCTCGATAGAAGCAAAAGGCGAAGAAATTGTTTTGGCAAAGATTGAAGAAGTGGAAGATACAAAAGATTATTTGATTGCTCTTTCAGCTGGAAAAACTTTGAAAAAAGTTAGTTTGAAGAATTATTCAAAATCTCAAAAGACCATTTCAGATGGTTCGACCTTGTTTGACATTCACACAACTTTGGTTCATGTCAAACCAACTGACACTGTGTTGATTTTCACTGACAAGGGAAATTGTTTGAAATCAGTGGTGGACAAACTGCCTGAATGTAAGTGGAGAGATAAAGGAATTTCACTTAAACAAATCGATAAAACAGCTGATATTATGGAAACTCCAGTTGCAGTTTTGAAAGTGGAAGGAGATGGAGAAATTGTTTTCTTCACACAAAATGGTATGGTCAAGAGAAGCACTGAAAAAGATTTGGTAGTTTCAAAAAGTTATTATCAAGTTATGAAACTTTCTGATGATGACAAGGTTATCAATGTGGAGCATGAAATCAAGGGAAAAACTTTTGTTATGTTGAGCAAATCAGGAAATTGTGTCAATTTTGAAAAAAGTGAAGTTGCAGTTCAAGGCAGAATTTCTGGTGGAGTGAAAGGCATCAATATTGAAGAAAAAGATGCAGTTGTGTTTGCAGGACAGAATGTCAGTGATGACTATTTGATTGTGACCAACAATGGTTTTGCAAAACGACTGAGTTCAATGCAGATTCCAATTTGTGCAAGAAACAGAAAAGGTGTTAAGTTTATCAATTTTGAAAATTCTGGCAAGTTTGTTTCTTATGCAGGAACAGGGGACAAAGTTGTTGTTGACCACGGTCTTAAATTTGCAATTTTGGAAAAGAAAAAACTTAAAGTTTCAAGCGACAGATTAAGTGTTGGAGAAGAAGTTGTTAAGAAAAAATTCTTGGGAATTTATGCTTTTGAAGACTAAAATAAAATATCTCTTTTTAAGAGATATTTTTTTGTGTTTTTTGGTAAAGTTAATCCAAATTTTTGCCTTTAATTTACTATCAATTATCAATTTTTACAGTAATTCGAAAAAAATGCCAAATTATTTTGATTTTTGTCTAAATTTGTATATAATAAAAACATGAAGAAAAAGATAATTTTTTCAATTATCATGGCTTTTTTCTTGTCACTTTCGTTTGTTTGTGGCACAGCGTTTTTTGTTGACAATTCATCAGATATTTTTCAAAATCAAGGTTCAGATCAAGATCAACAAGAAACAGAAGTCAAAGCCACTCCAAGTGGAGACTGGAGTGATTATGGTGCCAATTTGGAAGTGGGAAATCAAATTAGTGTTTCTGGATCGTATATGAGAGTCGATATTGTGACTGCTGAAGAATTGTCAGAATTTGCAAGGTGTGTTAATAACGGAAGCAAGATTGGAGATGCATATTATTCTAATGCTAGTGTTTATTTGCAAAGAGATATAGATTTATCTTCTCATTATTGGACTCCAATAGGAAGTCGCTCAGGGCGAAATGATTTTTCTTTTACTGGCAGCTTTTATGGAAATAGCCATACTATTTCTGGGATTTTCATGCATAAAACAGCAACAGATCTTTCCCAAAATCGTTATAATAATGCATATGGTTTGTTTGGAAAAACAGAAAATGCTTTGATTGACTCACTTATAATAGATGGATGTTATGAGTTTTTTAAATATTCTAATGAAGGTAACGGAACAGATGAATTGCATATTGGAAGTTTTGTGGGGAATGCAAAGTCTACAACAATGCGTTATTGCTATTCTTATGTGATTATTCGTGCAGCAGCTTGGGACAATTGGAATTTAGATTACATATATGCTGGTGGAATTTTAGGAATTGCATCTGACTGTACAGTATATTCATGCGCGTATTATGGTGATGAATTTAGGTTTTATAGCACTGGAAGCGATGTAAGATTTGAAATTTGGGACACTGCTTATTTTGGTGGGTTGATTGGTCTTTCAAGAAACAGTTTAAACATTTCGAATTCACATAATTATTCAGATATAAAAATATCGAGAGTTAACCATTTTTATGTGGCTGGGTTAGTTTCAAATGCAATGGATTATAAAACCAAAACTATCACTGGATGTTCTAATTTTGGGGATATTGAAATAGTCCAATATAAAAATTTAAATAGTACATCTTCAATAGGAGGAATAATAGGCACAGCTGCAACTAATGATAGCAACCCTTTAATTATCAATGATTGTGTAAATTACGGAAATATAACAAATTCAAATGCATCAATTGAAAATGTCGGAGGAATTGTTGGATCAGTTACAAACCATAGTCTTATATTCAGATGTTTAAATTATGCCACAATCAATGTGCAAGGAAATAATGTTGGTGGCATTGTAGGTAAAATTGGTGGCTCTGAATGGCATATGGGAGTTTTAGGTATAGGTTCTTGGACAGAATACTATTCTCACTATCTTGTTGCAAATTGCATTAATGCTGGAAAAATGCAAGGAGAAACAAATTCCCTTTATGGAAGAATAATTGGCAGAATAACAACAGATTCAAGTGACCTTGTTAATAATGTTTTGAAAAATAATTATTTCACAGATTATAACAAACCAATTGACAAATGTTTAAATCACGATTCAAAATCTGTATCGGTTTCTTTTCAACATTTTGGCTATAAAACATGGAGAGGTGATTTAATTGAGTATAGTTTTTTAAACAACTATAACAATTGGTATTTGGGGCGATGGAACTACAATAACAATTCTTCTTATAGAGGAGTTTTGACATGGTCAAATGAAATTGGCACTCATAAGATGTATGAAAGTGAATATACTGACGAAGATGGTGACACATATCCAGAAACCCATAAAGGCACTGAAAAGACATGGTTTATGTCTCCAATCGTAAATTTTTATTTTGATAATAGCTCGGCAGTTTCAAAAGAAATTTCACAGACAGAAGGTGGCAATAGTTTGTTAGTCCCTAGTTCTGCCGTTTCAGACGCTGATATAAATACTATCCAAGTTAAACTTCCAAATAGAACCATAACATTATCTGAAGAAGAAAAAGAAAAATTTAATATAAAGACATCTGTTAGATTTTGTGATAATAAAGGTAAGATAGAATGGAAATCTAAATTTGAAAACCTTGACTCTAAAAATATTTACTTTTTAAGAGGAGTTAACTATAGAATTGAACTGAGATACAAACAGCTGTTAAATCTAACTTACAACACAGAAAAGCTTAAATATATTTCTGCAGAAATTAGTAAATCATATAACACTAGCTTTCAATCTTTTGGTGGTGTCGTGCCACAAGCTGATAGTTTGTATCTTAGTTTCACAAAACAAGTTAATGGATTTGTAGTAAGGTTTACATTAGAAAACAAATCAATTTCTTTAGATATTAAAACGAAGTTGATTGACGGTTCTAGTTCTGATTTTGGAACAGTGGAAATAAATGATTGTTCAATCGATGAAATATATTATAAAGATAATATTAAATATAAAGTTACGCCAAAATTTGGTTATCAATTTGCAGGTATTGCATATGAAGATAGTGCAACGGAAGCTAAACTTCGTCATGGTTTTAAACCTAGAGAAGAACCTTTAGGAGTTTATTTTTATGATACTTTTTCATATGAATATCAAGATGGTGAAGCTGGTCAATTGGTTTTCTTGTTTAAGAAAGTAAATTATAAAATACACGTTTCTTTTTGGGATGGTACTGGGAGTGGTTTTGATTCATGGACTGATTTTCTAGTTACAAATGATATGCACAAAACTGTCGACTTTGAAAACAAATTTGAATTGGGATATAAATATAGTTTTAAAATTACAAATTTAAAATCCAATGAAGAAAATGTGACTTTGTCGGATGGTGATTCTGAGTTAAAGGTTGGATTACAACCTGAGTGTGTAAATTTTGGAGATTCAACAAATCCTGATTTTAGATGGATTATTTCAATAGGAGACGATAAACAAGTTGATCCTTTTGATAAATTGTTAGAATTTAGATTAATAGATGTCAATGAATTTACTGTGCAGATTTCAAGAGAAGCTATTGAATATACTGTCAATATCTATACATATGTTGATAAATTTGATAGCAAATATGACTTTAAATCTGATGAAAACCATTTAGGTGGAACTGTAACTCCAACTGCTATTAAATTTACAGTTGATAATAGAGATATTAAAGTTGAAAGAAAAGCAAATCAAGGATATTTTGAATTTACTGATTTAAGTGCAGACTTTAAAGGCTATCTTAATGATTGGAGAAAACAAAATGGACAAAATATTGAATCTATAGTTTGGTCGGGAGATCTATTGACCGAATATGTATCAGAAATTAAAGGAAATAATATTTCAGATTGGAATAACACAATTGATCTATATTATTTCTTTAGTGTAAGTAATTATTCAGTAAACTTGGAGTCGAGTGTTGGTGGATATAAGCCAACATTTGAGTGTGATTATAAAAATTACGATAAACCATACTATTTTGCTACAGTAACTGTAAAAGAATCAGAAAATGTACCAGAGGGATATAGATACATAGGTCTTTACGTGTGTGGTAGTGATGGCGATAAGTTGCTGACATTAAACAAAGAATACAAATTTGCTAATAATGGCTCACTTTCAGATGTAACAATAACTGCTAAATATTTAAAAGATTATACAAACGTTTCTGGAAATTTAACTGCTGTGAATGGTGTTTATGAAATTAACAATGCTGATGATTTGATAAAGTTAAGTCAAATGGTTAATGGTGGCGAAACTTTTGAAAGTTGTTTAATTAGGCAAACTGCAGATATTAATATGTTTGGCAAAATCTTCAATCCAATCGGAAGCGAAGCTCACCCATTCAAAGGTGTTTATGACGGAAATCACCATATGATTTCAAATCTTAAATTTATTGGTGGAGACAATGATGGAGACAAAATCTCTGACATTGGTTTGTTTGGTTATACCAACGGCGCAACTATCAAAAACTTGACAATAAAAGACTGTAAGTTCACTGGATTTGGAAATGTGGGGGCAGTTGTTGCAGAGGCAGAAAATACTAAATTCTCTTATGTTCACACCTTCAATTGCACATTGCAAACGAATAAAATAACTTATCATAATATTTATAATGATGAAGACAACGGAAGTTTTGATTATGCAGAAAATGTTGTTGAATTGCAAGGTAAGTCTATTAAAAACAGTCAAAAATATAGATCACGTTTTGGTGGTATAGTGGGACTTGCAAAAGACTGTAAATTCTTTGCTGTGTCTTCAAAAACAAACATGATTTGTGAAGATTTAAGTGAAGTTGCAGGTATTGTAGGAGAAGTTTTGTCATCTACCGAATTTAGCCAATGTTATGCTGAATGTCAGATAACAGCTAATCCCGATTTTACACATGATTTGGCATGTGGTGATAGTGATTATGTAACATCTGAAAATTGCTATTATCGAGCTTCGAGCAATTCTGATAATAATTATTATGGAGCAAACATAAACAACTTAGATAAAGATATATGGCTACAGGTAAATAGCAGATGGACATTAAAAGTTTTCTATTGGTGCTAAAAAAGAGAATGCATTGAATTTGCATTCTTTTTTATTGTCCAAATTGATGTTCTATTTTTTTGTTATCAAAAGTACATTATTTTAGAAAGCAATTTCAAATTCATGTATTTTCGACAACTTAAAACAATAATAGATTATTTCAGTCAAAATTGTCATTGTTGAAAATGCAAATAAACTTTAAAATAAAAAGCGAGGTTTGTATGCATTTCTGCGTTATCAAATCAAGAACAATCAAAATTTTTGTTGCTGTTGTGCTTGTGGCTGTGTTGTTGTCAATTTCTGTTAATGGTTCGACTTCTGCACAAGTCTATTTTGGATATTCGACCAGAAAAGTTCCAATTTACAATGTTGAAACAGAGGAAAAACAAGTGGCCATCTCTTTTGATGCTGCTTGGGGTGCTGACAAAACACAGGGTATTTTGGACATCTTGAAGGAATATGATGTGGGGGCGACATTCTTTCTTGTTGGCTTTTGGGTGGATGACTACACCGAAATGACCAAAGCGATTGATGATGCTGGATTTGAGATTGGCACTCATTCAAACACTCATCCTGACATGGTTAAACTTTCAGCTTCAACAATGAAAAGCGAACTTGAAACATCTATTTCAAAAATCAAGGCTGTGACAAACAAAGATGTCAAATTGTTTAGAGCACCATTTGGTTCTTACAACAACGCACTTCTTGAGACTGCTGAAAGTTTGAACTTGAAAACAATTCAATGGGACGTGGACAGTCTTGACTGGAAAGGGCTTTCTGCTTCTGAGATAACAAACAGGGTGATGTCGAGAGTTAAAAATGGTTCAATAATTTTGATGCACAACAATTCTGATCATATTTTGGATGCTTTAAGACTGACTTTAAACAGACTTAAAGTGGCAGGTTACAAAGTTACTGCAATTTCAGATTTGGTTTATGAAAGTGACTATACAATAGACAGAAATGGCGTTCAACACAAAAATTAGGAGGAAATATGAATTACACAAATTTAAAGGAAGAAAACACAAATTATGCACAAATTTCAGGTAAAATTATTGGTGCACCAGAACTCTCTCATCAGGTTGAAGGAGAAAACTTTTATGAGTTTAAAGTGGAAGTTGACAGGCTTTCAAAAATCAAAGACACAATCCCAGTGACTGTTTCTGAACGAACTCTTATGGGAAAAGAGCTCCATGCAGGTGATTTTCTCAAAGTTACAGGCGAATATCGAAGCTATAACAAACTCATGCAAGAAAAGAGCAAATTAGTTTTGCACTTGTTTGCCAAAGAGATTGAATTATGTCAAAATGATGAATTTATTAACGAGGTTAAACTTACTGGATTTATCTGCAAAGAACCAATTTATCGCAAAACACCATTTAACAGAGAAATTTGTGATGTTTTGCTTGCTGTTAACAGGACTAATTATCATAAATCAGATTACATCCCTTGCATTATGTGGGGAAGAAATGCAAGATTTATGGCAAATCAGACAATAGGCTGCAAAGTGGAAATAATTGGAAGGATTCAGTCAAGAGAATATATCAAAGCTGTGAGCGAAAATGAAACTGAAACCAAAACAGCATATGAAGTTTCTTGCCAAAGAATTGGGCTTTTATCAAACATATCTGGCATGAAAACAACTTCTGATTTGCAAGAGGGTGAAGTTATCAACAATTAAAAAAAGAACCAATTTGGTTCTTTTTCTTATTGCTTGTTTGCTGCAAGTTCTTCTTCTGAAATGCAAAGCATGAAGATTCCACCAAGTAAGCTGCAGAACAACAATACAAGCACTGCTGAAGTGGTGAGTTCTGATTTTGTTGTTGCAGTTTTAAGTTTTCCCAATGCTATTCCACCGAAAATCAATGGAAGAATAACCCAAAAACCGAAAACCATACTCAATATGATAAACACTTTTGCTGCTGTTTTCATTTGTAAGCCTCCTTTTTTTATTCTTAAATAAAGTATAAATTGCGGGGGGGGGAGTTTGTCAAGTGATATTTAAAAATTTTTAACAAATTTAAAAAAGAGGTTTGTCAAAAGTTTGAGGAATTTCTATGTCAAGCAGTTTGAGCACTGTTGGTGCAATTGCCGTCAGAGATTTTCCTTTTTTTAAGCGCACTTTCTTGTTTTTCTCGCTTACCAAAATCAAAGGAACTGGATTTGTGGTATGTTTTGTGAGTTTGTTGCCGTCTTTGTCAATCATTTCTTCTGCATTTCCGTGGTCAGCAGTGATGATGCATTCTCCACCAGCCATAAGTGTCGCCAAAGCCACAGCATAAGCTTGTTTATCAACACATTCGATGGCTTCTTTTGTGCTGTTGAAATTTCCTGTGTGACCAAGCATATCTGGGTTGGAATAGTTGACCAAAATAAAATCATATTTTGTTGATGCGATTGCTTCTAAAACATCTTGAGTGATTTCGATTGCTCTCATTTTTGGATAGTCCGAAAAATCTTTAACATTTATGCTGTCAATAAGCTTTCGATCCTCTCCTTTGTAAGGTTTTTCAATTCCTCCATTAAAGAAGAATGTGACATGTGCAAATTTTGTTGTTTCTGAAATATGAAATTGTGTTTTGTTGTTTTCTGACAAAACACAAGCCAAGTTATCTTCAATCCTTGTTGGGGGATAAAGAGTGTTTAAGTCTTTCAATTCATCAGCATATTGTGTCATTGCTGTGAACAACAAATTGTTAACTTTTTTTGTTTTAAATTGTTTGAAGTTTTCATCTGTGATTGCAAATGTGATTTCTCTTGCACGGTCAGAGCGATAGTTGAAGAAAAGAACGCTGTCGTTATCTTTTATTGTTGCATTTTTGTCGATGATGCAAGACTCCATATATTCGTCATATATTCCGTTTTCGTAATTGGATTTGACAGCTTCAACTGCAGTTTGATATTTTGTCCCTTTGCCACAAAAGAGCATATTATAGGCTTTTTCAATACGGTCATATCGTTTTTCTCTGTCCATTGCATAAATTCTTCCAATGACAGTTCCGATTTTGGCATTTGTGCCACTTATTTTCTCTTCAGTTTGATCGATAAATTTGATTCCGTCACGCACACCAGTGTCTCTTCCATCCAAGATTGCATGAATGTAGATATTTGGTATATCAAAGTTTTTTGCAAATTCCAAGATTGCAAACAGATGTTCAATGCTGGAATGAACTCCACCATTTGATAAAAGTCCCATCAAATGAAGATTGCTTTTGTTTTTTTCTGCATGTGTCAAAGCTTTGATAAGAGCTGGATTTTCATAAAATTTTTGATTTTCAATTTCGCTGTTTATAAGTTGTAAATCTTGCAAAATGATTCTTCCACTGCCAATTGTCAAATGACCAACTTCACTGTTTCCCATAATTCCAGCTGGAAGACCAACAGCTTCTCCACTGGCATTTATAAGGGTGTGGGGATACATTTTTTTTAGTTTATCAAGATAAGGCGTGCCTTGACTTTTTATTGCATTTCCAAATTTTTGCTTGTTTTCGCCAAAACCGTCCAATATTACGAGTGTTACCATAATTTCTCCTTAATTAATAATACATTTATTTGGCAAAAAAAGTCAATTATTTGTTTTATCTGTCTCTGAAATGCTCATCAAAAAGATTGTCATGAGAAGAATAATAGCCTTCTTCATCAATGTCACGATATTGATCTCTATATTCTTTAATATCTGAAAAATCTTCTTGTTTTTCTTCTTTATCAGAGATGTGCTCCTTGCCTGCTTCCACATTTGCATATGCAGGGGCTGAGTTTTGTTGTTTTTCCTTTTTTTTCTTTTTTTCATACACTTTGAAAGTGCCTTTGTTTATGATTACTCTCAAAACCAAATACACTGAAGCAACGCCAAAAAGAATATAAATTATTCTTGAAAATATGCTGGCTTGAAACCCAAAAAGCCCTGCAATAAAATCATATTGCAAAAGCCCTACAAGAAGCCAGTCTATACATCCCAAAATTGTTAATATAAAAGCAATAAAAGTTATCATATAGTTCTCCTTTTTGTTAATTTCTTGAATTATTGTTTGGAAAAATTCAGAAAAAACACCATTTTTTTAATTTATTTTTAATTTTTAACGAAAAAATATGAATATTTTATGCTTGTGGTGAATATATTACACAAGAAAAGTTGAAATTTAGTTGACTTTAAGTGCAAATTTAAGTATAATTAAGCCGTTTAAAGTCAAAGGTTCAATTTCACCGAAATAGACCACAAAGGTCGATTTTTTTAATTTTATGATGAAAACTAGATTATTGCGTATAAAGGAGATAAGTTATGGAAAAACACTATTTGACACCTGAGGGAAAAACTCAACTTGAAGAGAAATTGAATTTTTATAAAACAGTTAAAAGACCTGACGTTGTAAAACGTATTGGAATAGCAAGAGAATTTGGGGATCTTTCAGAAAATTCTGAATATGACGCAGCCAAAGACGAACAAGCTCAAATCGAAGCTGAAATCGCTGAAATGGAAGGAATTTTGCTCAACGCAGAAGTTATTGATAAAAAGAAGATAAATGCTGATAAAGTGAGCGTTGGTTGCAAAGTTGTTCTTTATGATGAAGAATTTGACGAAGAAGTTGTGTATACAATAACTGGTTCTTCTGAAAGTGATCCAAGAAATGGACTTATAAGCAATGTTTCTCCTGTTGGAAAGGCTCTTATTGGGCATTCAAAAGGGGAAGTTATCTCTGTTCAAACACCTGGTGGAACAACCTCTTACAAAATTGTTGATATTCAAGTTTAATTTGAAGATTTAAATTTTGTATTATTTTTCTTTGCATTTTGTTGTCTTTTTGTTATAATATCCTTGTGTAACAATTTTGTTTTGACTTTGAAAAAAGGATGATTATATGGTATTTTTAAATTCTTTAAAGCTTTTTGGCTCAAACTGGTCAAAAGTCCTCAAATTTTTCCTATATTATATTTGCATTTGGGGGCTTTGTTTTGCTTTGTTTTTGCCTGTGTTTTTTGAATTTAAAGATTTGGTTATCTCAAATTTTCAACAAGCTAATTTGCAAAATGCTTTTGCAGGGGTTTTTCAAGGCTCTTTAGGACTAAACTTGCATAATTTAATCCACACCTCTTACAGCACTTGTGTTGAGATTTTTAATGCAAATTTAGGGCTTGCCATTTATGGCTTGATTGTCCTTTTTGTGTTTTTGCCATTTTTTGTCAATCTTGGAAAATATGTTTTAAATGAAATGTTATATTCTTACATGGCAAGCAAAAACAAATTGGGATTTTTTAGTGCTTTGGTGAGAAGTTTGAGAAAATCATTGCTTTATGCTTTGTGCAGAACAATCTACAACTGTTTGTTCTCTGCTTTTGCACTTGTGACTGTTTATGGAATAGGGCTTATTGAAAATGTATATTTCATAAAATATCTTTTGCCACTTGTTGAATGCATCGTGTTGGTGCTTTTGTTTGCACTGTATCAAATGTTGATGCTTGGTTGGACACCAGCTCTTATTGTTTTTGGTTGCAATGTTTTTGCAGCAAACAGAAAGGGCATGAAATCAACAAAACGTCATTTTTGGTCTTTCTTTGCAAGCATTTTGACTTTCTTTGCTATTTTCTGGGTTTTGGTTTTAATCTTTGGTGTCTACACAATGACAGTGCTTGTGCCACTTGTGACAGCACTTCTCTGTGTTTTTGATATGACAGCATTTTTCACAAGTCAAGGAATGAGATTCTATATCAATGCAAACAAAATCTTGACACCAAAAAAACTTGAAGAAGTTGACAATATAAACAAAACAGCATATATTCTTTAATTTTTCTGCGAATTACAACTTTTTTGTTGTGATAAACGCCACATAAAGTGTGTGTTATGTTTTTGTTTTATGATAATAATTATTAAGGAGAAAAATATGAATAACAAACTTAAAATCACCTTTCTTGGTGGAGTGGGTGAAATCGGAAAAAATATGACTGCATTTGAATATAATGATGAAATCATTGTTGTTGATGCAGGGCTCACTTTTCCGGGAGAAGATCTGCCGGGTATTGACGTGGTTATACCAGATTTCACTTATTTAATCAATAATAAAGATAAAGTTAAGGCGATTATCCTTACCCATGGACATGAAGATCATATTGGTGGACTTCCTTTTGTGTTGGAACAAATTAAAGCTCCAATCTATGGTTCAAGATTGACTCTTGCTTTGATTGAAAACAAAATGAAAGAGCATCCAAGAGTTAATTATAAAGCGATCACAGTTAAGCCTAAAAATGTTTTAAAAATTGGTGCTTTTTCTGTGGAATTTATAAAGGTCTCTCACTCCATTGCAGGAGCTCTTGCATTGTGCATAACAACGCCAGCTGGAAATGTTGTACACACAGGGGATTTTAAGATAGATTTTGAGCCTATTGACGGAGTGATGACAGATCTTCAAAGATTTGGCGAACTGGGCAAAAAAGGAGTTAATCTTTTGATGTGTGAAAGCACCAATGTTTGCCGTCCGGGATATTCTATGAGTGAGAAGAGTGTTGGAAGGGCATTGGAAGAGATATTTAAAAATCACACTGAAAACAGAATTTTTGTTGCGACATTTGCTTCAAACATTCACAGACTTCAACAAATTTTAAATTTGGCAGAAAAATATGGAAGAAAAGTGGCTTTCACTGGTCGAAGCATGGTGAATATCACAGATGTTGGAATGAAGATTGGAGAAATTTCTTTTAACAGAGAGATTTTGATTGATATCGATAAAATAGACAAATATGCTGACAAAGAACTTCTCATCGTGACAACAGGAAGTCAAGGAGAACCAGGAAGTGCTTTACCAAGAATGGCAACTGGTGATTTCAAGCAAATTAAGATTGGTCCAAACGATTTGATTGTCTTCTCTTCATCTCCAATTCCTGGAAATGAAAAAAGTGTTTATAATGTTATCAATTCCCTTTTCCAAAAAGGAGCAGATGTAATTTATGACGAACTTTCTGAAGTGCATGCTTCAGGACATGCTTGCCAAGAAGAAATAAAGACCATTCATTCGCTTGTTAAACCAAAATTTTTCATGCCTATTCATGGTGAATATAGACATCTGAAAATGCATAAACAACTTGCAATGAATCTTGGTATGGAAGAAAGAAATATTTTGCTTCCAACGATTGGTGCTCAAATTGAAATGACTCCAAATTCAATAAAGAGAGTGGGGATTGTCACAGCAGGACAAAGACTAATTGACGGTTATGGAATCGGCGATATGGACAGCAATGTTTTGAGAGAAAGAAAACAACTTTCTGAAGATGGAATTTGTGTTGTTGTTATGACAATAAACAATGTTTCTGGAGATGTTGTTGGTGATCCATTTATAATCACAAGAGGTGTGGTTTATCAAGATGAAGCAGAATCTTTTGTTCAAGACACAAAGAATATGATTGTTGCATCTTTGAAAGAACAAGACTTAAGAGGTTGTGATCCAACAATCATTAAAAACACAATAAGAAAAAACGTTTCAAACTTTATTTACAAACGTACAAAACGTAGACCTATGATTTTGACGATTTGTTTGTTGGATTAGGGATATGAAAAGCAAAGAAGAGTTTTTTGGTTTTGAAGATCATGAATATAATCCTATTGTGAGAAGTGAGAGCATAAAACTTTTAAGTTCTTTGATTGAAAAACATAAGCCTAAACAAATTTTGGAAATTGGGACGTATATTGGTTATTCGGCTTCTGTTATGTTGGCATCTTTTTCAGGCAGTTTTGTGACAACAATTGAAAAAAACAAAGAAAATGCTGAGTGTGCTGTCAAAAATTTGAAAGAATTGGGATTTGAGGGAAGATTTGAGGTTGTCAATGCAGATGCTTCAGACTTTCTGATTGAAAATCAAAATAAAAAGTTTGATTTCATCTTTTTGGATGGTCCAAAAGGGCAATATGTCAGATATCTACCTTATTTGAAAAATATGTTGAATGAAGGTGGTGTGCTTGTGGCAGATGATATCTTGTTTTATGGTTTGGTGCGTTCTCAACAAAAGATTGAGCATAAGCATAGGTCGTTGGTCAATAATTTAAGAAAATTTCTTGAAGTTTTGCAGAATGATAAAGACCTAGAGACAGTTATATACGATTTTGAAAATGGAATGAGCGTAAGTGTTAAGAAAATGTGAAAGCATTTTCTTTTTTATTGTTTATTTTTAAAGATTTTTGATATTGTGAGATTTATTTGTATTTTTTGTCAAAATTTGATAAAATACATTTATGGATTTTGAAATCAAACTAATCGAATTTTTGCAAGCAGGAAGAAGTACATTTTTTGATGTATCTTTTCAAGTCATATCTGCACTTGCAAGTGTGGTAGGAGTTGTTGTTTTTTCTTTGGTTTTGCTTTTGTTTAAAAGAAAACTTTGTTTTTGGTATTTGTTTTCTTATGGATTTGTTTATTTGGCAGTAAGCACGCTTAAAGCAACTTGCCAAAGAATAAGACCATTTAATTTATCAGAAAACATTGCAAACATAGGTGATGTTGTTCATGGATTTAGTTTTCCAAGTGGGCATGCAGCCTGTGCAACGGCTTTGGCAATATTTTTGGCATATTTTTTGTTTGGAATGTTTAAGAAAAAATCGTCTCGTGTTTATATCGTTTTGTCATGTGTTTTATATGTTGGATTAGTTTGCCTGTCTCGTATGTATTTGGGGAAACACTATCTCACAGATGTGCTTGGAGGAGTTTTTGTTTCGGCTGTGATCTGTGCCTTGGGATTGTTGTTGAAATATTTTGTTGAAAGGAAGAAAAAAACTAATGAAGTTAAAAATGGAAGTAAATAATTTAAAACAAACTGAAGAACTTGCATTTGCCTTTGCAAAAGTGATCCAGCCACCGATGGTGGTGCTTTTGAACGGTGATTTGGGAAGTGGAAAAACAACTTTTGTTAAAAGTGTCGTGAAAGCTTTGGGGTGTGAAGATTTGGTGACAAGTCCGACATTTACACTGCTCAACACATATAAAGCAAAATTTCCAATTTATCATTTTGACATGTACAGGCTTTCTTCTGCAGAAGAAGCTATGAATGTTGGGTTTGAAGAATATTTTGACAAACGCTCATTGGATGGAGTTTGTTTTGTTGAATGGTCTGAAAATGTTGAAGGATTGATTAAAAAAGTTGATTTTGTGATTGATATTCAAAAGAAATCTGATAACGAGAGAACAATAATAATTGAGGAGTGCAGTGATGCTTGCAATTAACACAGCCTTTATGACGGCAAATTTGGCACTTAAAACGCCAAAAGGACAAATAGTTTTGAAAGATATTGACGCGAAGAGCAAACACTCTGAAAACGTCTTAAAAACGATAGATGAAATATGCCAAGAAGCAAAAACAAATATTTTGGATGTTGAAACAGTTGCTGTTGTGGTTGGACCAGGTTCATTCACGGGACTAAGAATAGGCACAGCAATTGCAAAGGCATTGGGGTGTGTCAATGACAATTTGAAATTTGTTGCGTTGTCATCTTTGGAACTTATGGCATATACACTGACTAAACATAACAAAATTGATGGAGATTTTCTTTGCGTGATCAATGCATTGTCCGATTTGTTTTTTGTGGCAAATTTTGATAAAAATGGAATAAAATTACAAGAAGAGAGAATGATAGATAAAGCAGAATTTTCAGCAATTAAAGTGCCAAAATTTGCATTGAAAGATGATTTAAAGGCAGAAGATGTCGTTGAAATCCAAATTTCTTGCGAAGATGTTTTGAATTTTGCCCTTGAAAAAGAAAAGAAAAATGCATTCGTTACACTTGAAGAGTTGTCACCAATGTATTTAAGGCTTTCACAAGCAGAAGATATGCTGGCGAAAAAAGCTAAAAAAGATTGATAAATTTAGTTGACATTAAATATAAATGTATGTAGAATACATAACAGCAAAAAGGAGTTATTATGAAAAAACCTGTTTATGTTAGATGCCCTAGATGTGAACTTAATTATATTGAAAAGAAAGATAAACTTTGCAGTGTGTGCAAAGCAGAACTTTCTGCGAAGAAAGAAGATTATGTAAGTGACTTAGATTTGGAACTTTGCCCAATTTGCAAGACTAATTATATTCAACCAGATGAGATCATGTGTTCTACTTGTTTGAAAGAACACCAAACAGAAGATGGTGAAATTTCTTCCGATTGGGAAGAATATGTAAATCGTGACGAAGAAGAAGTGATTTACGATGATGAAGAAACGGGAGACATGGTGACAGTGACTTCTGATATTGACGATGAAGTTTTGGACGATGATGATCTTGATTCGGGAATCGGCTTTGATGACAGACTTGATGACGATGGGTTGGATGAACTTGATGATGAAGATATTGAAACTGATTTTGATGAAGAAGATGACGATGATTTAGATTTTGATGACGACGAAGAAGATGATGATATGGACGATGATGACGAAGATGATTTTTAATCATCTTCTTTTTTTTAATAAAAAAGAGATGTTTTTTCAAACATCTCTTTTCATTTTATTTTTTAGAAGAATCTTTTTCATCTTTAGATTTTTTTGAAACCTTTGAAAGTTCTTTTTGTTTCATTTCATCTTGAGCGAAAATTTTTCTTTCAAGATTCAAAAGATATTCAGGTGAATTTATTTCTTCAATTTGTTTGTTTAAAGAGTCAATCTTTTCTGCAATAACAGTTCTCTTCTTTGCAAATTGCTTAAATTCTCTGTCTGTTTCTTTTGAAACTGTGCCTTTATCTTTTTCTCTGAGAGTAAGCACTTTTTGTTTGTGTTCTTTTTCCATTTTGTCAAGTTCTTTTTGGAACTTTTCAATGTCAGTTTTTACAGCTTCGATGTCAGAATCTCTTTGTTTTCTTGCTTTGATCTTTATGGCATCAACATGCAAGCTTTCTTTTCTGTCATAAGATTCTTTTCTCTTTCTTTCTATTTTTTTGATTTTAACTTTGCTCATTGCCCAGCCAATTAATGCTATTACAATTGCAGCGCCAGTGATTATTGATGCAATCAAAATTGACCAATTGAGATCTCCATTTGTGCTTGGGGTGGTGTCTGTGTTGTCACCATTGTTATCGTCGTCGTTGTCGTCATCAGTTTTGCCTTCAGCTTTTGAAATCATGATTTTGTCTTTGTTGATGTCATAATCTGTTGCAGCACAAGCTTCAACAGCACTTGTGTAAACTGATTCTTCAACTTCAGCAAATGCAATGTCATAGATTGCCATAGAACCTGTAGTTTCAATGCTGTCACTTACAAGTGCTAAATAGAGTTTTGCAGAAGCAGCTTCACTAGGGTTGAAATACATTGTGTAAGTCTGATAAGTTTCTTCGTTTGCTACAAGTTGTTTCATAAAATCAAAACCTGTCAAACCAAAGGTTGCACCATAATTGTATGTTTTATCTTTATCCAAACTCACATCAGCATTTGTGTAGTTGAAATTTGTTTTAAGTTTGAATGACAATTCATAGTATTTGTTTGCTTCCAAATCCAAGTTGAAATTTGATTGGAGTGTGTAAGAGCCAACACCATGATTTGTGATGTAGAAAACGTTTTTGTTTTCTTCATCCAACTTAAAGATTTCTCCAAGACCTTCACTTTTGATAATACCACCAATGCTTGAGTTTCCACTGCCGTAAGCTCCAGTAAATGCAGGAGTATTAGAAGTTGTTAAGTCATTAGTGATGTTGTTTGTAGGCAATTTTAGATAGAAATCTGACATATCTACAACAGCAAAGGCGTCTCCATTTCCTTCAGAAGTGCTAGATTTGTTTTCAAAGACGCTTCCATCAATTGATTCTATATCAAAATTGTCGAAATAAGCAAAACCTTCAGCTTTGTCTGTTTCAGTGCCGTAATCTATTGTTAAATAAACTTCACTTGCTCCAGAGAATGATTTGAGATAAATTTCATAATCATTCCACTGTCCATTTGAATTTAGTTTTTGTGATTCAAAAAGTTTTACGCCATCTTTGTTATACAAGGTCGCAATAATTCCATTGTTTGAGTTGTAAGTTTTATATTTAAATGTAAGCTTGTTTGTGCTGTTTGCAGAAAGTGTGAAATTGTCAGAAGTCAATTTTTGCCAAGCACTTGTTATGTTTGCAAGCATCATAACATTGTCAGGTTCGGAAGTAGAGTTGTAGCTGTTTTTTGGATTTGCATAGCTTGCCCAATAATAGTTGTTTTTCAAATCATCCACATTATCAGCTTTTAGTTGATTGTATTTTTCAACATATTTTGCATATTCTTTGGCTTCTGTGTTGACAACGCCACCAAAGGTGAAGCCAGTTCCTTTTTCAATCTTCCAGTTTTGAGGGGCAAGAGGATAGGTGCTGTCTTGTTCTGAAGTTACTTTGTTAAAGTTTCCATTTGCAATTGAAAGGGATGATGTGTATGTGTCAAGTTCAAGTTTGTTTGATGCATTATCAAAATCTGATGATGCTGTTTTTTCTATAGTAATATCGTCAAACACAACACAACCAGTTGCAGTTTCATTGCTTTTGCCAAGTCCAAGTGAGATGTTAACGGAAGAATTATAGAGATTTCCACCTTTAACATAGAATTCTATTGTTCCATAGCTGTTTGAGAAACTGCTTGATCCATTTGTTGTTACTGCAGTGCTTGAAGCTTCTTCTGCAAGTGTATATTGATCTTTTGTAAGGTTGTAAGAAGTCAGAATGTTGTCATTTTCTTCTACAAACATATATACATTTCCACTGGTTATTTCAGAAATTTTGTAGGTTGCTTTGATTTTGCATACTTGATTTGCATCTATGCTAACAGCATTTGATTTTACTTTAACATATCCATTTTTTGACCATAAACCTAAGACATAGTTGTTTGGGGTGATTGATATTGCTTCTCCATTGATGTTTACTTCACATGAGAGATTTGAGCCTACAAAATCATATCCACCTGTTGCGCTTTTAAAAGCTTGAGGATTTCTTGAGTCAAAAATTTGAGCATTTCCATTTCCACTCTTTGTCCAGTTTTTAAGAGCAGAACCATCATTATTGAAGATTCCTTCTTCAAAGTCAAAGTTGTGGGTTGGGTATTCAATATTTGTTGCATTTCTAAGATCAACCAAGTTTGTGCAATCAAAAACTTGAGTTGTTGTGCCACTTGAAGTTGTTATTTCTTGAGTATAATTTTTTCCGAAATAAGATTTGTATGTTTTCCAGAAAGTGTTTTCGCTGTATTGATAAACATGGCAATCGTCAAAGAACACAACGCCACTGCTGTCATGGCCAGTTTGGTTTGTTCCAAGCCAAAGATCCAATGTCACACTTTGGGCTTGGTTTCCTGTTGCAACAAAGAAATAGAAAGTTACCCATTCTTTTGATGTCACTTGAACATAATCTGCTTTTACTGCATTTCCTTCACTGTCTTTAAGACCTGACAAATAAATTGAGCCAAAAACATAGTCGTTTAGTGAAGAATATTCTGTTTTTGTTGTGTAATAAGCTGTTCCAGCTTTCACATTATATCTAGAATTTGCTGTGTCATACTCAATGTTGCAAGTGTATGTTTTTTTGCCAGAAGCTATATTGTATTGTGTTTCTTCATTGACTTCCACTTTTTCAACATCTGATTTGGCAACATAAACAGGAGAGTCATTATACATCAAACCAACATATTCATCATCTTCATAGAAGAAAGATACATCTGTGAGATTTTGTGTTGTGTTTGCACCATCAATCAGTTCTTTGTGGAGATAATAAGTTTTGCTTTTGTATGTGAATGAAATATGGTCTCCAAAACTTTTGATTTTTCCATCTTTCTTTTCTTCAAAAGCTGATTTTGTCAAATTTAAATCTTCATCAACTGTTCCGTGTTGAACATAAGTTGTGTAAGAATTGTAATTTGTGTCGCTCTTGAAAGAGACTTGAAAAGAATAGAATGAATTTGCTTCCAAATTCACTATATTTGATTTATATCCTTGTCTTGCAGTTGAATAATCATTTGAATCTGCAGTCTTAGAATTTATCATCAAAATATTCTTGTCGTTTGCTTTGGCAAGAGGGTTGTTTGAAAGGCGATAAGTGCCTGTCATGTAGTTTTGAAAGGTGTTTCCAGTGTTGATTATTCCAGCAGTGGTCTTTCTGTCTTTCATAAGGCCAGTCCAACCAGAAAGAGATGTGCTGATTGAATAGGTTGAAGAACCAGAATTGAAGTTGTTGTTTGAAAGTGAAACTTCTTTCATATACCCAGAATAATAATTTGATGCAGCATTATCTGCATTTGCATTCTTAACTTCACTTACTGTATAAACTACTGAAGTTGCAGACAAAGGCAACACAAGTGCAAAGATAAACATCAATATTTTGCTTTTGAATTTTTTAAGTTTTTTCATATCTGAATCCCTTTATATAAATTTAACTTTCTTATTATAATACATTTAATATAAATAATCAAATAATTTCTCAAATTTTAAAGACAATATTATTATGAAAACAAAGAAAACAACCAAGAAAAAAGAGAAAGAAAACAAGTTGCCTGCAAAGAAGAAATTTATTTTGGCACTGTGTGGTGCATTGATTGGATTTATCAATGGTTTTTTTGGTGGAGGAGGGGGAATGATTTGCGTTCCTTTACTAGAAAAGGTTCTACATTTACCCAACAAATATTCTCATGCGACAGCAATCGTGGTTATTCTTCCAATTTCCTTCATAAGTGCAGTCATTTATCTTTTGAGTGGAAACCTTGAAACAATTCCTTTTTTAACTGTGGGAACAGGTGTGCTTTTGGGTGGAATTGTAGGCTCATTTGCACTCAAATTTTTGCCCGAAAAAATTGTCAGAATAATTTTTGTTTTTGTCATGCTGGCAGGTGGCATAAGATTGCTGTTTTAAAGATAAGAAACAGTGTTTTGTATCCTTTTTTGTCGAAAAATGTTTTATGCATGTAACATTAAGTCGAAAAAATTGACTTGATAAAATTTTTATGTAGAATAGACGATGTTTGAAGATTGTTGAGAAAAAATGACGAAAATTGTCGAAGTGTTGATGAATTAAGTCGAAAAAATTTTATTTTTAACGATAAAACAAAAGAAAAAAAGGAGACTAAAAAGTGAAAACTGTTGCAGAAATGTTTTACAAAATTTTTGAAGAAAGTGAGTCAAAAGAAAAAGTTGAACAGCCACAAGAATTTGAAAATCTTGAACAACAATTTGTTCAAAATTTAAGCAAAGATCAACGAAATATGTTTCTTGATTTGGAAATTTTTTATATGGAAATTGTCAAAAAACATTCAATTTTGTTAATAGAATTTTTATTAAAAATTTTGATGAATGAAGCATATTAAAAATAAATTTTTTTCTTAGATAATTTTTTGTTTTTTGAAGAAAATAATAATAAATTTTCGGGAGAAAACAATGATTTATTTTTTTTATATGCTAGCTGGCTTTTTGTCAGGAATTTTCGGTGGTTTAGGCATGGGAGGTGGAACGCTTCTTATCCCTATTTTGACTATATTTTTGGGCTTTGATCAAAAACTTTCTCAAGGACTTAATTTATTAAGTTTTTTGGTTATGGCAATATTTTCAATTTACATCCATTATCGCAATGGATATATTGTGACAAAAAACCTTTTTTGGATAATTTTTTTTGGAGTTATTTTCTCAGTTTTGGGAGCAGTTTTGATGTCATTTTTGCCTTCCAAAATTTTAAAAATGATTTTTGGTGGATTCTTGTGTTGTTTGGCAGTTGTGGAATTTATAAAAGTATTCAAAAAATAGTTTACAAAATCTTATTTTTATGTTATTATTTAGTACATAAAATAAGGAGAAAAAGATGGTTGACAAAAACAAATGTATAAGTTGTGGAACATGCGTGGCAATTTGTCCAGTTGGAGCTATTTCTTTTGGTACTGACGGAAAGGCAGTTATTGACAGAAAAAAATGTATACGCTGTGGAGCTTGTCAAGCAAGTTGTCCAGTGGAAGCTATTGATCTTGATAAATAAGAGCTTTTTTCACAAAAGCATCTTTTTGTTTTTAGAATATTTGCATTAAGGAGAAGAAAATGGAAAATATTGCATACATCCAACTTGATGAGAAAAAGGTAAAGTTGATGATTGTTCAAAGCAGAAATGGCAGATATAGAATTTTGGAAGAAGTTGAAAATGACTATGATCTTACAAACGACATAACAAAAGATTGTTTGTTGAGCCCTAAGTCTAAAAATGATTTGCTTAAAATTTTAAATATTTATCGTTATACGATTGAAACTTTCAAAGTGGGCAAAATGATTGCAGTTTGCTCAAGTCTTATTGTGAAAGCAAGAAATTATCGTGGATTTTTGGATGAAATTTACACAAACACAGGCATGAATTTTCTTATTGCAACTGACGAAGATGTTGTTCGCAATGTTTATTTGTCTTGTATGGCTGAAATTGACGCTTCAAAGGGTTACATTGTAAACATAGGCTCTTATGCAACTTACATTTTGAAGTTTAACAGAAGAAATGTTGTTGAATATAATACAATTCCTTATGGTTACAGCAATTTGTCAAATTCTGGAATGAGCACAATAGATATGGTTGCAACTGTTAAGAAAGAACTTAAAAAAGCTTCATTAGTTAAGTCATATGATGAAGATATGGTTATTGGATGTGGACCTTCATTTATCGACATAGCCCGGGTTGCAAAAAAATTGACAAGATATCCACTTGACATTGACAATAATTATGAATTGTCAGATTCTTCAGTTGGAAAAGTTGCTGAATTTGCTAAGGACTTAGATTCTCAAAAAATCAAAAAAATCAAAGGATTAGGCTCTGACGGAGCTGAAAGTTTAAATGGTGGACTTGCAATCGTAAGTGCCATTTATGATGCTTTGAAAATTTCAACTATAAATGTTTCTGTTGCAAATGTTTTGGAAGGCGTTGTGCTTTCAAACCTTGTGGGCACTGCCAATGAAAAATATTCTGATTTGTTGCAAAACAGCCTTGACAATTATTATGAATTTAAAAAAGAGGGGCTTGCAATCAACAGTCAGGTTTATGACATGGCAATTTTGCTTTTCAAGCAACTTAAAGTTGTTCACAAATTGCCAAGAATGTATGTTAAGTCACTTAAAATTGCTTCTTATATGTTTGATTGTGGAAAGTTTATCAATTTTGACAATCATCAAAAACATAGTTATTATGCAATTTTAAATTCCAACATTGCTGGAGCATCTCAAAAAGAATTGCTTATTGCAGCTTTGGCATGCACATGTCAAAATCTCGACAATTTCAATTTGGCAGAAATTATGAAATATAAAGAATTGTTGTCTGATGAAGATGTCGATGCAATCAGAAAACTTGGTGTTTTGGTTAGTTTGGCTGTTAATTTGAATGCTTCAAGAAAAAATGTAATTAATGACATTGTTTGTGACATTTTGGGGGATTCTATAATTATGAAGACAATTGTCAACTCTGACCCATCTTTTGAAATTATCCAAAGCATGAAACTTTCAGATGATTTCAAGAAAACTTTTAAAAAGAGTTTGCAAATCATCTAAAAAGGACTTTTATGGAAGAGAAAAAAAATAATTCTAAAATCATTTGGATAATACTGTTTACTGTGATAGCAGTTATTTTGTGCTATCTTTTTACAGTGGTTTATTTTTATTTCATCTCTCCATATAACATTTCATTAAAATTGAGCTTTTGGCCATTTTCTTCAGATGTGGCAGTTGGAGATATGTATGCTGAAGCCACTGTCGAAATAAATTTTAAAATTCAGAACGAAAATTTTGATGAAGAAGAAAAAAGTGTTGTTGGTGTCAATATAAGGCAAGATGGTTTCGTTGTTGCACCTTACAGTGAATTTAGGGATTGTAAAGAAGACACTGTCATCAAGATTCTTACAACTTCAGGAAGGATTTATTCAGGAAAGTTGCTTTTTGCTGAGAAGGATTATAATCTTGCGATTTTAAAGTGCGAAAGTGTTGCAAAAGAAGGGGAAGAAATCAAGATTCCTTTTGTAAATGTCAATGAAAATTTTCTTGCTTCAAGGGAAGATGAGCGAGTTATTTCGGTTTCTAATCCTGTTTCTGACAAAAAGATTTGGATTGGCACTATTTATGGCGCTGATTATGCACTGGGAGTTTCAAAAACAGTTGACGGAACAAAGGCGATAGATTTTGTTCATGAAGATGGTTTTGTTGTTGATCTTGACATGGATGCAACTGCTTACAATGGTGGTGCAGTGTTTGATAGACAAGCGAATTTGCTCGGATTTTCTTATGAATTGACTATAACAGAAGAACTTGAATATGGTTATTATTTTGTTATGAATGCTGAAGGTGCAAAAGACTTTATTGATGATGTGGTAAACAATTATTATGCTGACAAATATTACACAAATCCAATTAAAGAAAACCTGATTGGTTTTGACCAAATAGAGCTTAGTTATTATTTGGATTGTTCAGAAACAAGCACAACCAATCAAGATAAATTCTATTTTAATAATGCGTGGCATCCTTATAACGAAAATATAACTTATTTCTCCACTTCAGAGATGTCGGGTTTGTTTTTGTTTGATGATTTTTCTTATGATGATCAAATTATCAAAGCTGGCAGTGTTATTGTGTCTGTGAGCTATGATGATGGTCTAATAGAAATATTAGACAAAATAACTCTTTTGGATAATATTTATCAGTTGAAACAAGGCAAAGAAGTGACATTTAACTATAAAGAAATTCAAAGTGGAGAATGTTCTGCTTTAAAAAGTATTACAATAACTCTTTAAAAGGGGATGCTTATGAAAAAAATTAAGTTTGCGATTGAAATGGGTGGAGCTTACACTTGCATTTATGTCAAAGATGAGGGGTTGGCACTCAAAGAACCAACTTTGATTGCTGCAGAGCCAACAGATGATGGCTATAAAGTTATTGCTATGGGAATTGATGCAAAGAAATTGGTTGGAAAAACCAAAGATAATGTGGAAATTTTCACGCCTATGGCAAGTGGAGAACATTCAAATTATGAATATTCTGTGATTCTCTTAAAGCACTTTTTAACCAAAGTTGGATATAAACAACATGAGGACAATGCAATTTTTATTGTACCTTGTGGACTTTCTGCAAGGGAAAAAGAGAACATATTAAGTGTTTGCGAAGGTGCAAATTTGGGATATGTTGAGCTTGTTCCTTCAGTGCTTTGCTCTTGTGTGGGTGAAGGAAGAAATATTGATAGTTCAAAAGTTAACATGATTGTTGACATAGGTGGAACTGGCACAGAAATCGCTGTTATAAACATGTCAAACATCCTTAAAGGTGCAACCTTAGGTGTTGGTGGAAAAAGTATTGATGCTTCAATTGTCAACTTTTTGGCTTATACACAAGAACTGGTTATAGGACTGCCTACAGCAGAAACTCTTAAAAACGAAGTGGGAAGCTTGTATTCAAACGACACCCTTAATATGGAAGTTACTGGGGTGGATGCACGAACCAAGTCTCCAAAGTCAGTGGTTATCTTGTCTGCCGATTTAAGAAAAGCTATTGAGCCATTTTATAGTGAAATTGTCAGAGCAATTGACACCACAATAAACACTCTTCCACCAGAAGTTGTGGCTGACATCATCAACAACAAAATTTTGATTGTTGGTGGTTGTGCAAAAATGCAAGGGTTGGAAGAATATTTAAGAAAAAATCTGAATTATCCTGTTGAAATCAGTGAAGATTTGGAAAATGTGACCATTTTGGGTGCTGGAAAACTTTTGTCTGATCAACAACTTTTGGATAGTATTTTGAAAAAATTATAGGAGAATAATATGAATTATTTCATCATTCATGGCAGTTTCGGTTCAAGCCAAGAAAATTGGTTCCCTTGGCTGGAAAAAACCTTACGGGGGGGGAATAAAGAGGTCTTCAATTTAGATTTCCCGATTGGTTGTGGCAAACAGAATTATTATAATTGGGAGATGGTTCTAAATTCAGTCAAAAGATTTATTAATGAAGACAGTGTGTTTTTCTGCCATTCAATTTCTTGTGTGTTTTTGGCAAAATATTTGATTAAAAATGATTTGAAAGTGAAAAGAGTTGTGTTTGTTGCAGGATTTAATCAATATTTAAATCTTGATGAAGATTTTGATGAAGTAAATTGCACTATGTATACAACAAGACTTTCGGAATTTAAGTCTCATGCCACAGAAACATATTGCTATTATTCAAAAACTGATCCATATGTTAAGTTTGAAAAATTAAAAGAGTTTGCTGACTTAGTTGAAGGAAAACAAATTTGCATAGGTGAGGCAGGACATTTTAACAAAGCAGCAGGATATACAACTTTTCCTGAATTGTTGAAATATATTTAAAGACCATTTGGTCTTTTTTTGTTTTTACAATATCAGACATTTTTCGTAAATTATGCTATCTTTGTTGTTTTGAGAATGTTTCTTTGCCATTTTATAATAATTGCAGGAGAATGTTTATGGCAAGAAAAATTGTTGTAACAAGTGGCAAAGGTGGTGTTGGAAAAACAACCGTCTGTGCAAATTTGGGAGTCTATCTTTCAAGGTTGGGCTTTCGTGTGGTTTTGATGGATGTTGATATTGGTTTAAACAACCTTGATGTTATCATGGGATTGGAAAGACAGGTCATTTTTGATGTAACTGATGTTGTGTCAGGGAAGTGTCGGGTGAGACAAGCTCTTATTCAAGATCCAAATTATCCTTCCCTTTATCTTTTGCCTTCATCTCACACTTATTCATCCAGCAGAATCACAGGCGAACATATAAAAAACATCATCGACATCATCGATCATTCTTTTGATTATATCTTGATTGATTGCCCTGCAGGAGTTGAGTTGGGCTTTCATCGAGCAGTTTTTCCTGCAAATGAAGCTTTGATTGTTGTCACGCCACACCTTTCAAGCATCAGAGATGCAGATAAGGTCGTTGGACTCTTAAGTGAATATAACATTGAAAGTAAAGGTCTTGTTATCAACAGAATGAGGGGAGATCTTCTTCTTTCTGGCGAAATGATGAATATCGAAAGTATAGTTAAAGCTATGAATATACCTCTTTTGGGCGTAATTCCAGAAGATGACACGGTGTCGAAGATGTCGTCGGATGGAAGAATTATGACCGATGGAGAAAGTGCAAGAGCTTTTACACTGTTATCAGAAAACATACATAACGGATGTAAAAAGATTTATGATTGCACTTACAAATATCGTGGGCTCATGGGCTATTTCAAACGAAATATCAAAAAATATATTTAAGGAGCGATTGTGAACAGAATAAATGAATTGATAATAAAAGATAAGTTTACAAATTTGGAACAAGTTGCTGAAATTTTAAAAGAAGAAATAACGCCAATTGCACGAAATTTCTTTTTGCTTTCTGATGATTTGGTTGTTAGATATAAACGAGAAGGAGACACTTTTGTTTTTAATGTTGAAATTCCAGCAAGTAGAATAAAACCTTTTGGGAGCAGATTGTTTTAAAATAAAAACACCAACATAGTTGTTGGTGTTTTTTTATTCGAAATAAACAAGACCATAACAATTTGGACCGGCATGTGTGCCTACAACACAACCAATTTCATGAATAGCAGTGTTGTTAGGGTCGACTCCAAGTTGAGTTGCATATTTGTTTATAAAATTTTCAATAAGTTTTGGATTTGCAGAATGACCAAAATAAATTGGATAATTTTTGTCTCTTTTGTTTGCATATTCAACCATAAATTCATTGGCTTTTTCACCAACTTTCTTTGCAACATTGTTGACTTTTCCATTTTCAAGACTGATGATAGGTCTGATTTTTAAAGCCGTTGCTGCAATATATCCAGCAGTTGAAAGCCTTCCACCTTGTTTAAGATATTTCAAGTCACCAACAACAGCAAGAAGCTTCACTTTGTTTTTCAGTCTTTCAAGTTCGTCAATAACTTCTTGTGGTTGTGCATTTGGATGAGCTTTTATATACTTGACAATTTCAATGATAAGAGCGCCTTCTGCAAAGGTTGTCACACGGGAGTCACAAATATAAACATTTTTCATGTTTAAATTTTCAACAGCATTTTTTGCTTGTGCAATTGTGCCAGCTAAATCTGAAGAGATTACGATTGTCAAAACAAACCAATCGGGTTTGTTTACATATGGGCCGTAAGCAGTTTCAAATTTATATTGATTTGGTTGGCTGGTCTTTGGAATTATGCCCGTAGTTTTAAGTTTTTCATAAAATTCATCATTAGGCAAGCCTTCAGGATAAAGTTCTCCATTAAAATTCACTTCAATAGGCAAAATTGATATATCATTTTCTTTTGCAAATGTTTGTGGCATATCAACGGAAGCTTCAGTAACGATTTTGTAGTTCATTTAAAATTTTTCTCCTTGACATCTTAAATATAATTTATTCTAACAAAAGATATTATAAATTTCAAAATAAAAATAAAGAAAATAATAAAAAACTTTTAAATAATTTTTTTATTTAAAAGCTTTTTAATCAATATTAATTCTTCTTGAATAATTGTTTTGTCAAGTTGTAAAGAAGTGCTACAACGACAAGATAATAAACAATTGAAATAAAGAAACTTCCTGAAGTGTAAAGTGCTGTTTTTAAGAAGCCGGCTTGCATTGTTCCACCATCAAGGAAGGAGGTGACATCTGCATGGATGAATGGGAATAAGCAATACCATAAAGCATTGTTTAGGAAAATATTGCAAATGGTTGCAATGACAAACAAGCCAAGCGAAATTCCAAACCACAAATTAAATTTTCTGGAAACATTCATCAAAAATAAGGTTATAACTGAATAGAACATAACTTGCATTTCAATGCCTGCAATTTTGATTAACAGGAAAAGCATTGGATGAATTGTGTATGCTGTTGTCAAGTTGAAAATTGCCAAGATGCTGTTTGGCAGAATTGCATAGAAGATTGCACCAAAAATTGTGCTGGCAACAGCAAAAATTGCCAAGAAGAAGGATGTTGAATAGACTATTGCCAAAAATTTTCCAGCAAACACTTGGTTGAAGGTGACATTTTGAGACAAAATCAAGTCGATTTTTCCATTTTTTCTGTCAATACCAAACAGTTTGTATGCACAGAAAATCCCAAACAAGATTATCAAAAAGCCGACAATGCTAATAATGAAATATGCATGATCAAAGGTGGTTACCTTGTAGGATGCCTTATTGAAATTTAAAGGTGCTTGATATTGAGTGTAATTTAAATCTTCTTTGTCAAGATAAAAATTCATTTTAACAAGTTCAAGTTTTGTGTCTTCAACAGGAATGACTGTGTAATTGTAGAGATCCTTTGTTGTCACTGGATAAGTTTCAAGCAAAAGTTGCAATTCAAATTTGATTGAATATTTTGCTGATTCACACATAAGCTTGTAGTTTGTTATTAAACTTGTTATGTATTCAATTTTGTCTTGATCTTGTGTGTTGTTTTTTGCAACTTGTTGAATTTCAACTGTGATTTTGTTGAGTTTTGCTTGAGCTTTGTTTATGTATTTTTCCTGAAATTCTGAGATTATTTCATCGTCAATTGTCCATGTAAAAACGTCATTGACAATTTCTTTTAAAGAGTTTATTTTATTTAAATTTTTATATAATTCTTGTAAAATTCTTGTGACGCTTGCATTTGAATTGACTTGGGCATTGAAATAGTTAGATATTTCTGTTAATATTTCAAACTGATTTGTTTTGAAAATTAATCTGCTTTGAAATTCATCAAGTTTATCGTAATTTGTTAGAAAATTGTTCAAGTCATATGCTGCTGTTTTAATTGCGTTGATATTGTTGTTTGTTGTGTAGGTGCAACTCCCTGTTGAGTGAAATTTTTCAATTTCAAAATAGATATTTTGAAATTGTTTGTTTACATCTTCAAGTTGCTCAAATTCTGGACATTCAGCACTATCTTGAACTGCAAGATAATATTTTGCTTCAGCCAAAATTCCGTCCAATTTCATTTTAGAATCTAAATTTGAGTTGTTTGACATGAAATTTTGATAAATTTCTTGAGTTGTTTCTCCAGAGATGGTTGCAGTGTAAAGGAATGCTGGTTCAATTTTGTAGGCAAAACCTAAAATTAAACAAACTCCCAACACCACTGCCATAACAATCAAAGCAATTGGGTTGAGTGCAAGACGCTTAAAGTCATAATTTGCTATCTGGAAAATTTTTCTCACTGCTCTTCCTCCTTGAAATAAGGGGCAAGACTGGCAAAAATCTTTTCAGTTTTTCTGCTTAAATAGCCTGCTTTATAGATTGCAATTCTGTTTCTAGTTAAAAACTTAACAATGTCAGCAACAGTGTCTTCATCAGCTTCAAACAAAATTCTTTTGTTGAGCACTTTCACTTTTAAACCGAAATTATTGATGACCAGTTCTCCACAATAGTGTGGATATTTAACCTTAATAAATGCATAGGTGTTTGAATTGCTATATTTGTTACATTCTTTTTTTGTTAGAGTTTCTTTGATGCTTTTGTTTTCCATAAAGATGAATTTGTCACAAAGGTCCTCAACACTTTCATAATTTCTTGAAGAAATAATAATTGTTGTGCCTTTAGCTTTTATTTCTTCGATAAAAGTTCTTATCTCAGTCACTCTTTCAGGTGGTAGGCTTTTGAAAGGTTCGTCCAAAATCAAAAGTTTTGGTTCAGTTAAAAAAGCCAGGGCGAGAGCCATAAGTTTTTTTTCATAATAAGATAGAAACAAAACTTTTTTCTTCATTTTGTGAGCAATATTAAATTTGTTTAACACTTTTATTATATTTTCTTTGTCATTTTTTTCACTGAGCATAGAAAGATATTGCATATTGTCCATGACAGTTTGATATTTGAAAAAAACTGGTGGGTCAAGACAAAGTCCAATGTCTCGGACTGCTTCAAGACCTTTTGCTTTAACATCCTTACCACAATAATAAACTTGTCCATCGCTTATTGGAAGTGCTGCACTAACAGCTTTAATAAGACTTGTTTTTCCAGACTCATCTTCACCAATAATTCCAACACAAGAGCCTTCTTCAACTGAAAAACTTACATTTTTCACAAGAAAGCGTTCTTTTATCAAAACGGAAAGATTGTTGACTTCTAAAATTATTTTCTTTTCCATGGAGTCATTATATCAAACATAAAGTTAAAAGTAAAGAGGATTTTTTAAAATTAAATAGCTATAAGTTTTGAATTTAATAAAAAAACTAAACTCATGTTTGTGTGAGTTTAGTCTGTGTTTACAAGATTTTCAAAAATATATTCATATATGTTTGGAGCTGATTGTCGCCATTTTTTGCAAGCTTCTTCAGCAGCTTGACGGGTTGGTGCCTTGATTTGAATTTCAAAAAGAGGTGAAGTTATCAAACTTTCGTAAATTCTCATTGTTACAAGGTAAGATCCGTCATCAGCATCTGTGTAATTTGCATAATATTCTTGGCTTTGTTTGATGGAAAGTCTGTTTGCTTTGCTGAATTCTGTGATTTCTGTTTGCATATCAGAAGGAACTCGGGTGTAGAAATATGACAAACACTCTCTGCCTTCAAAAGTGAGGTTATATCTCATCTCTCCTTCTTTGCACTCGGTTTTGTAGACAAGTTTGGCTTCTGACAGTTGATAGAGAAGGTCAAGACAATCCATATAATTGACCCAATTATTTTTAACGGAACAAATTTCAATGATAGAGTTTTCTGTCAATGGCATTTCCATTTTTTCCATGACAAACATGATTATCAATTTATTTGTGACAGCATCGTATTCCATTTTTTCTCCAAACTTCATTGATTACATATGATAATAACATTAAAATAGCAAAAAATCAATTTTTTTCAACTTGTTTGTAAATTAATTTGTTTTTTTTCAAATATATGCTAAAATGAACTAAAGTAGGAGATTGGAGAATGGTAGATGTTAAGAATATTTTGGATGTTGAAAAATTTGTGCTTGCTTGCAATGATATTTTGACAGGCAAATTTCTTGATATAAACAAAAAATTGGACAAGTTTCTTTCCGTGATGACTCAAAGTGAAGATATTCTTGATCTTTTGAGTGAATGTTTAGAAAATTTTGATGAAGAAACAGAATTTGCCAAAGCTTTTTCTGTAGACAGAAAAACGGGAAGTATTAAGGTGGCAATTCCTTCTGATGACAAGAAAAAACTTGCACTTTCTGTGACAATTTTCAATGATATTATCAATGAAAAATTGAATGCAAATCAATTTTTGGAAACATATTTTCAAGACAAAAAACTTACTCCAACACAAAACTTTTTGGAAAAGATAATCAAACCTTACAGAGACACAATTTGCAAAATCTTTGGACTTGACACAAACATCACAGCTGATGATATAAAAAGACAAATTGAATCGGAAAGGCTTCTTCAAAAAGAAGAAGAGCAAAGGGTGGAAGAAGAACAATTTCCTCACTTGAATGAACTTTTGGATGAAGTTGTAAAAGTTGGAAACCAAATTTTGGCAATTTTGAAATTTGAGAAGAAGAGAACAGACAATTTGGATGATGTTGAATTTATTGTCAATTCAATTTTCCAAGCTTGTGAAAAAAGAGATTTGATGGTGATTAATGGACTTGTCATTGGACTTAATTACACTTCAAAAAAATTTAAAAATATAAGACATCTTGTCAATGATTTAAATAATTTAATCTATGATTATTATGAATTTTTGGCAGGTGAAAGTGAAGAAGAATAAAAATCATGTAAATTGAACATGATTTTTTCTTTTTGAAGTAATTTTTCTGCTTGTCCAGCATAGTTTATACTATGAAAAAGACATATATATGGACCATTAATGGTCGCAGGGTTTTAACAAATTTAATTATTGCGATTATGCTTATTGCAGTGTCTTGTGTGGCGATGTATGGCATAAATTTTGTGACATCTTCAAAAATGGTGTATGGTGTGTATTACAGTGGGAATGAAAATTCAAAAAAAGTTTCTCTTATGATAAATGTTTACTGGGGAACTGAATTTTTGGACGACATGCTTCAGATTTTGGAAGAAAATGATGTCAAAACCACCTTTTTTGTGGGTGGAACTTGGGCTGTTAAAGAAAGTGACATGCTTGAAAAAATTTATAAAGCTGGCCATGAGATTGGAAATCATGGGTATTATCACAAAGAGCAAGGAAAACTAACAGCTGACAAGAATTATGAAGAAATTGTCAACACACACAAATTAGTCAAACAAATTTTGGGCATAGACATGAATTTGTTTGCACCACCAAGTGGCTCTTACAACAAAAAGACAGTGGAAATGGCAAACGAACTTGGCTATAAGACAATTATGTGGACAGAAGGAAGAGATACTATAGATTGGAGAGATAAGGACAGTGAAGTAATTTATTCACGTGCCATCAAAAATTGCAAGGGTGGAGATTTTGTTTTGATGCATCCGACAGAGGCAACTAAAAATGCTTTGGATAGAATTATTAAAACGCTAAAGCAACAGGGCTTTGAACTTTGCACAGTGTCAGAAAATTTGCAATAACACAAAATTATATTAATATTTAAAAATATTAAACGACAAAATTATGTTTGTTTTTTGTTAAATCTGTTTGGGAAACAGGGAAGATTAGTGATACAATATAAACAGATATATTGGGCAAATATTTTCTTGTTGCCCTTTGACCTTATTCTTGGGGGATGTAATGGCGATTTACAAACTTAATTCAAAGAAGAAAAAAGATAAAAATCCAAATGTCAAAAAAATAGTGGGATTTTCTCTGATTGGCGTTGCTTCGGTTATTTTCTTGTTTTTGACAGGAATTGTTGCTCCAATTCAAACCTTTTTATTGGGTGTTTTGGGAGTGTTTGGTTTTCCTCTCTGCATTGTTTTGTTTGTTGTGGGGCTTGCACTCTTAAACAACAGAAGATATGTGATGTCGAAAAAATATTGCATATGTTTGATTTTGTCGGTGTTTTTTGCTCTTTGCATTTTGCAATTGGCGATTGTCGGAAATAAAGGTGGATTGTCGTTTTGGGATTATATGGCAAAAAACTATCATGACAAATGGACAGCAGGAGGCTTTTTCATAGGAATTTTCACAACAATCTTTTTGTATATGGCAAACATATACGGTGCTTATATCATCTTTGCACTTGCACTTGTGATTTGTGTTGCTCTTTTGATTGACAGTCTAAATTTCATGAAGAAAAACAAAGAAACAACAGAACCAGTTTCTGTTCAAATTAAAGATAAAAAAGCAAAAGCATCAAACAATATTGTAAAAGAAGAAGTTGTTGTTAAAGAACCTGCAGAAGAAGTCAATGTTGTGTTGAATGGAAATCTTAAAGAAGAGCAAAAGGTGGAAAACAAACCTCTTACTGCAAGACAGATTTTGGGATTGGACAAAAAAAGAAACAACGCATATGAATATGGGGGAACAAATCCTGTTAAACCAACCCAACAAAAGAAAGAATCAGAGAAACCAAAAAGTTTGAAAGAACTTATTTTGACGCCGCCACAAATTGACATAGACGAATATTTCAAAGATGTCAGAAAAGAACAAGTCCCTGAAAAGCAAGAGATAAATTCAAATATTCAAGCTCTTAAAGAAGACGACATAAATCCATCTCAAGTTTATTATGAAGACGAATTCAAGCCAGACACATCTGCATATTTTAAGAGAACATTGCCAGAAGTCAAAAGTGAAGAGCTTGTTGAACAAGCTGATGACATTTTGAGAAATGCGATACAAGAAGAAAAGAATGAAAATCCAGAGATGTTTGAAGATGTTGTGGAAGAGTCTGCCGAAGAAAACTTGTTAAACAGACTTCCTGAAAGAAATAACAGTGGAAGTTTTGAAAGACGTTCTTTTGAAAGAACAAGTTTTGACCGAAATGACAGAGTGACAAATCAAGAAGATTTGGATGCAAGAAACAGTTTCAATCGTGATTTTGAAAGACTTTCAATGCGTAATGGTATGGCTTCTCGTGAACAAATGCAGATTGAACCAGAACAACCGGAAGTTAGAGAGCCTTATGAATATGAAAAACCTCCAATTGATTACATCACAACAAAAAGTGTTGACCTTTCAACTTTAAGTGAAGATGTTGCAACAAAGAGAGTGCTTTTGGAAAACACACTTGAAACTTTTGGCGTTCCTGCCAAAGTTCAGGGAGTTGTTGTCGGACCTGCTGTCACAAGATATGAACTTGAAATGCCACAGGGAATTTCAGTGAGTAAAATCAAAAACAGGGTAGATGACATTGCTCTGTCACTTGCAGCAGAAGGCTCTATTCGTATAGAAGCTCCTGTTCCTGGAAAGAGTGTGGTGGGAATTGAAGTTCCAAACACATCTATCGCCACAATAAGTTTGAAAGATGTCTTAAATTCAAAAGAATTTGTCAATGGTTCTTCTCCACTGACTTTTGCACTTGGAAAAGACATTTCTGGAAACACAATTTGCTGCAACATGCAAAAACTTACTCATCTTTTGGTGGCAGGCTCAACAGGTTCAGGAAAGAGTGTGTGCTTAAACTCAATCATTTTAAGCATTATGTATAAAGCTTCACCAGAAGATGTCAGAATTGTTTTAATTGACCCAAAACGTGTTGAGTTTTCTTCTTATGAAGCTTTGCCTCATTTGATTATGCCACAGATTGTGTGTGACACTCAAAAAGCAATCAACACTCTTGCTTGGGCAGTTACTGAAATGGAAAAGCGTTTTGAAACTTTGGGTTATGCAAGAGTGAAAAATATTGATGAATATAATCAAACACCAGATGTTTTGTCCGGAAAAGTGCAAAAAATGCCTTTTATTGTGATTATTGTGGATGAACTTGCTGACCTTATGATGACAGGAAAGAAAGAAGTTGAAGAAAAAGTTTGTCGTCTTGCCCAAAAAGCACGTGCTGCTGGAATTCATTTGATATTGGCTACTCAAAGACCTTCAGTTGATGTCATCACAGGTCTTATCAAATCAAATTTCCCTTCAAGAATTTCATTTGCCGTTACAAGTGCAGTTGATTCTATGACAATTTTGGATAGAGTGGGTGCAGAAAAACTTTTGGGTAAGGGTGACATGCTTTATTTCCCAAATGGTGCGAAAGATCCTATGCGTGTTCAAGGTTGCTTTATTTCCACAAACGAAATCAACAATATTGTTGATTACACTCGTGACAACAACAAACCTATTTTTGATAAAGATATTGAAGACCAAATAAACAATCCAAATCGTGGTAACAACAATGGTGGAGGGGCAGGCTATAACAATGAAATGGATCCATTGTTGCCACAAGCATTGAAAGCTTCAATAGAATGCAAGCAAGCCTCTGCAACAATGATCAGACGTAGATTTGCAATTGGTTATCCAAGAGCTGCAAGGATCATTGATCAAATGGAAGCTGCTGGATATATTTCAAGTGCAGATGGAGTCAAAGGAAGAACTGTTTATACCACTGAAGAAGAATTTAGAGAGTTGTTTGGTGATCAATATGACTAAAAAAGAAAACGAATGAAGGGAAAGACATGGACGAAAAATTGAAAAACAAAAAGGTTTCTGCAATTTCACTTGGTTGTGACAAAAACAGAGTTGACCTTGAAAAAATGCTGTTTAAGCTCAGTAACTACGGTTTTGAAGTTGTTGAAGATGCAAATGATGCTCAAATTGTTATTGTCAACACCTGTGCATTTATTTCTCCAGCAAGAAAAGAAGCAATTGACAATATTTTTGAAATGTGTCTTTTGAAAAATAACAGAAAACTTGAAAAAGTGATTGTAAGTGGATGTTTGGCACAAAGATACAAAAATGAGGTTTTGAAAGAAATCCCTGAAGTTGATGCTGTTTTGTCTGTAAGTGACAATGAAAATATTTGTGAAATTATTGAAAAACTTTATGGAGTTAAGACATCTAAGCGTGGAGACGTTAAAGGAAGAATTTTTACATGTCGTGGCTCTTATGCTTATTTAAAAATTGCAGAAGGTTGCAGTAATGTTTGTTCTTATTGCACAATTCCAAGAATTAAGGGCAGATATCAGAGTTATGAAATGGAAAAAATTTTGGAAGAGGCAAAATATCTTGCTAAAAACAAAATAAAAGAATTGGTCTTGGTCGCACAAGATGTCACAAGGTATGGTGAAGATCTATATGGCAAAAATTGTTTGATAGATCTATGCAAAAAACTTGCTAAAATTGATGGAATTGAATATATACGTTTGCACTATGCATACCCAGAAAAAACAGATGACAAGCTTTTGGAATTAATTGCAAAAGAACCAAAAATGTGCAAATATCTTGATATACCTCTTCAACACATTGATGGCCGAATTTTAAAGAGTATGAGAAGACATCTTGATGAAGAAAAGACAAGAGAACTTATCGAAAAAATTCATAAAAATTATCCAGAAATAGCTATGAGAACAACATTTATTGTTGGTTATCCAAGTGAAACAAGAAAAGATTTCAAAAAACTTTGTGATTTTGTGGAAAGTGAAAAATTTGATTATGCTGGTTTCTTCCCTTATTATAGAGAAGAAAACACCCCAAGTTATTTCATGGATAAGCAGGTGAGCGAACGTACAAAAAAGATAAGACTCAAAAAAATACAAAAACTTCAAAGAAAGATTGCTGAAACCAAGGCAAAAGAAAAGTTGGGAAAAATCTTTAAAGTTTTGATTGACTACTTCGATGAAGAAACAGGAAATTATGTTGGACACACTGAATTTTTATCTCCAACAGTTGACTTTGGAGTCACAATTGAAGATAATAAAAATATAGATGTGGGCAAAATTGTCAATGTCAAATTCATTGGGTTTGACGGAGAAAATTATATAGGAGAGTATTATGAATTTACCAAATAAAATTTCAGTTTGCAGAATATGTTTGATTCCTTTGTTTGTGTTTTTCTACATGGCTGATTTCATCCCTTATGGAAAACTTGTTGCCACTTTGGTGTTTGCAACTGCATGTTTCACGGATTTCTTAGATGGCAAAATTGCAAGGAGCAGAAATCTTGTAACAAACTTAGGGAAATTTTTAGATACAATTGCAGATAAAGTGCTTGTTATGTCAGGGATTTTGCTTGTGATTGCCTGTCCTATTGTGCCAAATGGTGGGTCAGTTGTTGAACCAATAATCTTCCCAACTTATGTGGGGATTGTGGCTGGAATAATAATTTTGGCAAGAGAACTTCTTATCAGTGCATTTCGTCAAATTGCTGCCACAAAGAATGTTGTGCTTGCAGCTGATATATATGGAAAAGTTAAAGCTGTTTTTCAGTTTATAACACTTATTTTCTATTTCATTTATGCATTTATTGTTGAAGAGTTTTATTATGCAATTGCAGGGACTGCCAACACAGTGTTAAGTCTTGTGGGGTATGTGCTTTTGGCAATCACAGTGATTATGACAATTGTGTCAGGCATCAAATATATAACAAACAACAGACAGGTGTTTAAAGATGAAGCAAAATAAAGTTTTATTTTACACAGAAAATGGATTATTTATTGATAAAATTCAGAAAATGGAAAAGTTTCTCTTATCAAGAGGGCTTTTCGATTTTTCGTTTAATTACTTTTCTGATTTTCAAGAATTTGAAAAGAAATGTAAAGATGAAAAGGATCGTGAGGGTTTCACTGTGGTGCTTTGCGAAAATAACAAGATCGATGCACTTTTGGAAGATATTAAATCAGACGGCGACAGTTTTACTTTGGTGAAGGAACAAGCTGTTAAACTGGAACGAAATAGTGGCTTGAAGAATATGATTTTTGTCCCTATAGAACTTGCTTTTGAAGACTTTTTGGAAGAATTTTTGCCTAAAAATGAAGTTTTTGTATGTTCTTTATATTGGATTAGCAGAAAAAAGATAAAAGAAAAGTTTGATATATTGAAAAATGGCTTCGATTTGGAATACAAAATTATTTCTGAAACCAGAGATTTACATAAAGTTTATTTTTCCAAATTTTTGGAACAAGAAAGATTGGAGTTTGAATTTGGAGATTGTTTATATTCAGATAAGGATGAATCTTTGGCAAAAAGATGTGCGATTTTGCTCAAAGATAATGATTTGTCAATTTCTGTTGCAGAGCATTGTTTAAATGGACATTTGATTGGAATGTTTGCAAACGAAAATGAATTAAAACCTCTCTTAACACAATCTTTGTTGTTTTTAAATACCGATCAAATAAAAGATTTTGGAGTTTGTGATGATTTAATAGATGAGCAACAGGCTGTTAATCATAAAGTTTTGTTTGATATGGCGAAAAATCTTTTAAAATCTTCTAAAAGCGACATTGTTGTCACTGCAAGTTTTGAAGAAGAATACTCTGAAAATAATGACAAGAGAAGTTATGTGACATTAGGGGATAAAGAAAAATTTTATCAATATGGGTTTGTTCGTTTGGGGAAGGATAAACAAGAAAGTTTAGTTGAATTTTGCGATTACATATTATACAGACTTTATATTTACCTTAAACAAAAAACTAATTTAAAAAATTGATTTGTCGATTTGTTTTGATTTCATTTTGAAACCACAACAAATTTTGATATAATATAAACATATAGGAGAAATTTATGGCTGAAAAAGAAAAGAAAGATCCAAGAGAAGAAGCTCTTGAGCAAGCACTCTTGAAAATTGAAAAAGATTTTGGAAAGGGTGCAATTATGAAATTGGGTGACAGCCCTTATCAAAAAGTGGATGTTATTCCAACAGGATGTTTGACGCTTGATATGGCTCTTGGAATTGGAGGAATCCCAAGAGGAAGAATTATTGAAATTTATGGACCAGAATCTTCTGGTAAGACAACTGTTTCGCTTCACATGGTGGCTGAAGCACAAAAAATGGGTGGCAGAGCTGCTTTTATCGATGCAGAACATGCTCTTGACCCTGTTTATGCAGAAAAACTTGGTGTAGATACAAAGGCACTTTATGTTTCTCAACCAGATAATGGAGAACAAGCACTCAACATTTGTGACACTCTTATTCGTTCAGGTGTGTTTGATATTATTGTTGTGGATTCTGTTGCTGCACTTACACCAAAAGCAGAAATTGATGGAGAAATGGGAGATAACCATGTTGGACTTCAAGCAAGAATGATGAGCCAAGCTTTAAGAAAAATGACTTCAGTTTCCAGCAAGAGCAACACAGCTGTGATTTTCATCAATCAATTACGTGAAAAGATCGGCGTTATGTTTGGAAATCCTGAAACAACAACAGGTGGAAAGGCATTGAAGTTTTATGCCAGCATAAGACTTGATGTAAGAAAAGCCGACACTATCAAAGATGGATCAAATTTGATAGGAAACAGAACAAAAGTTAAAGTTGTTAAAAACAAACTTGCTCCACCTTTCAAAACTGCAGAATTTGATATTATGTATGGACAAGGAATCTCTCAATCTGGTTGCATTTTGGATATGGCTCTTACATTGGGATTAATTAAAAAATCTGGTGCTTGGTTCTCTTATAATGACGAAAAAATCGGACAAGGAAAAGAAAATACAAAACTCTATTTGGAAAAAAATCCTGAAATTTTGACAGAACTTGAAACCACAATAAGAGAAAAACTTTCGGGCAATGAAATTCTTTCTTCAGAAGATGTTGAAGAATAACTTTGAATATGAAAAAGAAAATTATATTAATCATATTCACAATTATATCTATAGCAATTTTGATTATAGGATTTCTTCATATTCCAGTAATGGTGTGGGCTGGAGTTGATGTTTTTGCACTCAGAGGATTGTTGATTTTTACAGCGCTTCCTATTGTGGCAGTTTCATCAGTTCCACTTGCAATCTGTATATTGTTTTGGGTTTCAAAAAAGAATAAAAAAGAAAATAAAAACACACTTAAATAAGTGTGTTTTTTGTTGTTTGGTTATTATTTTATAATTTTATTTTTCATTTCTATAACAAAGTAAATCAATTATTTTTCCAATTCCGTAAAGTGCCAAAACAGTGAAAATTACAGATGCAAAAGCGTTTAAGAAAACCATGAAAGATTCTGTTTTGCAAGCATTATAGATTGCCATGATAAACATTATTATTCCAACAATCAGTGCACAAATTTCAAAGATGTAAAACAAAATTCTTCCAACGCCATTTTTTGAATCTGCTTTTAAAATGTTTTTATTCATATCATTTCTCCTTATAATTTTTGTCAAATTAATATATGAAATAATAATTATTATTGTGAAAATTTGATTAATTTTTATTTTTATGTTATATTCATTTCATGAAACATGTGGCAATTTTAAAACAACCTTTTTTTGATATGATTTTGTCTGGAGAGAAGACAATTGAAAGCAGATTTTCAATGAACAAAATTGTTCCTTTCAATAAAGTGTCAATAGGGGATGAGATATATCTTAAACAAACGGGGAAACAAGTAACTGCGAAAGCAGAAGTTGATAAAGTGCAATATTATCAACTAACGCCAGAAATGGCAGATCAAATCAGAAAAGATTTTGGTAAGCAAATTGGCATAGATAAGTTTGAAGACTGGGAAACAACAAGAAATAAAAGATATTGCACGCTTATTTGGCTTAAGAATGTCAAAAAAATTTCTCCTGTTGAAGTTCCAAGGAGCAATGGTGCTGGTTGGCTTTTGCTTGAAGATGAATTTTTTAAATAAAAACATGCTGTTTTAAGCATGTTTTTTTTAGATATACCATTTGTCACTGTTTGATTGGTTTGTTGTTTTTGTGTTTGACAAAGTAAAGTTTTTTTCAGTTTCAAAATCCGAATTTGCTAAGTTTGCATAGTTTGCTGTTATTTTGATGTTGGTTTCTTTTTCATTGAAAGGCAAACGAATGGTCAAATATTCTTGTTTGTCTTTTATTGTTTGATAAGGGATGTTATCTTTGTAAATTTGATATTCCAGATGTCTTTGTGGGCGAAGAGAAATCACAATTTGGTTGTTTTCTGTTTTACATTCGGCTGAAATTTGTGGTTTTTCAACAAAGTTTTGTGAAACTTCTGTTGGAGTGTTAAATCTTGAGAAAAGGAAAGTTTCTGTATATCTTTCTGGTGCATATGGACTGGCAAGCACAAGTCTGTGATTTTCTTCCTTTTCAAGAGCATCTATTTTTACTGTTGTGACAGAAGAAGGTATGTCAAAAGATTTTGTTTCATATTCTTGAGATGAGATATAACTTTTCACAACTTCTGTTGGTTGATTTCCACTTGTGATAGGTGCAGGTTGATTTGTTAAATCTCCATACCAAACGCCAACAACTTCTTCAGGGGTGTAGGTGATGTTATATGCGTCTGTGTTTCCATCTTTTTTGCCGACTGTTCCGGTTTTTGAAGCAATTTCTGTGTTTGAAATATCTGATAATTTTCGTGCAGTCCCTGTTTTTGCAGCTTCTTGAAGAATGTTTGTCATAAGATAAGAGCTGTCTTCTCTTAGCACCATTCTAGGTTGTGGACGGTGAATGTAGACGAGTTTATTGTTTTTGTCAGTTATGTATTGAATGAAAGTTGTTTTGTCATATTCACCTTTGTTTGCAAAAGTTGTGTAGGCACTTGTCAAATCTTTTAAATTGACGCCATAGGTCATTCCTCCCAAAGCAAGAGAATAACTGTCATCTTTTTCATCAAAAGATATTCCCATTTTTTCAGCATATTGTTTGCCAGTGTCAATGCCAATGTAACTTAGAACTTTGATTGCTGGTATGTTCATTGAATTTTTGACTGCTTCAGTAGCCGAAACATAGCCCACAAATTTTTTGTTTACATTGCTGGGTTCGTAATTTCCTATTTTGATAGGTTCGTCCAAAATTTGTGTTGCAGGGGAAATCACATCTTCATTTAATGCAGGAGCATAGACCATGATTGGTTTTAAGCAAGAAGCAGGTTGACGTTTTATGTCCATAAGTTTATAACTGCTGTTTCCATAATAAGCTGAAACTCCATACGTGTCGGCATCAATGACGATTCCTGCACTGTCAATGTCTTCAAGTTGATTTTTTTCAAGAGCCTGTTTTAAATTTTCTTGTTTTTCTTCATTGCAATAGGTGTGAATTTTGTAACCACCAATTGCCAATTGCTTAGCCGGAAGTCCTAAAATCTTTGACGCTTCATCAATGCTGGCTTGAGAGTAAGTGTTTATTTTGTTGACACTTCTTGGTGTTATATCAAGCTTTATTGGCTGATTTTGTGCCGTTATTTTTTCATCGACAGAAATATGTCCATCTTTTTCCATTTCGCTTAAAATCAGATTTCTTCTTTTCAAACAATTTTCATAATTTGAAATTGGGGAATATTTTGCTGGGGATTTGATTATTCCTGCCAAAGTGCAACTTTCAGACAAAGTTAAGTCTTTTGCATTTTTGTTGAAATAATATTTTGAAGCATTTTCAAGCCCATAACAGTTGTTTCCGAAGAAAATCACGTTTAAATAGCATTCCAAAATCTCATCTTTTGTGTAGTTTTTTTCAAGTTTTCTTGTAAGTGCCATTTCTTTGAGTTTTCTTTCAAAAGTTTTTTCGTTGGAAAGATGAGTGTTTTTGATAAGTTGTTGGCTTATAGTTGATGCGCCTTCTTTCAAACTCATTGTTTTCAAGTTTGTGAGGAATGCTTTGGCAATACGCTTTTTGTTGAGTCCATTGTGGTTGTAAAACTCTTTGTCCTCAATTGACAAAAATGCTTGTTTTGTATATGAATTTAAGTCTTCAAGTTTGCAAAAATCGCCATTAAATTGATTTTCTTCCTTCATAGGTTTGTTCTCTTTGGTGTAAATCTCAATTGAAAGTGAAGGATTGCTCAATGCTTCTGCATCAAGTGGGATTGATTGATATTTGATATAATTGATTGTCACAAATGTTCCACTGAAAACAAAAGTGAAAGTGACAAGCAATGCAAATGAAATTAGACATATTTTGACAAATTTCTTCATTTCCCTATTATGTGTGATTATTTGGTAAAAATTCATTTTTTGACTTGCTAAAAATTTTATTTTTTTGTATAATTGGGTTATGAAATATTACATAGTTACTTACGGATGCCAAATGAATGTGCATGAATCAGAAAAACTTGCAGCTATTTGCGAAAAGATGGGCTATACCCTTTCTGACAGAAGGGAAGAGGCTGATCTTATCATTTTCAACACATGTGCAATCCGAGAAGGGGCAGAAGATAGAGTTTTTGGAAATGTTGGGGCTTTGAAAAAGTTAAAAAAGCAAAGACCAAATCTTATTATTGCAGTTTGTGGCTGTATGACTCAAAAAGAAACAACTGCAAATCATTTTATGAGGACTTTTCCTTTTGTGGATATCGTGATTGGAACTTTTAATTTGCCAAACTTTGAAGCTTATGTCAATGCAGTGAAAAAAGGTCGTCAGTTGGAGCTTTTGGAAGAAGGCGAAATTGATGAAACAATCCCTTATAAGAGAACAAGTGGAGATAATGCTTGGGTGAATATCATGCAAGGTTGCAATAATTTTTGCACTTATTGCATTGTGCCTTATGTGAGAGGAAGAGAAAAAAGCAGAAAAGAAGAGAACATCTTAAAAGAGATAAGAGAGATTGTTGCTGAAGGCAAATATAAGAAAATCACTCTTTTGGGACAAAATGTAAATTCTTATGGAAAAGACCTAAATCCAAGTGTTTCGTTTGCAAAACTTTTGAAAGATATTTGTCAAATTGAAGGGGATTTCAAACTTTGGTTTATGACATCTCATCCCAAAGATTTGACAGATGAAGTTATTGATGTCATCGCAAGTGAAGATAAGATTTTGAAGGATATACATTTGCCTGCACAAAGTGGAAACAACAGAATTTTGCATTTGATGAACAGACGTTATACAAGAGAAAAATATCTTGACATAATCAAAAAAATTCGTGAGAAAATGCCAAATTGCCGAATTACTTCGGATTTTATTGTGGGATTTCCAACAGAAACAGAAGAAGAATTTTTGGACACCATGAGCTTGGTGAGCGAAGTGAAATATGACAGCATTTTTGCATTTATGTATTCTCCAAGGGAAGGAACTGTTGCAAGCAAAATGGAAGGACAAATTCCACAAAAAATCAAACAAAAAAGAGTTAACGAACTTTTGGTACTTGAAAAGAAAATACAAAAGGAAGAAGGAAAGAAATAATGGTCAAAACAAATGTGAAAGAACCATCAGCAATGATGAAACATTATTTACAGACAAAAGAGCAATATAAAGATTGCGTTTTGTTTTATCGTTTGGGCGACTTTTATGAACTTTTTTATGATGATGCAATTGAAATTTCAAATGTTTTGGATTTGACTTTAACTGGAAAGAGTTGTGGGCTTGATGAAAAAGCTCCAATGTGTGGAGTGCCTTATCATGCTGCAGAAAATTACATAGCAAAATTGGTTGAGCTTGGCTATAAAGTTGCCGTTTGTGAGCAATTGACAGAACCAAAGAAGGGTGTAAAAGTTGTTGAACGAGATGTTGTGAGAGTTGTTACAGCAGGAACAGTTGTGGATGACTCTATGCTTGAAGAAAGAAAAAACAACTTTATTATGTCCATGTTTTTGGACAACGAAAAGCTTTCTGTTGTTTATTGTGACATTACAACTGGTGAATTCAATCTTTGTCACATTGATGGTGGACTTGAAAGTAATTTTGCAGATTTATTGAATCGTGTGATGCCTTCTGAAGTTATTGGAAATGCCAAGGCAAAAGAATTTTACAATTCTCTTCCAATGCTTCGTTTTGGAGTTTATCCAAAGTTTGAAGAATATATGGAATATGCTTTTGGCAATGAAAAGGCAGTTGCAAACATAACAAACCAATTTGGCGAAAATGCTTTGAATGTGTTTGAACTTAAAACCAACAAACAAGACATTCCTGCAATTGGTGGACTTTTGGAATATTTGCAAGAGACTCAAAAAAGATCACTTAAAAATATCTATAAAATCACTAAAGTGAAAAACAACCAGTTTATGATAATCGACATGAACACAAGACGTAATCTCGAACTTGTGGAATCAATCAGAGAACGAAAAAAATATGGTTCACTTTTGTGGCTTATGGACAACACCAAAACAAGCATGGGTGCAAGAAAATTTAGGTCAATGTTTGATCAACCACTTCAAAGTTCAACAGAGATTAACGAGAGGCTTGACAGTGTGGAAGAACTTTCAAAAAATTTGATTATGCGTGATAAACTTTCAGAAAGTTTGACAAAAATCAAAGATATTGAAAGAATAAGTGGTAAAATTGCATATGGCAACATCATGCCGAAAGATTTGATTTTGCTTAAAGATTCGCTGGCAGAACTTCCAAACATCAAAAGTATTTTGTCAAATGTTAAGACAAAGAAGTTGGTTTCAAACAGAGATGAAATTGTTGATTTTGGTGAAATTGTCAAACTTTTGCAAACTGCCATTGTGGATAATCCACCTGCACTTTTGAAAGACGGTGGTTATATTCGTGATGGATTCAACCAAGAGTTGGATGAACTTAGACATGCAAAAGAAATAGGCAAGAAAGAATGCCAGAAATTGGAAGAACTTGAAAGAGAAAAGACTGGCATAAAAAATTTGAGAATTCAGTCAAACAGTGTGTTTGGATATTACATCGAGGTCAGCAAAGGACAAACAGATCTTGTTCCACTTCGTTACATAAGGAAACAGACAATTGCAAATTCTGAAAGATACACAACGGAAGATTTGCAAAAAATTGAAGATAAAATTTTCAATTCTGTTGAAAATGCACTTAAATTGGAAGAAAAACTGTATAAAATGCTTATTGAATACCTTTCAAACTATCTGGGAGCGTTTTCTGACTGTGCAAAAAAGATTTCGGAAATTGATGCACTGCTTTCGTTTGCACAAGTTGCCGTAAAATACAATTTTTGCAAACCAGTTATAAACAAAAATGTCAAAAAGATCGACATTAAAGAAGGGAGACATCCTGTTGTTGAAAAATTTGTTAAAGATGGCAGTTTCATCACAAATGACACGATTTTGGATTGCGATGAAAATAAAATGATGATAATCACTGGCCCTAACATGGCAGGAAAAAGCACATATATGCGTCAAGTTGCAATCATCACTTTTCTTGCACATATTGGCAGTTTTGTGCCTGCAAAGAGTGCAGAAATTGCTTTAACTGACAGAATTTTCACCCGTGTGGGGGCAAGTGATGACTTGGCGTTTGGACAAAGCACTTTCATGGTGGAAATGAGTGAAGTCGCAAACATTTTGGCAAATGCAACAGACAGAAGTTTAGTTGTGCTTGATGAAATTGGAAGAGGAACTTCTACTTTTGACGGTCTTTCAATTGCTTGGGCTGTTGTGGAATATATCTCAAAAAATCTTAACTGCAAAACATTGTTTGCAACACATTATCATGAACTTTCAGAACTTGAAGGTGTCATTAAAGGCGTGAAAAACTATAAAGTCACAGTCAAAGAAATAAATGACACTATCGTGTTTTTAAGAAAAATCATCAGAGGGCATGCAAACAGAAGTTTTGGAGTGGAAGTTGCTCAACTTGCTGGTGTTCCTGAAAAAGTTATTGAAAGAGCAAAAGAGATAAGTTTAAATCTTGAAAAGGTCAATCAAAAACTTGATATGAACATCTTTGGAGAAGATGAAGAACGCTCTAAACAAGAAAAAAACAACAAACTTGGGCAACAACTGCTTTCAATTTTGCGAGACATGGACATAAACAGAATGTCTCCAATTGAAAGTTTTGAAGTTTTGAATGATTTGATTTCAAGAGCTAAAGAAGAAAAATAATAAGGAGAAAAACAATGGCAATCAATGTCTTGTCACCAAGAATTTATAATCGTATTGCAGCAGGAGAGGTGGTTGAAAAGCCTGCGTCTGTTGTTAAAGAACTTGTGGAAAACAGTCTTGATGCAAAAGCATCAAAGATTAAAGTGGAAATAGTGGAAGGTGGAATCAAAAAGATTTCTGTTTCTGACAACGGTGTTGGAATTTCAAAAGAAGATCTGCCTCTTGCTTTTATGCCACATGCAACAAGCAAAATTTCAGATATTGATGACTTGGATGAAATTGCCACATTGGGATTTCGTGGAGAGGCACTTGCCAGCATTGCATCTGTTTCAATGGTTAGTTTGAGCACAAAAACAAAAGAAAGTGACACAGGATATCAAATTGAAGCTAATGGTGGAGAAATATCAAAAGTCAAAGAAGTTGCAAGGCTTGATGGAACAATACTTGTTGTTCAAAATTTGTTTTACAACACTCCTGCAAGAGCAAAATTTCTCAAAAAACCAAAATCAGAAGAGAGTGAAATAACTCATTTGATTGAAAAGTTTATGATGGCTCATCCTGAAGTGGATTTTGAATATGTTGTGGATGGAAAAACAATCTATAACCACGCTTCGGGAAATCTTAACGAAGTGATTTATTTGGTTTATGGCAGAGAAGTTTTCGATAATTTGCTTGAACTGAATTATGAAGAAGATGGTTTGAAAGTTTGTGGTTATGTTGTTTCTCCAAAGTTTTCACGTCCAAATAGAACATATCAAACTTTGTTTGTTAATGGAAGATATGTTGAAAACTATATGGTTTCGGCTTGTGTTCAAGGTGCATACGAGCCACTCTTGATGAAAGGAAGATTTCCAATTTATGTGATTAAGCTTGAAGTGCCTTTTGACAGAGTGGATGTCAATGTTCATCCAAACAAAAAAGAGGTTAAGTTTGAAAATTCTTCAAAAGTTTTTGGAATAATTAGAAGAGCAGTTGAAAGAGCTTTGATTTCAACAAATCTTATTGCAAATTTTGAATTTACAAGCAAAAATGAAGATGATTGGAGCAAATTTGATATAAAAAACGACGCACATCCACAACAAACAAGTTTTGATGCGTTTGAAAAATCAAAATTTGATAAAATGTCTGAGACAGAAGGAGCAAGTTACAAAGTTTCTGTTGATGACGATACTGTCAAAGAAAAAATTGCGTCTCCAAGCGAATACCAACAAAAAGGCATAGACATCATCAATATGCCAGAATTTTCAAGTGTGAAGTCAGATGCAAGAAACAAAAATAAATCTGGTGGAAACATCTTTTTTGATCATTCTGGTGAAAGTCTTTTGCATGAAGTTGAAATAAGTGTAAAAAAAGATTTGGAAGAAAAACAAGAATTTGTTACGCCAAAGTTTGTTGAAGAAAAGTTTTTAAAAATCAAAGCTGAAGAGATAAAAATTTTGGGAGTCGTTTTCAAGACATACATCATCACCGAATTTGAGGACAGTGTTTATGTTATTGATCAACATGCTATGCACGAAAGACAACTTTATGACAAACTTAAAAAACAAGTTGAAAACAACAATGTTGCAAAGCAAGATTTGCTTGTGCCATATTCATTTAGCTTGATTGCAAAAGATAGAGATTTGTTTGAAACAAAACTTTCAAATCTGGAAAAATTAGGTTTTGAAATCACAAACAGAAACGATGTTTTTGAAATCAAGAGCATTCCATTTGTTCTTTCTGGTATAAAACTGGACAAATTTGTTGAAGAGATATTAGCTGGTGATAATTACAACGAAAAGTCAGCAAGTGGTCTTATCAACGAAAAACTTTGTCAAACAGCTTGCAAACATGCAATACGTGCTGGCGATGATGTCACAAAAGAAGAGATCTATTATCTTATTGATGAGATGAAAGGTGGAGTGGCACTTTGTCCACATGGAAGACCTATTGTTGTCAGAATTTCAAGAAAAGAACTTGAAAAAATGTTTAAAAGGACTTTGTGATGAAGAAAAAAGTTATTTTCATCTTAGGACCTACTGCCGTTGGGAAAACTTATTTCAGTGTTAAATTGGCAAAAGAAATAGGTGGAGAGATTATATCTTCAGATTCAGTTCAAATTTATAAGGGACTTGACATTGGTTCTGCAAAAGTGACAAAAGATGAGATGCAGGGAGTCGTTCATCATGCGATTGACATATTAGAGCCAGAAGAAGAATTTTCTGTTTATGACTTTGTTGAATATACAAAGCAAAAAATAGATGAAATTTATGCTAAAGGTAAAACGCCAATCGTTGTGGGTGGAACAGGGCTCTATGTTAAGGCGCTTACACAGGGTTATAATTTTGGTGGAATTTCAAAAGACGACAATTTAAGAAATGAGTTGGAAAATTTGGCAAAAGAAAAGGGAAATGATTACCTTTTTGAAATGTTGAAAACAAAAGACCCCAAAATGGCAGAAAAAACTGACAAATTCAACACTGTTAGACTTGTAAGAGCAGTCGAAATAGCACTTTCTTCGGGAGAAAAACAAAAAAACGAAGTGGACATTGAGCCTCTGATTATTGCACTGAATAGGGATAGAGAAATGCTCTATAAAGACATCAATAAAAGAGTTGACATCATGCTTGAAAAGGGTTTGATTAAAGAAGTTGAAAATCTTAAAAAAAAGGGACTTACTTTTGAAAATCAATGTATGAAAGCAATTGGTTATAAGGAAGTTCTTTCTTACCTAAATGGTGAATATGATATTCACAAAATGGTTGAATTGCTAAAGCAACACAGCAGAAATTACGCCAAGAGACAACTTACGTTTTTGCGTGGCATGGAAAATGTGAATTTTGTGGATGTGGAAGATAAAGATTTTGCTTATAAACAGCTCAAAAAATTGGTTGAAGAATTTTTGAAATAAGAACACGAGGCTTGTGTTCTTTTTTTATGGCTTGTTTAATAAATATATCTTATGATAAAATCCTATAAAACACATTCGTTTTTTAACGGTTTAAGATTTTCTTGTGTAAATGCAATCAAAGCAAACAAATTAAAAATTATTTTGACATTGACATTTGTTTTGATTGCAATGTGCACAGGAGTTTTTATTGCAATAAAAAGTAACAGAGCTTTTGAGCTTTGCCAATTGACGGAAATTTCTTTAGGAGATTTCTATTCTGGTTTTGTAGCTTCGTCATCAGCTTTCTTTTCTCGTAGCCTTTCACTGTGCGTCAATATTGTGATTTTGACAGGACTTTCGTTTTCGGTTTATTTGCTTCCATTGGCACAAATATTGTTTGTGTATAGGGGCTATTTGTTTGGACTAAACTTTGCTTTGATTTTCATTTTTTATGGAATAGGTGGAATATTTACTGCCGTAATCATTGTTTTGCCTTGTCAACTTTTGACATTGTTCGTGCTGATCATGTTTTACTTTATTTTCTCAAGAATAAACAACAATTGTCATAAATTTGGACATTGTGAATGCAACAGATTTTTGTTTGTGCTTATAGGGATTTTGATTTTGCTGCTTATCAATTTGGTTGAAACTCTTTTGCTTTTTATTTTGAATGGAAAAGTGATTTTGGTTATTTGATTTTCAATAGGTATAAAACACTCTTTTTTGCAAAAAACTAAAGCGAAAAGGAGTTTTTTTATGAGCAAGATTTTTAAAAGTTCGATTTTATGTTTGTTGGCATTTGCTCTGCTTGTTATTGGCGTTGGAAATGTAGCTGTTCCTGTCAGTGCAACAAATGATGTTGATCTCACCAGCAAAAGTGCTATTCTTATGGAATATGACAGTGGAGAAGTTTTGTTTTCCAAAGATGAAACAAAGCATTTGCCAGTTGCCAGCATGGTTAAGATGATGACAATTTTGCTTTCTTTGGAAGAGTTGGAAGCAGGGAATGTCACTCTTGACACAATGATAACAACCACAGAAAATGCTTCCAGCATGGGTGGTTCTCAAGTTTTTATAGATCCATATGTTGAATATTCTTTTGAAGATTTGTTGAAATCAGTTATCATGGCATCTGCAAATGACGCGAGTGTGGCACTAGCTGAATATTTCAATGGAAACGAAAAAGCTTTCACAAACAGAATGAACAAACGTGCCAAAGAACTTGGCATGGTTGACACTCATTATTCAAACTGCACAGGGCTTCCAGCACCAGAACAATATTCTTCAGCAAAGGACACTGCAATCCTTCTTAAAGAAATCTTAAAACATGAAATATATCACAACTACAGCACAATTTGGATGGACAAACTTGTTCATCCATCTGGAAGAGAAACAGAACTTGTAAACACAAACAGACTTATTCGTTATTATCAAGGTTGTGATGGTGGAAAAACTGGTTCAACCAATGAAGCAGGTTGTTGTTTGGGAGCTTCTGCAAAACGTGGAGATATGAGACTTATTTCAGTTATTGTGGGAGCAGAAAATAGTAAAACAAGATTTAATGAAAGTGCCACTCTTTTCAATTATGGTTTTTCAAATTTTGAAAGTGAAAAACTTGTAGATTCAGATGTTGCAATTTCGCAAATTCCAGTTGTTAAAGGTAAAACAGAAAATGTGGACATTTTTGCACAAGAAAGTTTTGCAGCTGTTGTGAAAAAAGGTGACAAATCAGGATATGAAACTTCAATAGAACTTCAAAATTCTGTTAAAGCACCAACTCACAAAGGAGATGTTGTGGGTACGGTTACTGTAACAAAAAATGGCAATGTGGTAAAGAAAATTTCTCTTGTTGTGAAAGAAGAAATTAAACATCTTTCTTGGTTTGAAACAACACACAAAGTACTTGAAAAATGGTAATAAAAAAAGAAAACAAAAAGAGTGAAAAATTCACTCTTTTTTTCAAAAAAATTTATAAGAACTATTGATATTTTGTTTTTCATATGTTATAATGTGGCGTATTGAGGTGAAAAATGATAAAAGAATATTACACAGATAAGAAAATCTATAAAATTTTTGATGACGAAAGAAAAAGATCATTTGTTAATGATAGCATTATTAAAGTTGAAAATGACCCAAAATTTGAAGGTTATTATCTTGCAAAGACTGACAAAAATGAAACATTGTTGTTTTCGGATGAAGTGAAAATCATCCACAGATTTCCAGCAAATTTTAAGAATGCAACTATGGAAGGTTTTTTAGTATATTTGGTTTCTCAACCAGATATAGTTAAAAAATTGGAAAAGATTAAAGACTTAAAATTTTTGGCTGATAAAAATATCGAAAAAGCTATGATTAACACTCTTTGTTTATCAAAATTGTTAGAAGAAAAAGAGACTCGTGGTGATGAGGAAGCTTTAAAACAAATCAATCAAAAATATAATAGTCAAGTTGTTAAAGAAATAAAAGATTATTTGCGTTCTAAGAGAGTGGTCTTCAACAACAGACAAAAAATAAAAACTCAAAAAACAAAAAATGCTGAAGAAAAAACAAAATAAGAATTGTAATTGAAAAAGATGTTTGAACTGAGACATCTTTTTTTGTTTCTATTTGTTGTGTTTTGCTTGTTTTTATATACTTTATCTGGTATAATAGGAAAGACTTTCAAGAAAGGAGAAACCATGACAGAAGTTGAACAAAACATCAATCAGACTGTTGTCACAGAAGAAAGCAGTGATATACTTTTGTCTTCTGATGTCTATCGTTTCAAACTTGACAATTTTGAGGGGCCTCTTGATTTGTTGTTGCATTTGATTAAGGATGCAAAACTTGACATTGCAACAGTGAAATTGGCAGAAATTACTGAACAATATCTTGAATATATGCAAGACATTAAAAGCGTGGACATGGACAAGGCGAGTGAGTTTATCACAGTGGCAGCCACATTGATTGAGATCAAATCAAAAAGCGTTCTTCCAGTTGAGCAAGAAGAAACTTTTGATGAAGAGTCAGATGAAGCTTTGCTTTTGAAGAGACTTAAAGAATATGAGCTTTTCAAGGAAACTAGCAAGAAGCTTAAAGACATTGAAGATGTCAATAAGCTTTACAGAATGCCGGGAAAAGAAACTGAAAAAGTTAAAGTCGTGATGAAAGATATGGTTTTGGATCAACTGCTTGATGCTTTTGCCAAGCTTCTTACTCGTGAAGAACTTAAAAAGGCTGTTCAAGATGAACAACCTAAAAAAATTGTTAAAGACAGATTTACTGTGGCAGAGAAGATTATTTCCATCAGAAATTTTGCCAAGGAGCGTAAACGCTTTGAATTTGAAGAACTTTTTGATGATCAAATGACAAAAAGTGAACTTATAAACACATTTTTGGCACTTTTGGAACTTTTGAAATTACAAACTGTTCAAGTTATTCAAAGTGGAACTTTTGGAAATATCGTTATCACTGCAAATGAGGTGTGAAATGAATGTTGAAAACAAAAAAAACTTAAAAGATATTGTTTTTTCAATACTGTTTGTGGCAGGTGAGGGGATTGAAAAGTCTTTTATCACAGAAAAACTTAATATCACAGATAAAGAACTCGAAAAAGCTTTGAAAGAACTTCAAGAAATATATCAAGGTGATAATGGGATTCACTTAATCACATATAAAAACAAAGTGCAACTTGCTTCAAATCCAGCTTATGCAGATTATATCAGTGAAGTCTTAAATCCAATAAGAGAAAAAACATTGACAAGAGCAGCCCTTGAAACATTGGCGATCATTGCCTATAAACAACCTATCACAAAACTTGAAATAGAAGAGATAAGGGGAGTTAACAACGCTGATTACGCTGTTCAGATTTTGATTGACCAAAATGTTATTGAGGTTGTTGGGCGTAAAGATGCAGTTGGAAAGCCACTTCTTTTTGGAACAACTGACAATTTCTTGAAAAGATTTAATTTGCAAGATTTGGCAGAACTTCCTGATTATGAAGGACTTCTTGAAAGAATCAAAGTTATTGAAACTGGTGAAGAAGAAAAAAGTGACAGTCTTTATAATGAATTTAAACTTCCAGATGAAGAAGAACTGCCTGACTTTTTGAAAAATGAAGCAGGGATTGAAACTATAAGTGGAAACGATGAAATAGCATAGTCAAACTATGCTTTTTTTGTTGTATTCAAACTTTTTTTCACATATAAATATTTTATGGACAAGCAAAAATCATATGGAAAAAATTATAATCAAACCAAATTAAAGCATAAATTTTCTTTGAAATTTTTGCTTGGAACACTTGTTTGCTGTGTGGTTGCAATTGTGATTTGTGTTGTTTGCATAGGGACTTGTTTATGAAAAAATTTTCCATTCATCCTGTAGGTTTGATTGTTTGGTTTTGGCTTATTGTTGTGCTTGGCCCTATTGTTGCAATGAATTATTTTTTTGCTATTTTGTTGCACGAACTTGGTCATTTTTTAGTTGCAAAAAGATTAGGCTATCAATTAAACAAGTTTTCTCTTTCGCCTTATGGTGCAGAACTTTGTTATTATGGACAAAATTTGGATTATAAGGACGAATTGAAAATTGCTTTTGCTGGACCTTGTGTAAACTTGCTGTCAGCATTTTTTATCTTTTCAATTTGGTGGATTTTTCCCACAACCTATTTTTTCACAGAAAGTTTTGTCTCAATAAGTTTGCTTTTGGCACTGTTTAATTTGCTTCCAGCTTATCCTTTGGATGGGGGAAGAATTTTTGTTTGTTTATCCTCTTTCTTTTTTAAAGAAAAGACGGCAAAGAAAATCACTGTAATTTTTAATTTGGTTTTAGCAATTGGTTTTTTAATGCTTTTTGTTGTTTGCACCTATTTTAATTTCAATCCAAGTCTTTTTCTGTTTGCAATCTTTTTGTTTGCTGGCATGTTGGATTTGAAATTTGTTAGTCGTTATGAAAAGATAAACATTTTTAATAAACAAACAAAAAATTTTGCTAAGCCTGTTTTTTGTTGTGTGAATGGAGATACAACTTTGAAACAATTGATTGAGAAAATCCAATCTTCAAAAACTCATATTTTTTGCCTTGTACTTGAAAATGGAAGAATAATAAATTTAAGTGAAAAAATGGTGATAAATTTGTCTTTAAAATATTTTTATGAAACAAAACTTAAAGAAATTTTTGCCAAATAAAAAAATAGAGAGAAATAATTTTCTCTCTGATTTTATATGGAGTTTAGCGTTTTTAGTTTTCTTTTAAAAAAGGAATTAATCTGTCAATATTATTTCTTTCAAAATTATATAATTTATCAAGAATTTCATCAAGTTCTGGCGAGATATTTTTGTGGTCATCTTTGTCCTTAATGCAGGTGACAATGCCCATGAAAGTCCCAAGTAACATCATTTCAGCAATATTTCTGGTGCTTTTGTCCATCATTGTTCCGAGATTGATGCTTGTCCAAAGCTTTGTTTTTTCTATCCAGTTGTTGTCTTTTAAATCTTCGATTTTTTCTGCTTTTGCAAAGTTTTCGCACTCTTTTGCAAGGCAAGAATATTCATCTTGCTCTTTTGAAAGCTCGTTGATAAGTTCGTTATCTTGCACTTTCAAGATTATATCCTCGATTGATTGAACTGCAGTCCTTGTGTTTTGATATACTGCATTAAGATACTTTGTGAGTTGTTCTTTTTGATCCATTTTTTTCTCCTTGTGCTTAGTTTGTTTCAAAATGATTTGAATATACGCTTTAACAGACATTTTTCTACAAAATTAGACAAAGTTTGACTTTCAATTAAAAACAAATTTTGCATACAAAGAAAATTTTTTCTCAAAATATTCGTATGAGAACTTCAACAAAAATTTTGATAGGACTTACTATCGCCACATTTATTCCAGGGATATTTTTGACAAAATATCTTTTGCAAACCATTGTGCCGACGGGGAATGGCTTTGAACTGCGTTTCACTGCTCTTGCTTGGGTGGCACTTGTATTTCAAATATTAAACAATGTTTTTTTCAGTATATTGTTTTTTAGATTTTTGAAAACGCAAAGACTTTCAAATGTTATATTCTTTTCTTTAGCTCCACTCACTTTGGCCTATGGCGCATTCATGGTTTATATTACGGCTGTTAAAAATATGACAGGAGTCACAGCTGAATCAATTCGTGCAACACTCAACATTGTTACACAAGAAAATTCTTACAACAATTATCTCTGGGCAGGGCTTGCAACTTTAATTTATTTGATTTTGGTTTTTGTTATCATTCTTTTCTCTTGTCGTCCTCTTTCTAAAGTGGAAAAAATTACTGAAAAATTGGGTGATGGAAGGATGAAATTTGATGATTTTAAAGTCGGTGGAGGCAAGCAATTTAAAGAAATTGAGAATTCTTTAAACAAGATTAATTATAATTATAAAGAAAAAGAAAACAAAATCAGACAAACAAATTTGGAAGCTCAAAAGTTTATTCCTAAACAATTTTTCAAGTTTTTAGGGAAAAGTAATATTGCAGAATTGGAACTTGGAAATCAAGTTAAAAAGAATGCCACAACTCTTTTTTGTGATTTAAAAAGTGCCACAAATATTTCTCGTACTTTAAGTTTGGAAGCCAATTTCAACTATATTAACTCTTATCTTAAAGTCGTTGCACCACTTATAAGAAGATTTGGAGGCTTTATTGATAAATATATGGGAGATGGTGTGCTTGCAGTTTTTTCTAAGCCTCAAGATGCAATTGAATGTGCTCATTCAATTTTGAGAGCAATAGATGTTAAAAACAAAAGCCAAAAAGATCTTCCTGCAATAGATGCAAGATTGAGCATAAACACAGGCGAAATTATTTTTGGAATTGTTGGCGATGAAGAACGAAAAAGCCCAACTATCATCTCAGATGTTGTCAATCTGGCGTCAAAAATGGTGGAAATCAATCTTTATATTGGCACAAAATTGTTGATATCCAAACAGGCTCTAAACGAACTTCCACAAAATTTTGATTTTGATTATCGTTACACAGGAGCTTTGTCATTGGACGGAGAATCTCAAATTTCTCTTTTTGAAAGTTTGAATTATTATCAAAAAAACAAACGTGAAAAGCTTAAAAAACTAAAAAACAAGTTTGAAGAAGGGGTGCGTGCTTACAACGAGAAAAAATATCAGGAAGCCAAAGAGATTTTTGAATATGTTTTGCATTATGTCCCAGATGATAAACCCTCTTATGTTTATTTCAACAAAGCATCAGAAAAATTGAAAGAAGTTGCTTGACTTTGAGTGTGTGTTTATTCTAAAATTAAATTAATGAAATTTGGAAAAAACAAAGATTATAAAAAATGCCCAAGATGCAACAACAAATGTATGCTATCTCAAGATGAGTGTGAAGAATGTGGACTCATCTTTTCTCGTTTGCAATTTGCTTCAAACAAAGCTGCAAAAAAGAAAATTAGGCATTTTGACACTGACTTTGTTATTCAAACAAATCAATATCCACCGGATGTTAGTTGGTGGAAATTGTTGATTTTCACATTTTTGTTTGGTTTGGTGGGAGGTCAATATTATTACACAGGCAAATATATTAAAGGTGGCATTATGTCAGCCATGTTTGTCTATCTTGTTTTTTGCACCATTTTTAATGCTCAAATCATTCAGATGTCTGGCGATGCAGTGACGTATTTTTATTTGCCTGTTGGATTGTATGCTCTGGCATGGGTTGTCAGTCTTGTTTATGTTGCATGCAAAAAATTTAAAGTGCCAGTTATTGTTGATTTGCCACGAGATAAGGAGAAAAAATGAGAGTTGTTGTTGGAATTTCAGGGGGTGTTGATTCTTCAGTTGCTGCTTATCTTTTGAAAGAACAAGGTCACGATGTTATCGGGCTTTTTATGATAAATTGGGACGAGCATGATGGTCAATGCACAGCAGAAGATGATTATGAAGATGTTAAAAGAGTTTGCACAAAAATTGGCATTCCTTATTTTTCTGTGAACTATGCCAAAGAATATTATGAAAGAGTTTTTCAATATTTTTTGGATGAATATAAAGCTGGAAGAACTCCAAATCCAGATGTTTTGTGTAATCGGGAAATAAAATTTGGACCTTTTTTGCAAAAAGCACGAGCCTTGGGTGCAGATATGATTGCAACAGGGCATTATGCAAAGACTTATGTCAAAGATGGAAAAACTTATTTGGCAAAAGCAGATGATTTATCAAAAGATCAGTCATATTTTTTAAATCAACTTAGTCAAGATCAGCTTTCTTCGGTTTTGTTTCCTCTTGCAGAGATAGAGAAGACAAAGGTGAGAGAGATTGCAAAAAAACTTGAGCTTAGCACAGCTGAAAAAAAAGATAGCACAGGAATTTGTTTTATTGGAGAAAGAAATTTTAGAAAATTTTTGAAACAATATTTGCCAGCACAAGCAGGCAATATCTGCACACTGGATGGCACGGTGGTTGGACAACATGAAGGGCTTATGTATTACACAATTGGACAACGAAGAGGATTGAACATTGGTGGCAAGCATAATGGCAATGGAAAAAGATGGTTTGTTTTGAAAAAAGACCTGAAAAACAACATTTTGTATGTCAGCCAAGGAGAGTGTGAAGAGTTATTTTCAAACGGACTTTATGCTGACACATTCAATTGGATTCCTTGTGTTCCCGAAGAAAAAGAATTTGATTGTTTTGCAAAATTCAGATATCGTCAGCCAGACCAAAAAGTTCATGTTAAAGTTTTGGATGACACACATATTCAAGTGGACTTTGCAGAAAAACAAAGGGCGATAACTGAAGGACAATTTGTGGTGCTTTACACAGAAGACGGAACTTGTCTGGGTGGTGGAAATATAGATAAAAAATATTAAAAAAAAGACCTTGTTTTAGGTCTTTTTTATTTGGTTTTATATGCCAACAAATATGTTGTGTGTCCTTTTGGATAATCTTCAAGTAAACCATATTGAGTGAAACCATTTTTCTCATAAAAAGGTTTGGCTTGGAAATCCCAAGTGTCTAATTTTACTCCAGTGCATCCTATTTCCTTTGCATATGCAACAACTGATTGAATAAGCTTTGAACCATAATCTTTTCCACGATAGTCTTCTGATACGAACATAGTGTCAACATAAATCCAATTGTAGTGGTCAACATAAAAACCAGCACCACCAACAACATTTTTATCATCGTAAAGATAGAATCCTTCAATTTTTATTTTGCGTTTATATATTGAGGGATTGAGATTTTCTGATTTTGATTTTTGATAGTTAGATTCAATGAGCTTTGATTCAACTTTTTTGTAAGTCTTAAAGTTTTTTGAGTGTTTTATTTCCATTTATTTTTCCTTAAATTAAAAAAAATTGGCGCAGAGAAAGAGATTCGAACTCTTGGTGCAATTTCTTGCACACAGCCTTTCCAGGGCTGCACCTTAAACCACTCGGACATCTCTGCATATTGTCGAAAGCTTCATGATTGGCTTGTTTTTTCCTAGTGTCAAAAACTTCGCTTAACAATTGCTTTCTCCTTTTTCCCAAAAATAATTTTATTTTTGGGATGCCCTTTTTTATCACCGACTCAGTTTAACGCTGACACAAAAAACAAAAGTTTTTCTAACAGCTACTACGTCGGTTCTTCTCCCAAGCTATCTCCACTAAGGTGAGATATAATCAAGGTTATCTATAACGCGCCACTGCTTTAAATATTAATAATGTGTGAGAACCTCACTTAACAATTGCTTCTCCTTTTTTATCAAAGCAATAATTCTTATTAATAATGGTGTGGCGTAAGTTAATATTATCACAAATTATCAAACAATGCAACTAATAAATAAATTTATTTGTAGAAGCGATTTTTTTGTGATATAATCAAATTGGAGTTTAAATATGGAAGAATTTTTGGATACTTTTGACATTAATGGAAAATTTTTAGGAGCGAAGAGCAGAAGTTATTGCCACAGTGAAGAGGCAAATTGTTTTCACAAAGCTGTTTGGATATGGATTGTTAACGGGGGGGGGAATTTATTAATTCAAAAAAGATCTGCCTTAAAAAAGAAAAGTCCAAACAAATGGGATATGCCATCTGCAGGTCATGTTTCTGCAGGTGAAAGTGTTTTGGAAACTTGTGTTAGAGAAACACAAGAAGAATTGGGTATTGTTGCAAAACCTGAAGATTTTATATTTCTGAAAGAATGGGTAAATTTGAAAGGTAAAGAATTGGCACAAATTTATTTGCTTAAGACAAATTATAAAATAGACGAAATGACTTTGCAAAAAGAAGAAGTCTCTGAAGTGAAATATCTTTCTTACGATGAGTTTGTGAAGATGTTTTATTCTGAAGATTTTTGTGATCATGCAAGAGAATATAAAGACTGGGTTTGTGAAACTTTGAAGGAATATATTTAAATTTATAATTTTAAAAACTTATGATACTATAAAATGCTTAGTTAACTAAGTGTTTTTTCTTTGTTTTATTTTTTTTGTATGTTATAATTCTTTTACGAATTTTAAACAGTTGAGGTGAAGCATGAAGTTGATTAAAGATATTGCAAAAAAAAGTGAAATATCTTCAAAAGATGTTGAGTGTTACGGAGATTATATTGCAAAAGTAAAAAATACCAAAGGAAACAAAAATGGTAAGCTTATCCTTGTGACTGCAATGACTTCCAACAAAACAGGTATTGGCAAAACCACAACTTCAATTGGTCTTGCTGATGCTTTAAACAAGTTGGGGAAACATACTATGCTTGCACTTCGTGAACCATCTATGGGACCAGTTTTTGGAATTAAAGGTGGTGCAACAGGTGGTGGTAAGTCAAGGATTGAACCAAGCGATGACATCAATTTGCATTTTACAGGTGATTTTCATGCAATTGCACAAGCAAATAATTTGTTGGCATCAATTGTTGACAATCATATTTTTCAGGGAAATGCACTTAATATAGACACTCAAAAAATCTTTATTAAAAGATGTTTGGATGTCAATGAAAGAAGCTTGAGAGAGATAACTTACAAGATTGGAAAGGAAACAATAACAACAGGATTTAATATAACTGCTGCAAGTGAAGTTATGGCAATTTTGTGCTTAAGTGAAGATTTGGACACTTTAAAAACAAACTTGGGTAATATTTTGGTTGCTTTAGATAAAAATGGTAAACCAGTTTATGCCAAAGATTTAAAAGCAGAAAATGCTATGACACTATTGCTGAAGGAAGCGATTAAACCAAACCTTGTTCAATCTTGTGGTGGCACTGCAACTTTGGTTCACCTTGGACCTTTTGCAAACATTGCTCATGGGTGCAACAGTGTGACAGCAACGAAATTTGCTCTTTCTCATGCTGATTATTGTGTGACTGAAGCAGGATTTGGAAGCGATTTGGGTGCTGAGAAATTTTTGGATATAAAATGCAGAGTGATTGACAAAAATCCTGATGCTGTGGTTTTGGTAATTGTTTTGAAAGTTGTTAAAGAACATGGTGATGGGGATATTGTTAAAGGTTTTGAAAATGTCAAGAAACACATTCAAAATCTGAAGCAAGTGTTTAAATTGCCTTTCGTTGTGACTATAAATAAACATGAAGATGACGATATTGAAGAATTAAACAAATTGGTTTCATTGTGTAAAAAAGAAAAAGCTCCAGTTGTTGTTTGTGAAGCATATGCCAAGGGTGGAGATGGATGTTTGGAATTGGCCAATGAAGTTTTGACGCTTGCTGATAAAAAATCTAAACTTCGTTTTGCATATGAAATGAAAGATGACATTAAAACAAAAATTGAAAAAATAGCCACGAAAGTTTATGGTGCAAAAAAAGTCAATTATTCAAAAATGGCAGAAGAAAAGATAAAACTTGCCAAAAAATTTGGATATAATGACTTTTTTGTGAACGTTGCAAAGACCCAGTTTTCTTTTTCTGATAACAAAGATCTTCTGGGAGCACCGAAAGATTTTGTTTTTGAAGTGTCAGATATTGAAATCCGAAGTGGTGCAAAAATGATTGTTGCCATCGCTGGAAACATGCTTTTGATGCCAGGACTTGGAAAAAAATCTAATTATCTTAATATGCAAATAAATAATGATGGCGAAATTTCCGGGTTATTCTAATTAAAAATTTGAAATAATAATGTTAGGAGATCATATGAAAGAATTGTTTAAAAGATACAACATTTTCAAAGCTGTTATGTCATTGGTTTTGATTGTTTTGGGAGTTTGTTTGATTTGCATCCCAAATGCAACACTTATTTCGATTTGTTACTTTGCTGCAGGATTCGTTGTTTTTTATGGGATATGTGCTGTTGTAAATTATTTCATTTATGGGCTTGAACCTTATGGATTTATTAAAGGTTTATGTGCAACAACGCTTGGAATTGTCGCAATAATTTTTGCTCCACAAATTGTTTCAGCAAAGGTGTTTGCAGTGATAATCGGAATTTTCTTGCTTGTTTCAGGTTTTATAAAAATTCAAACTGCAATGGATTATCGCAGTTATGGATTTAAATATTGGTGGATGAACCTGATTTATTCTGCAATCCTTATTGTCTTTTCAATAGTTATGATGTGTTATCCTTTTGAAGCTCAAAGAATTTTCTTGATTGTTTTTGGAGTTGAGCTTATTGTGGATGGAATTATGGAACTCGTCTCATTGTTTGTGCTTAAAGGCAAAATAAGAAGATTAAAAAATAAAATTAAAGACGAATTGGACGGAAACATTATTGACGTTGAATAATCAATCAAAAAATTGATTATTGAAGACCACAGAAGGGTGTTCGGGTGCCAAATCTTTTGCTTTTAAGTGATATGCTTTTGCTTTTTCATAATCATTAATTTGATAGTATAGCTTTGTGAGTTCCAAATATGGAATTATATTTGAATATTCTTCTCTCACAAAACCAGATGTTTGAGCATCGCAAGATAGAGCTGATTTATACCAAAAAATTGCTCTGTCTTTTTTATTTTGCAAATCATTGACATATCCCAGTTTACAACACATTTCTGAAGTAGGCGTATGTTTGTAAAAACATTCAAGCATGCATTTTTCTGCACTCTTGAAGTTATTATTTCTAATGTAACAATCGCAAAGCATAAGATATGCACCAAGGTTGTCGGGAGCATAAGAATTTTCGATTTTTAAAAATTTTTTTAAATTTTTTATAGCTGAAAAAATATAGTTGTTGTAAAAAAGTTCGCGTGAATAATAATATAATTCTCTTGCATTCAGTTTGTGTCCATTTTTTATTGCTTTATGATATAAATTTAGATTCCTTTTGGGGTTTCCTGCAACCACTTTTCTATGTTCAATTTCTATGTCAGTATAAACAATTGTTCCTGTTGGCACAATAACTTCGTGTACAAAGCCTTCCCATAGATAATTTTTTTCTCGTTTCATGATTCTTTCACGATAATAAGAAAGATATGGTTTGTTGTTTTTGTCCAAGCCGATCAGATATTTACACATAAAAATGTCTGCAATTGCATCTGAATTTTTAAGGTCTATTATTTTTTCTATATTTGAATCAGTTATGACATCATCAGCATCAAGCCACATTTGATAGTCACAGGTTGCTTTTGAAAATGCAAAATTTCTTGCCTTTGCAAAGTCGTTTATCCACTCGAAGTCATACACATTGTTTGTGTAAGAATGTGCAATTTCTTTGCTTTTATCTTTTGAACCTGTATCAACAATAATTATTTCGTCTGCAAACCTTTTGACGCAATCTAAAACTCTCTTGAGTGTTGGTTCTTCATTTTTAATTATCATACAAACGCTTAGTGTAAACATAAATATTCCTCTATTCAATAATTATTCAAAAATTGCTTTATTTGTTATTGGAAGTTCTTAATTGAAATCTTTGTAGAATATTTGGAGATTTTGTCAATTATGTGATATAATACTCTTGGAGATTATTATGAAGAAGATTGCAATAATAACAGATAGTAACAGTGGAATTTCTCAAGAAGAAGCAAAATCATTGGGATGCTTTGTTGTTCCTATGCCTTTTATTATTGATGGAGAGATATATTTTGAAGGGGTTAGTCTCGAACAAGAAAAATTTTATGAGATTCAAAAGAGTGGAACTAAAATAACAACCTCTCAACCAAATATAAATGAAATTGTTGATATGTGGAAAAACATTTTAAAAGAATATGATGAAATTGTGCACATCCCAATGTCAAGTGGTTTGAGCCAAAGTTGTGAAACAGCAATGACTTTTGCCAAAGAATTTAAAGGCAAGGTTCAGGTTGTGGACAACAGAAGAATTTCAATCACGATGAAAGCTTCTGTGAAGGATGCAATAAACATGGCGAAAGATGGAAAAGATGCACTTTCAATCAAGCAATATCTGGAAGAAACAGCTCTTGATTCTTCAATTTACATCATGGTGGACACACTTAAATATTTGAAACAAGGTGGAAGAATTACTCCAGCAGCTGCAGCGATTGGCACTGTTTTGAACATTAAACCAGTTTTGCAAATTCAAGGAGGAAAACTTGATCAATATGCAAAAGTTATGAATGTGAAGAGTGCTAAAGCCAAAATGATCGACGCCTTGAAAAGGGATTTGGAAGGAAGATTTAAAAGTTTTGTTGATGCTGGGGAAATGAGAATTTCAGTTGCTCATACAAAAAATTTTGAAAATGCAAACAAATTCGCAGAAGATCTGAAGGCTATTTTCCCAAATATTCCTTTTGAATTTAACGATTCCCTTTCACTTTCTGTTGCAACACATATTGGTGAAAAATCATTGGCATGTGGATGTTATAGAGTTTATTAAAAATAAAAAGGCAAAATTGTTTTGTCTTTTTTTTTTTTTTGTTTTATAATTATCCAAAATGGAGTGTTTATGAAAGATTGTGTTTTTTGCAAAATTATTGCTGGAGAAATCCCTTGTTACAAAATTTATGAAGACGATTTTTGTCTTGCATTTTTAGATATTGCAAATGACATTTATGGGCATACACTGGTTATACCTAAAAAGCATAATGAAAGCGTTATGACATGTGACAACACAACTTTGGGTAGAATTATGGAAGTTTGCAAAAAAGTCGGGAATCATTATGTTAAAAATTGTGGCTTTGATGGTTTTAACATTGTAAATTGCACAGGTGAGGCTGCTGAACAATCTGTTTTTCATGTTCATTTTCATGTTTTGCCAAGAAAAAAAGATGATGGACAAAAAGTTTATCCAAAGCTTAATGGGTCAAATGCAGAATTGGAAGAAGTTTGTGAGAAATTGAAAATTCAAATCGAAAATAAATCATCTTGTTTGGATGGAAAAGAAAATGTTGTTGTGCTTTATACCGACGGGGCATGTTCTGGAAATCCAGGTGCAGGTGGCTGGGCAGCAATTTTGTCATTTAAAGGCAAAGAAAAGATTTTGTCGGGTGGAGAAATTGACACTACAAACAATCGTATGGAACTTATGGCAGTGATTCAAGGCCTTGAAAATGTTAAAGCAGGTAATAATGTTGAAGTTTACAGTGACAGTGCCTATGTTGTCAATGCTTTCAATCAAAATTGGTTTTCAAATTGGAAGAAAAACAATTGGAGAACAAGTGGTGGCAGTGAGGTCTCAAACAAAGAATTGTGGCTAAGACTTTTGAAAGCGACTGAAGGAAAAAATGTTGAGTTTGTAAAAGTTAAAGGCCATAGCGACAACGAAAATAATAACCGTTGTGACGCAATCGCAAGAAATGAAATTGCAAAACTTTCAAATTAGTGGAATATTTTTGAATGTATGAAAATATCTCAAAAAATAGTAAAAATGGGTATTGACAATGCCTATTTTTTATTTTATAATAAAGCAAAGTAATTGATATGAAAAATTTAAAGAATGATTTTTTGTTTTATGAAAAACTAATGAAAAGTGAATATATTTATCACATTATAAATTTATATAAAAATGAAAATCTTGATAAAAACTGTGTTGTTGAATTGTCATCCATTTTTCGAAGACTTTTAAGAAACAGATCAGAGGATCAGCTGAGATCTTTACATAAGGTTAGTGCAGAAATGAGATATAAAAATATTTATAATGAAAATTCTGTAAATTTTAATAATATTTTTATTGAATGTCTTCACAATGAAATTCTTCGTCCTTTTGCAAATAAAATAGATATTGATTTGTCAAGTTATGATGAAATTTATGAAAGATGCAAACTAAATAATATGGAAGTAAGTCATAAATTGGTAATTGATAGGTTGGAAGAAATGAAAGGAACTAAAAATATGAAGGTTGAGCACAAAATGTATCCGAAAGAATTTTATACACAAAGAGGCATTAATCAAAATCGTATAGAAAGAAAATTATAATAATAAAAGAGAGGATAATTTCTCTTTTTTATACAGGAAAAATAAATAATAAAAGTATTGTTGTTAAACAAGAGAAGCATGCATGCAAAAATTTTTGCAAAGCAAATAGTTTCACAGGCATTTTGAGCTTTGAAAGCATTGTTAATGATTGAAGCAGAGTGGAAATCCCACCAAAACTGACAACAAAGGAGCATAATGTTACAGCCAAAAATTTGTTTTGTAATGTCGCCAAATCAATGCAACCTTTTGTTATTTCAATAATTCCTTCAAAAAAGAAAGCAATGTTTTGTGGCAAAAGTGACAAGATTGGTGAAAAGCATTCAATCACAATAAAGAAGATGGTTATAAGGCAACCAACGGAAAGGATGGATAAGGTGGAGTTGAGAACTATTTCTGATAAATCCATCTTTTTATTTTCATTTGATAATGTTTGTTTTTCTTCCAAACTTTTTTGTGAATTTTTTATTCGAAAATTTCGGAATATAAGTCCATTTATAATGGCGCCGACAATATGACTTAAGAAAAGTATATAGCCGATTTTGGAGCTTTTAAACATTCCAATTCCAACAGCTCCCACAATAAACATGGGGCCAGATGTTGAGCAAAAGGAGGACATTTTGAAGGCTTCTTCTTTTGTAATCTTTCCCTGAAGATAAAGGTCAGCCACCATTTTTGAACCAACAGGATAGCCTGACAAAATTGCCATAGCAAATGCGTAGATTGAAATAGGTGGAGTTTTGAAAAGTTTTGTGCTTATTGGGGACAATGGGCGAGTGAGAGTTGGCATGACATCAAGAGCAGATAAAACTTTTGTGAAAAACATGAAAGGTAGCACACTAGGTAAAACATTGAATGCCCAAGCACTTACACCTTCTAATGATTTTGAAATGAAACGAGCAGGTTGATAAATCATGCAAATAAGGAAATAGATTACCATAATTGTGAGTAAAATCACAGATAAGGATTGTCCAAACTTTTTTGAGTGATAATTTTTCAAATTTGTCTCCTTTTTATTTGACATATTGCTGGTTGTTTTTTTATAATAAATACAGAACTTGGAGAAAGTTTTGTTTTTTTTGATTTTATATATTTTATTAAGATTTAAGTCAAAAAAGAATGGAGAATTTATGTTTAAAATTGACAAGTTGATTGAAGGAGCAAAGAAAAGACAAAAAACAATTGTTTTTCCAGAAGTTAGTTTCTCGGACAGAACTTTTGAAGCAGTTAAATATTTGCAAAAAAAGAAAATTGTTAAAGTGCTTTTGGTGGGTGATGCCAGTGCTTTGATTTTGAGAGATAAATGTTTTGAAAAATTTGACATTGTGAACCCTGTGACTTTTCCAGACAGACCAAAACTTGTGAAAACTTTGTTTGAAAAGAGAAAAGACAAGGCTATAACTTTGGAAGAAGCAGATGAACTTGAAAAAGATCCGTATTACTTTGCAACTCTTCTCGTTGAATGTGGCTATGCAGATGGAATGGTTGCTGGGGCAGAAAGTTCTACTGCAACAACAATTCGTCCAGCCCTTCAAATAATTAAGGCTAAGAGCAAAAAAGAACTTGTTTCATCTTGCTTTTTGATGTATGGAAAAAACAAATTTTTGAAAGATGAAGCTTTGATTTTGGCTGACTGTGGAGTGCTTGAAAATCCAGATAGCGACACGTTAGCAAATATTGGTTTTCAAAGTGTTGCAAGTGCAAAGAGTTTTGGCTTAGAACCTAGAGTTGCGTTTTTGTCATATTCCACAAAGGGTAGTGCAAAGAATGAAACAGTGGACAAAGTTAGACTTGCTTATGAGAAATTTAAGAAAAAAGAAAAGAACATTGTTTGCGATGGAGAACTGCAATTTGACGCTGCAATGGTGCCAAGTGTGGCTGAAATCAAGTGTAAAGATAGTGTTTTGAAAGGAAATTCAAATGTTTTGATTTTTCCAAATATTGAAGCAGGAAATATTAGCTACAAAGCTATGCAATACGTTGGTGGATTGAAGGCTGTTGGACCAATTTTGCAAGGCTTGAAGAAACCAGTCAACGATTTATCTCGTGGTTGCAGTGTGGAAGACATCATCATTATGAGTGCGATTACAGCACTTCAATGTGAAGATAAAGAAAATAAAAAGGAGAATTAAAATGAAAATATTAGTAGTAAACGCAGGAAGCAGTTCTTTGAAATATCAACTTCTTGATATGGAAAATGAAAGTGTTATTGCAAAAGGAAATTGTGAAAGAGTCGGGTTGACAAAACCTTTTATCACATATAAACATGATGGAAAAGAAATGAGATTTGATGGTGCAAAAGACCATAATGAAGCAATTTCAAAAGTTTTGGATATCTTGACAAACAAAGATCATGGTGTGATTGAAAGCCTTGATGAAATCGGAGCTGTTGGACATCGTGTTTTGCATGGTGGAGAAATTTACAAAAATTCAGTTCTTATCTCTGCAAAAGTGCTTAAAGATCTTGAATCTTTGATCCCACTTGGACCACTTCATATGCCAGCAAACATAGCAGGAATTCGTGCATGTCAAGAAGTTATGCCTAAAACTCCACAAGTGGCAATTTTTGACACAGCATTTCATGCAACAATGCCAGAAAAAGCTTATACTTATGCAATAGATTATAAAGATGCTCAAAAATATCATATCAGAAAATATGGATTTCATGGCACAAGTCATAAGTTCCTTACTCAAGAAGCTGCAAAAGTTTTAAAGAAGAAAATTGAGGATGTGAATCTTATTATTGCGCATCTTGGAAATGGATCAAGTGTTACAGCTGTTAAAAATGGACAAAGTGTTGACACAACTATGGGGCTTACTCCACTTCAAGGTCTTGTTATGGGTACTCGTTCTGGTGATGTGGACCCAACAGTTGTTCAATATCTTTGCAACAACAAAAAAATGACAGTTGATGAAGCAATCAATTATCTCAACAAGAAAAGTGGTATTCTTGGAATTACTGGTGTTGACAGTGACGTTAGAACCGTTGAAAATGAAGCTGCAAATGGCAATGAACGTTGTCAACTTGCTCTTGATATGATTTCCTATACTGTAAAAAAATTCATTGGAAGTTATATGGCAGTTCTCAATGGAGCTGATGCTCTTATCTTTGCAGGTGGAATTGGTGAAAATGGTCCTGAAATGAGAGAAGCAATTGCCAGTGGTTTGGAAAGTATGGGTATTGTTCTTGATAAAGAAAAGAACAAAAACTTTAAACGTGGCGAAATTCAACTTATTTCATCAAGAAAATCAAAAGTTAAGATTTATGTCATCCCAACAAATGAAGAATTGATGATGGCAAGAGATACAAAAGAAATTGTTGAATCACTTGCAGGTGGCAAATGCCCAAAATGTTCAAAAAAAGCAAAATAAAACTTGACAAAATTGATTATATAAGTTAAAATAAGCAAGCATATGTCAAGATTGCAGTGATTTTGTTGAAAAATCTCTGTTTTACTTAGAATAGATTACAAAAAGGAGAATTAAAATGGCTGTTCCAAAACATAAAGTTTCGAAAGAAAGAAGAAATACAAGAAATTCTGCCAACTTTAAAGCAGAAGCTCCAACACTTGTTGAATGTCCAAAATGTCATGAGCTTAAAGCTCCACACACTGTTTGCAAAAACTGTGGAACATACAAAAACAAGACAGTTGTTGAAGATAAAAAGAAGAAAAATTAATGTGAAAAAATCTCGACTTTCAGGGTTGAGATTTTTTATTGCCTAAAATTGTGTTTTCGCCCGTAATCTTTTGACTTTTCTCATGCTTTTTTGTTATATTTATATTGGATTTAAATAACAAAAATGGGGAGTTATGCCATTTTTAATATAGGAGAATTTTGATGAAAGTTGTTGTTGATGCTTTTGGTGGAGATAATGCGCCACTTGAAGTGGTTGAAGGGGCTGTGTTGGCTGTCAAAAAAAGAAAAGATTTGGAAATCGTTTTGACTGGTGATGAAACAAAAATTAAAGAAATCTTAGGGGACAGAACCGATAGAATTGAAATTGTGCATGCAAGTGAAGTCATAACAAATGACGATGTTCCAACTGTTGCTATAAGACAAAAGAAAGATTCTTCGTTGGTCAAAGCTTTTGATCTTTTGAAAGAGAATGAAAATGTTGTTGGATTGGTTTCTGCAGGAAGCACAGGTGCAATTCTTTCTGGCGCAATAATGAAAATTGGAAGAATTAAGGGAATTTCTCGTCCTGCTCTTGCACCTATTTTGCCAACAAAGAAGGATAGTGACGTCATAATCATCGACAGTGGGGCGAATGTCGATTGCAAACCTGAGAATTTGTTGCATTTTGCGATTATGGGCTCAGCTTATTATTCAATTGTGGAAGGAGTTGAAACTCCTAGAGTTGCACTTCTCAATAATGGCTCTGAAGAACATAAAGGCAATGAACTTACAAAAGAAACCTATCCACTTATGAAAAAACTTCCTGTAAATTTTGTTGGAAATGTGGAAGGTAGGGAAGTAATGTCTGGTGATGTGGATGTTATCGTGACTGATGGTTTTGCTGGAAATGTGCTTTTAAAAGGTGTTGAAGGCACAGCTGGAGCAATTCTTTCGGTTTTGAAAAAAGAAATCAAAGCAAGATTTTGGTCTAAAGTTGGCTATCTGTTTATGAGAAAGTCTTTCAAACAAATCAAATCAAAACTTGACATAAACAAACATGGTGGAGCTCCATTTTTAGGTTGCAAAAAACTTATTGTCAAGAATCATGGTTCTTGTGGAAGAGAAAATATTTGTGCTTCTATTATGCAAGTTGTTAAACTTCATGAAAATAAACTTAATGAGAAAATCGAAAACATGATAAATTCAATGACTTCCAAAATGGAGAATGTAAATGATTGACAACAAAATAGGATATAAATATCAAGACAGAAAACTTTTGAAAACAGCTTTGACTCATCCTTCAAAATCAAAAGACAATTATCAAAGACTGGAGTTTTTGGGAGATAGCATTTTAAATTTTTTGGTTGGAGAATACCTCTTTAAAAATTGTGATAAACAAGAGGGCGATTTGACAATTTTAAGATCTCATTATGTTTCTGAAGACTATTTGGCAAGATGTTTTGATGAACTTGGCTTGTCAGAAGATGTTATCACTGGAAAAAGCCTTAATAATGAAATCACCACAGCTATTAAGGGAGACATTATTGAAGCTCTCATTGCTGGAATTTATTTGGATAGTGATATGGAAACTGCAAGAAGTTTTATTATTGACAAATTGCATATTGAAAATTTTGAAGATGCAAAAAATGACAATTACAAATCACAGCTTCAAGAACTTATTCAAGCAAATTTTAAATGCTCAATAAGATATGAAACTGAAAAAGTTGATGATTATTTTGAAGCAAAGTTTTTTATGGATGAAGATTATATCGCGTCGGGATTCGGAAAAGACAAGACAAAAGCTGAACAAAACTGTGCTTATGTGGCATTGACTAAGTTGTTTATCGAGGAGTAAAAAGTAATAAAAAAATAACTAAAGATTTAGTTTAAGGTGGATTTATGTATTTTAAAAAAATTGAAATGATTGGATTTAAATCCTTTGCAGACAGAACTGTTATCGAATTTAATGGTGGATTTACTGCAATTGTTGGTCCAAATGGTTGTGGAAAAAGTAACGTTTCGGACGCTATACGTTGGGTGCTTGGTGAACAAAGTGCCAAGTCTTTGCGTGGCGACAATATGCAAGATGTTATTTTTAAGGGTACTGAGAAAAGAAAAAGTTTGTCTTATTGTGAAGTTACACTGACTTTTGATAACACAGATCGTTTTTTCAACATTGCATATGACGAACTTAGCATAACAAGAAAGCTTTACCGATCTGGTGAAAGTGAGTATCTTATCAACAAAAACACATGTCGTTTGCGTGACATAACAGACCTTTTGTTTGACAGTGGAATTGGAAAGAATGGATATTCTGTCATTGGACAAGGAAAAGTCAGTGAAATTGTGGATGAAAAGCCGGAAGAACGCCGAACTATGTTTGAAGAAGCTGCTGGTGTTGCGAAGTTTAAGTCAAGAAAAGATGAGGCAGAAAGGAAACTCGAAAGAACAAGAGATAACCTTGTTCGTATTGACGACATTCGCACTGAAATTGGAAGACAGATGGGACCTTTGAAAAAGCAGGCAGAAGACGCCAAGAAATATTTGGAATATAAAGGGCAACTCAAAGATTTGGAAGTTAATGCCTATGTTTTTCAATATGAAAATGCAAATGTTGTGAAAGCTCAAATTAATCAAAAATTGCAGGCTATTGACGAAGAATTATCTGCAAGACAGAATGATTTGGAAAACATTACCAAAGAATATGCTGAGCAGATGGATATGCTTTCAGACTATGATAAAAAGATCGCATCTTTGAATGATGAACTTTTGCGCTTGACAGTTGAACTTGAAAAGCAAGAGGGTGAAACAAAAGTTACAAGAGAAAGAATCAATTTCACTCAAAAAGAAAATGACAGAATCAATCTTGATATCACAAATGCAAACATTGTGATCGAAAATTGTGATGAACAAGAAAAAAATAAAACTGTTGAAAGGGATGAATTGAAAGGTCGTTTGAATATTTTGAATGACACTTATGAAAAACTTTCAAACAAACACCTTGAAATTGTGGACGAAATGTCTTTAAGTGAATCTGAAGCAGGACAATCTCAACAGAAAATTATTGAAACTTTGGGCTCTCTTTCTGATGTTAAGAGCAATGTTTCTCGCCTTGAAACTGAGAAAAATTTGTTGATTCAAAACAGAGAAAATCTTGAGAAAAATTTGAAGGAATTGGAAAATAAAATTCAATCAATTCAAAGTTTGTTTAATGGTTGCAAAAAGCTGATTGACGATGTAACAGCAGAATATCAAAAGGTTAAAGAAGAAAATGAAGAAATCGCAGGCAGAATTTTTGTTGGAACAAGAGATATAGCAGAACTTGAAACTGAAAAATCAAACATCACAACACAAGTTAAAGTTTATGAAAACAGAAAGAAACTTTTGCTTGAAATGCAGGCAGAATATGAAGGATATGCTTACAGTGTTAAGAAGATTTTGAAAGAAAGTGAGAAAAACTCTGCAATCAACAACAAAATGGTCGGAGTTTTGGCTTCTCTTATCAAAGTTCCTGCAGAATATGAAACAGCCATTGAGGTGGCTCTTGGTAATGCTGTGCAAAACATTGTAACTTACAATGAAGATGGTGCAAAGGATTTGATTTCTTATTTGAAAGAAAACAAATTTGGTCGTGCAACGTTTCTTCCTATCAGCAGCATGAGACGAAGAGATATGGATGAAAAACTCATCGCTGGCAAAAAAGGCGTTTTTGGTGTTGCAAGTAAGCTTATTTCTTATGACAAACAAATTGACAATGTGATAAGCAACTTGCTTGGTGGCACTGTCATTGTTGACACTTTGTCTACAGCAGTTGATCTTGCAAAAGACAACAGATTTTCTTTTAAGATTGTCACTCTTGAAGGGGATGTTGTCAGCACTCAAGGTTCTCTTACTGGTGGAAGCAAGAAGAATGAAATCGTGAATTTGATTTCACGTGAAAGAGAAATTGAAACTTTGACTGTTGAAATTGACAACTTGAATCAAAAAGAATATCAAATCAAAAACAAGATAGACTATCTTAAAGTTGATTTAAATGCCTCAAAAACGGCAGAAAAGAAGGTTTCTGAACAGAAGAATGAACTTGAAATTAAGTTGGCTAAAGAGCAAGAAAAACTTGAAGCATTAAACAAGGATTTGGAAGAACTTCAAGAAGAAAAGAAAATTTATGAGATGGAAAAGAATTCTGTTTCAAACAAGCTTAAACTTATTGACCAAGATTTGTCTCAAACAAATTTAGTTCAAAATGCTTTAAGTGGCAATAAAGAAGATGCTGACCTTTTGGTTAAACAAAAGCAAGAAAGATATAATCAAATTCGAAAAGAAAGAGATGATATTGTCTCGAATATGACAACTGTTAAGGTTGAGATTGCATCATGTGAAGCAAAGATTAAAGCGTTGGAAGATGAGTTAAACAGAATCTTACTTGAAAAAGATAGACAAGTTTCCAATATTGAAGCGTTAAAGTCTCATTTAGCCGAAAATGAAAAGTTTATTGCAAATGCTGAAGAAATGATCAGAATTAAAATTGAAAATGCAAAACCTTCTGAGGCTAAAGATAACTTACAAAATATCAGAAAAGAAAGAGAAAATCTTGAAAATAGCAAGATCGCAATTTCTGCAAATATCAAAAAACTTGATGATGACAAAACTCAGACTATGGAAGAAATTGCCAAGGTCAATGACAAGAGATATCGAGAAGAAGGCAATCTTTCTAAGGTTGACACCGAACTTGAGGCAATGCAAGAAAGAATTTATGAAGAATATAGTCTGACTTATAATGGTTGTCTTGAATTTAGAAGACCAGATTTTGAAATTAAAGAAGCTCTTATTGCAATAAGCAAACTTAAAAAAGATATTTCAGCACTTGGATATGTCAATGTCCATGCGATTGAAGATGTTTCAACTTTGCTTGAAAGATACAACGAGATGACAACTCAATCTGATGATTTGAAAAAAGCTGAAGAAGACTTGGTTAAGATCATAAAAGATTTGTCAAATGAGATGTTGACAAAATTTAATGAAGAATTCAATAAAATCAATGACAGCTTTAAAGTTGTGTTTAGGGAATTGTTTGGTGGTGGAAATGCAAGACTTGAACTCACTGAAGCAGAAGATCCTCTTGATGCTGGGGTGGAAATCATGGTGCAACTCCCAGGAAAGGCAGCAAACAAACTTTCACTTTTAAGTGGAGGGGAAAAGACTTTGACTGCAATTGCACTCTTGTTTGCGATTTTGCGTCTTAAGCCACTTCCATTCTCACTTTTGGATGAAATTGAAGCTGCGTTGGACGATGCCAATATTGAAAGATTTGCGATGTATTTGAAAAAATTATCACAGACAACTCAATTTATTGTCATCACTCACAGAAAACCAACGATGGAACTTGCAGACAGTCTTTATGGCGTGACAATGCAAGAAAAAGGTGTGTCTAAGATTGTTTCTGTTAAACTTGCAGATGCAATAAGACAAGCAGAGCAAGAAAATTAAGGGGAAACTATGGGAATTTTTAAAAAGATTGGAAATGCACTCAAAAAAACAAAAGATGCATTTACAAGAAAAATTGATGAACTGTTGTCACATGGTGAGATTGATGACGAACTTTTTGACGATTTGACTGACATTCTTATTTCTTGTGATATAGGGGTTAAAGCTTCAGTTGAAATAGTTGAGAATTTGAGAGATGAGGCACATGACAGAAAGGTGAGAAGTGCTGAAGGAGTTAAGGCACTTTTAAAAGAAATCATTGCTGGTTATTTTGAAGATGCTCCAAAGCTTACTATTGAATATCCAGCAATTATCACCATAATTGGTGTCAATGGGGTTGGAAAAACAACAACTATTGGGAAATTGGCAAATTATTTTAAATCACAAAAAAAGACAGTAACATTAGTAGCTGGAGACACTTTCAGGGCAGCAGCCTCTTCTCAACTTAATGAGTGGGCTGGAAGGACTAAAACAAGAATAATTAAACATGCAGAAGGTGCTGATGCTGGAGCTGTTGTTTATGATGGAATTGCAAGTGCAAAGGCTAATAAAACCGATGTTTTGATTGTTGATACTGCTGGGAGATTGCATACAAAAGTAAACTTGATGGCAGAACTTAAGAAGATTGAAAAGATTGAAGAAAGAGAATATCCAGAAGCTCATCAATATAACTTTATTGTTCTTGATGCAACAACTGGACAAAATGCTCTATCTCAAATAAATGCTTTTGCTGAATACGCCAAAATAGATGGAATTATTTTGACTAAATTGGATGGTACAGCAAAAGGTGGTGTGATTATTGCAATTGAAAAAGAATATAAACTACCAGTGGTTTTTGTTGGAACAGGTGAAGGAATGGATGATATTGCAGAATTTTCACCAAAAGAATTTGTTGAAGAATTATTCTAAATATCATGTAATATGCAAAGCGTAATACACAATATATTGTGTGTTATGTTGTAATAAAATCACAAACAGGAGAAAATATGAAAAACAAATTGTCTGGCAAAGTAGCTGTTATTTCTGGTGGAAGCAGTGGGATTGGACTTGCCATTTCGAAACGTCTTAAGGCCGAAAATGTAAAAATCTATGATATTTCAAAAGTGGTTTCTAATGATCCTATTTTTGAAAAATGTTTTGAGTGTGATATTTCGGATGATGCAAAGGTAAAAGTAGTTGTTGATGAAATAATTAAAAAAGAAGGAAAAATCGATTTATTGTTTTGCAATGCAGGTTTTGGAATTGGTGGAAGAGTTGAGAATGCTTCTGTTCAAAATATAGACAAAATTATGAATGTTAATTTGCTTGCTCATATGAAAATGACAAATCTTTTTCTAAAAAATATCAATGATGGTGGAAGAATTGTTTTTACCGGTTCGCTGGCATCTATAATTCCACTTCCTTATCAAGCTTGTTACAGTGCAAGTAAAGCAGGGATTGAAAGTTTTTCAAGGGCATTGTCAACAGAATTAAAACCACGAAAAATTAAAGTGTTAACAGTTATGCCTGGTGATATAAACACAAATTTCACTGCTGACAGGGTTAAGGAAACAGGTGATGACAAGGCAGAAAAACGAGGCATAGAAAAAATGGAAAAATCTGAGAAAAAGGGTAAAACTCCAGATTTTGTGGCAAAACGAGTTTTAAAAATTGTCAAAAAGAAAAATCCACCACTTAGGGTTTCCATTGGTGGAACTAGTAAATTTATTTCTTTTTTGGTTAAGATTTTGCCAATAAAGACACTTAATTATTTAGTTGAAAAGATCTATATTTAAAATTTTTGAGAAAATAATATTAGGAGCAAAAGATGAACGAATTTTTACATTGGCTTGAAGGAACTATGGCAACTCCAACTTGGTTTGGTTGGTATCACATTATGTGGCTTGTTATTATGGTTGCTGTTTGTGTTTTGGTTTACATTTTCAGAAACAAAATTTCAAAGAAGACTGTGAACATTATTTTGTTAACAACAGGTATTGTTTTAGTTATTTTTGAGATATATAAACAAGTTATATACAGTTTTGATTATCATGGTGTCGATCAGTCTGCAACTTGGTCATACAGATGGTGGGCATTCCCATTTCAATTCTGTTCAACGCCAATGTATCTTATGATTTTGGCTGGAGTTTTAAGAAAAGGTAAAGTTTATGACTGCCTCACAGGATATTTGGCTACATATGCTTTGTTTGCTGGTTTGGCAGTAATGGTTTACCCAGGTGGAGTGTTTACAAGTGAAATTGGCATTAATATTCAAACGATGTTTTGGCATTCAAGTATGTTTATGATAGGCTTTTTACTGCTTGCGACAAGAACAGTGGAACTTAAATTTAAAACAGTTTTAAAAGCCACTATAGTCTTTGCAATAATGGTTACTTTGGCACTTGTTATGGATATTTTGTGGCATTTTTATGGAACTGAGGGTACGTTTAACATGTTCTATATCAGTCCTTATTATCCTTGCACGTTACCATTACTGGAAATTATATATGCAAACACTCCTTATGTCGTTTTCCTTTTGATTTATATCATTGGATTTATGCTTGTTGCAAGTTTTATGATGGGATTTGCTAAAACATTTAATTTGTTGGAAAAGCATATTGCAAAAAGAAAAGCAGAAAAGGCAAAAGTTGAAAACAAGAATTAAAATTTGTTTTTATTGAAAATGAAGATAGGAAATGTTCCTATCTTTTTTTAACTTGTCTTAATTTTTGAAAATAAGTCAAAATTTGACAAAATTCAACATATACAAATCCATAGGGAGTTTATATGATTTTTGAAAGTTTTGCTTATTTTTTTAGTAGGATTTGTGTTTTTACAAATTTTGTTAACACAGCTCAGGGGTTTCCAAAACCACTTACTCCAGAAGAAGAAAAAGCACAATTTGAGAAGATGAAACAAGGTGATATGAAAGCGAGAGAAACGCTTATCAGCCATAATTTAAGATTGGTTGCACATATCGTCAAAAAGTATACAAATTCGTTGGAGGCTGATGATTTGTTGTCTGTTGGCACAATCGGACTTATCAAAGCTATTGATTCTTTTGATTATGATAAAAAAGTTCAGCTTTCAACTTATGCAGCAAGGTGTATAAATAATGAAATATTGATGCTAATTCGCTCTAACAAAAAGCATAAAAACGTTGTTTCTCTCAACAGTTTGACAAGCAACAATGAAGAGGACAAAGATTTGGAACTCAAGGATGTTTTGGCTTCCGATGACGAAGAGATTTTTTTGCAAGTGGAAACAAAACTTATGATGCAAAAAATAAAAAATATAATCAGCAAAAATTTGGACGAAAGAGAACAAGCTGTTATAAAACTTCGATATGGAATTGATTGTGAAAAGGCGTTGACTCAAAAAGAGGTTGCTGAAGTGTTGGGGATTTCGCGTTCTTACATTTCTCGTATTGAAAATAAAACCCTTAAGACCATTAAAGAAGAATTTGAAAAAGACAGCAATTTGACAAGTGAAAATTAAATTTTTTAGATTTATTGTCAATTCGCTTGACAGAATTTTTGTTAAAATTTTAATATATTTATATATAAATCAATAACTATTGACCATAATTTGTATATATTTTGCTGGGGAGGATGGAATTATGGTAAAAGAAGAATTTTATGACATTGTTGGCAAGCTTATTGTTCCATTGTTCACGGGTTCTTATCTTGCTGGGGAACTGGAATCTTCTTCGAGAGATTTGGAGGTTGCTCTTGGAAAGGGCAATTCTATTTTGTTAAAACCTACAAAGATGGATGATTATCGTATTGTGCTTAAACGTGGACAGGCGTTTAAGTCTTTTGAAGTTAATCTAATTCGTGCAATAATTCATGAATTTAATGAAATTTCCACTCTCAACATAAAAGACAAAATGTATTTAAACAAATTACAAAACATGGCAATTGAAAAAGCTCTGATTGAAAGCATAACGGACAGTGGAACGTCTACAATTTTAGGAATAATCAATGGTTTGGAAAAGTGGGCTGCCAGAACTTATGAAGGTTCAACTGTGGCTCTTGGTATTTTGGTTAATTTGGGTGCAAATTCAGATGAAATTAATCAAGTCCACTACACAGAGATTTTGAATAGCGATTTCTTTGCATTATTCACTGATGGAGTTTCTTCGTTTGTTGAATTTGATAAAAATGGAGTTTTACTTGGCTATTTAAACATCAAAAATCCTAAAGCAGTGCCAACTGTTTCTCCTCATGTTTTTGACAGACTTGCAAGAATTTGCAATGACAAAAGGGTGGGTATCGTTTTGACAGAAAAGGGTGATATTTTGATTTTCTATTCAAGACAGCTCATCTTTGCAAAGAGAAATGGAAATTGGTGTGTTTATTCTCACGATGAAGTCATAAGGCTTTTGCAGAACAATGTTTCTTACACAGCCAAGCAGATCAGAAGGGCGATTTATAACACGGCACTTGATTGTTCTTTTGCATATAAAGGTGCATGCATTGTTTATATAAATAAAGATAAAACACTGGATGCATTGAATCATATTGATGCTGCAGACATCATTTCTGAAGAGCATTTCAATATGAAAAAAGAACTTGAACTTCAAGAAGCAGGAAAACTTTATAATCTTGGTAATGCAACAAAAATAATTGAAAAGTTCAGCCTTTCATATGAAGACTTTTTGAACAGAAACAAATATACAAAGACCATGGCAATAAGAAGAATTGTGGCTGGAAAAAAACTTTTTGAACTTGACAGAAAATTGGTGGAAGAAATGACCTCTGTTGATGGTGCAACAATCGTTGACTATGATGGAACAATTATTGCTGTGGGTGCGATTATCAAAATTGAGGCAGGAAGCCAAGCAGGAGGCAGATTGGCTGCGTCTACAACTATGGCCAAATACGGGGTTTCTATAAAAGTTTCACAAGATGGAATAATGCAAGGCTTCAGTTTTGACAAACAAAACAAAGTTAAACAAATCTTCTATGTGGGATGATTGCGCACAAACTATATATGTTTTGAGATAAAAAAGTCAAAGAAGAAATTTATTAATGAAAAAAAATCAGTGATTTAAATGTCACTGATTTTTTTTACTATCTATCTAATGTTTTTTCTTCCAATTTGAAAGAATTATTTTTATCAATAAAAAGTTGCATTTGATTTGGATTTTCTTTTTCATCTTCATGATTATGTGACAAATCTATTGGATTTTCTGGATTTAATCTGTTAAAGATGTCAACAAAGTTTTCTCCATTTTTATCTAACAAATCAAGTAATTCTTTATCCTTTTCGATAGCACATTCACAAATTTTTCTACCTTTATCTTCAGGAAGTTCTTGAGCAGCCAAATGGATAAAAGTCTTTCCATTGTTATTTTGTATTTTTCCTAATTCAGGGTTTTCAATAAGAGCCAACAAACCAACTTTGGCAAGTTTATTATACATTGCTATATGTATAAATGTATCTCCATCTTTGTTTTTTAGCATTGTGGAATTTGGATTTTCTTTTATTGCTTTTAAACATATATCTTGAAAACCTATTTCGGTTGCTACATGAAAGAGAGAATTTCTATTACCAAATTTAGTTTGTTCAACAATTTCAGGTTGTAAATCTATTATTTCCCCTAAAATTGGTTCCATTAACTTTCTGCGATTCTTATTAGTATCATGTACTATATCATAAACTTTAAAGTTATCTATAATTGAAGGATTAAGTTCCAATATAGTTAAACAGACTTTCGCTAAATTATCATTGTAAGCATAAATATATAAGTCATTTGCATAATTTTTGTCTGAGTGAATTAATGTTTTAATCTCAGCTCTGACATTTCTTAATGTTTGATTTTTTGCTAAAGACATAAAATTTTCATCTTGTTTTAAAAGTAAAGCACATTTTTTAAGAGATTCTATAATTTCTTCAGGTTTATCATTATATAATGATTCTATTTCTGCTTCTAAAACTGAATTTCCATTATTATTTTTTATTTCAATAAGTGAAGGAAATTTTGTGATAGCATTTAAAACTGCTTGTCTATCTCCTTTTATTGAAGCTAAATGAAAAAGAGTGTTGTTGTCTTTGTTTTGTTTAAATACCAATTTTGGATAATCAAGAATCTTTTCATAAAAAGGAGTTAGATCAATTTCCTTTGTGTTTAGAATATATGTGAATAAATTGGAGAAATCATCTATATACTTGTTTAAAATATTTGGATAATCAAGACTTTTCAAACAAAAATCTGTCATATATTTGTCATATGATTGTTCATAAATTTTAATAAATAAAGCATTTATAATTTTGTCATTTTTTTCAGCAAGGTTAAATATAGTTTCTTCTCTTCCATCTTTATCACCATATTTTATGCTATCATATAACCACGAACAATTTTCATTTTGAAGAATTAATGAAGGGGCATTCTCAATATTTTTGTTGATTTCGTCAATAAAAGTTGGAACATAAACATTGTAAGTGGAATACTTTGTGACAGTAACATTTTCGCTCCAAGAATTCTCTCCTAACTTATGGTGAAGTGAGTCTTTATAAGAGAAACCTGATGTTTCTTCTTTGTAATATCCCATAAAATACCTCCGTTTTCTTTTTATATGTTATATTTTATCATATATTGGAGGGGTTGTCAATATCTAATTTTTAAATAAAAAAAGACCATTTTATGGTCTATTTTATTATTTCTTTGTCTATATTTTTGTTTTCTTTATAGGTTTCTTTTTCTTCTTTTATTTTTTCAGGTGTTCTAACAAAAACTCTGTCTAGGATTGGGCATTCACTTAACATAGGTGAACCGAATTCTTTTAAACATGAAGGCAGGCGAATAGTGGTTAATGCTTTGCAACCAGAAAAAGCATACATGCCGATTCTTTCCAAATTATCAGATAAGTAAATCGTATTTAAAGAACTGCAATTGAAGAAAGCTCTTTCATGAATTCTGGTTAAACTGGCTTGAAGTTTTGTTGTGACCATAGTTAAATTTCTGCAGTTTAAAAAAGCACATATTCCAATTTCTTTGACATTGTTTGATATTTCAACTCTTGTCAATTCTTGCAAACTATTAAAGCAATAAGCATCAATCATGTCAACTTCTTCTGGGACAGTGAAACTTCCATCGAACTGCAAATCTTCTTTTGTAACTTGACTTAAAATTTTATTTCCTTTTGCATCTAGTTTTATATACATTTTAAACTCCTTCTGCTTTAATATTATATTATCAAATTTCACATCTGATGTCAATATTATATTGACAGATAGAAAGTGTTTGTGTTATAATAAACAAGTCAGTTGGCCAGATGGTCGCTGTGTGCCTGTGATAAGTACAGAGAGGAAAGTCCGAGCATCAAAAGAACAGAGTGCCAGTTAACGGCTGGTGAAGGTGACTTTAAGGATAGTGCAACAGAAATAGACTGCCACATTGTGGCGATGGTGGAAAGGTAAGGTAAGAGCTTACCGGGTGATTGGCAACAATCATTGCTCTGTAAACCCCACTCGATGCAAGATTAAGTTTGAGCAAATGTGTGTTCTTTCACGCTCAACAAAAGTATCGCTGGAACTTGTCGGCGACGACAAGTCTGGATAGATGACCATCTAAAACAGAACTCGGCTTATAGACCAAGTGACATTACCACATTAGTGGTATTTTTTATTATCTTTTTGTGTAATATCCTTAAATTTGGCAACAATTTTTGTTATGAAGAAACAAGAATATATTGAAAAAGCGAAAACTGCAATTTTAAACAGAATAAGATTTCATGCACCTATTGTGTTTGATGATAAAGTTGACAAGACGGTTTTGTTTGTGAATGGAGTAAATATTGAATATCCAATATTCAAATTTGACAAAATTTTAAACAAACGACTTGTTAAAGCTTTTGAATTGGCAAAAAAAGAAGAAAAGTTTAATCTTCTTTTATATTCTTCCAGTCTTGGCAATTTGAAGGAAAGAAATTTAAAAAATCTTTCTGACACAGTTGTCTATAACCAACAATATTGCCCAGTAAAATTTGTTGAAATGATTAATAAATTAAATATAAACTATCAAGCGTCATCAAATTATAATCTTGTTTTTAAAGATAAGTATTTTAAAATTAATGGACAAATTTTAAATCCAAAATTTGAAGAATTTAAACTAAAACAGAATTTTGTCTTAGACAATATTTTAGTTTCTTATGAAGAATTTGTTTTAAATGGAAGCAACTTTTGTGTTAAGTTGCAAAATAAATCCAATGAAAATAAGAAAGTTGAGATAGAACTCAATATACCACTAAAAAAAGGTTATTATTATTTTAAAAAATTAAATAAAGCTGTTTTAATTGAAAATCTGATGACAAAGGAAAAATTATATCTAAATTATTTGTGCAGAAACGCTAAATTTTGTTTTTCAAATGTTGATGGTTTGGAAAATTCTGTCTATTGTTGCATTAATGTGAAGATAAGCATCAATTTGGAGACTAGAGAAGAAAAAAACATTTTCTTTAATTTGGGAGATGAAAAATTTGAGTTAAAGTCAGACAAAGAAACTGCAAAACTTAAAGAAATTGCAAACAAAAAATCATGTGAAATTTTCAATGTCAAAGTTAAGACAAAAAATCCAAAATTTGATTTGTTTTTTAATCAGACTTTACCTAAAAGAATTTGGATAAATTGGCTGAATTGTGAAGCTAATGAAAAATTGGAAGAGAAATATATAACATTAAAAAGGCTTTTCATTAAAGGAAGTGAAAAGTTCTCTTTTGTGACATTTAAAGAAATTGGCTTGAAAGAAATTGGGGTTTTTAATGGAGAATATTACAAAAAAATTATGATTGTAAACGGATTTGAAAGATTTATGAAAGTGGGCAAAACTTATTTCTATAATATCAATGATGTAACCAATCATTCACTTAGGTCAAAAGAGCCTATTTCTCTCTCTTTTGGTGATTAAATAATTCAAAAAATATTTAAAGAATTTTAACTAAATTGTTTGGAATTTGCAATAAAGTTTGTTATAATGAGCAAAGTTATGGACAATCAACAGAGAATTCCACTTGCTGAAAGAATGCGAGCTACCAATTTTGATGAGTTTGTGGGACAAGAGCATATTGTTGGAAAAAACAAACTGCTCTATCGTGCAATTTCAACAGGAAGTGTTGGTAGTTGTATCTTTTATGGCCCACCGGGAACAGGGAAAACAACACTTGCAGGCATCATTGCAAAAATGGTGAATGCCAACATTGAAAAGTTGAATGCTGTTTCAAGTGGTGTGGGAGATGCAAAAGCTGTGATTGAAAGAGCCAGAACTCAAAAACAAATGTTCAATCAAGATACATATCTGCTTTTGGATGAATGCCACAGGTGGAGTAAATCTCAGAGTGACTGTGTTTTGCAAGCGATTGAAGAAGGAAGCATCTTTTTTATAGGATCTACCACTGAAAATCCTTACACCAGCATGACAAGGGCAATTGTTTCGCGTTGCAATGTTTTTGAATTTAAAAAGATTTCTCAGAAAGATGTTGAAAAGGTTTTAATTCGAGCACTTAATGACAAGGAAAGGGGCTTGGGAGAATTTAAGACTAAAGTAGATGAAGATGCTTTGAAATATTTGGCTTTTGCTTCAAATGGGGATGTTCGTAATGCTTTAAATAGTTTGGAACTTGCAGTGCTTTCCACCAAACCAAGCAAAGATAAATTTATTCATGTTGACAAAGAAACAATGGCAGAGTGTTTAAACAAACGACCTTTGTCAATTGATGAAAATATGTATTATGATTATCTTTCTGCTTTTTGCAAAAGTTTGCGAGGTTCGGATTCGGACGCAGCGCTTTATTATGCTCACAGACTTTTGAAAGCTGGAATAGATCCACTTATCATTGCAAGAAGAATGATTGCACATGCTTCCGAAGATATAGGAATGGCAGATAGTAATGCTCTTCTGTTGGCAATAAGTGCACTTATTTCGTGCGAGAAGTTGGGAGCGCCTGAGTGTTATTTAAATTTGTCTCATGCAATAATATATCTTTGTGAGGCTGAAAAGTCAAACAGTGTTTGTAAAGCTATGCATATGGCAATGGAAGACGCTGAAAATGAAAGGGAAGATGTTGTCCCAAATCATTTAAAAAATCATCCAAGCACAAACAAAGATGGACATGGGAAATATAAATATCCTCATGACTTTGGTGGATATTGTGATCAGCAATATATGCCAGATAGTTTAAAAGATAAAATTTATTATGTTCCAAGTGAAAATGGAAGAGAAAAAAACTTGATAAGAAAAAAGTTTTCTAAAAACAAAAAACAATAAAAGCACGTGTATTAGTGTGGGGGGGGAAATTAAGAATGTTCGGAAGAAGATCTGACGGAAAAAAGGTTAAAGATTTACAAATAATTGAAAAAGCAATCTCATATTTTATGCCTATGCGCATTGATTCAGTAAATTTATATGAGCAAGCTATAAATGTTGAAAATATAGATAAGTTTATTTTAGAAGAAAAAAGAAAATCGAAAATTCACTATTCGTATACAGAACTTTTGATAGCTGCATGTGTACGTATGCTATATTTAAGACCAAAAACTAATAGGTTTATTAACGATTGCGTAATGTATCAAAGAAAGTATATTTCTATTTCTATTGCAGTTAAGAAAAATTTGACAGATGATGGAGAAGAAATGACATTAAAAATGTATTTCACTGGTAGAGAAAGTTTGCCTGAAATTAAAAAAATCATTGACGATGAAATTGAAAAAAATGTTAAACCTGAAGCAGATACACATAAAACAACAAAAGTGGCAGGACTTCTTTGTAAGTTGCCAAATTGGATGTTTAAATTTGCTATAGGACTTCTGAAATTTGCAGATAAACATAATATGCTGCCAAGAAAACTTATTGATGCTAGCCCTTTCCATACAAGTGTGTTTGTGGCTGATTTAAGAAGTATTAAATTGGATGCTTTATATCATCATCTTTATAATTTTGGAAATACAACAATTTTTGGAACTATGGGTAAAATATTTTATGCACCTGTAGCTAACAGAGAGGGCGAAGTTAAAGTTGAAAAACAAATGATGCTCAAATTTTCTTTGGATGAACGTGTATGTGATGGATTATATTATTCTAATAGTTTAAAGCTATTAATGAGCCTTCTTTCCAATCCAGAACTTATGAAAGAAGAATTACCAGAACCAGAGCTCACAGGAAAAGCATTGAAAAAGAAGCTTAAGGCTGACAAAAAAGCTGCAAAGAAGCAAAGAAAATTAGATAAAAAGATCAAAAGTAAAGAAGAGAAATAATCTCTTCTTTTTTATATAATCAGATGACGTTTTCAAGTCATTTAAAACCAAAAATAATAATTTGTGTCGAAAATTAATGTTATGTGATGTCATTATGATGTCAAAGTGCCATTAAAAAACAATCATATTGTAATTTTTTGTAATTTTAATCTTTATTTTTGACACATCAAATTGACTATGAAGAAAGTTATTTTTATAATCATTTCTGTAATACAAAAGGAGAAATTTATGAAAAATGACGTGCTTTGGACAAAAACAATACTTTCAGTTTACAGATACTTGGAACGTATTTGTGGTGCAATAGACAAAATTATTATGAGTATGGCTTTGAACTGTGGTGATATGTTGGGGCAGAATTATAATATCAACAACGCTTATTCAGTTTCACAAAAAATAATTGATTTGTCTGAAAGAAAAGTTAAATTGATCAATTTAAAAATTTTGATTGAAGAAACATTAAAAGAGATAAACAAAAAAGATGCTTTGCTTCTTATTGAAAGATATTTCAATGCAACACCAAGAAAGGAATTGTCAGAGAAAAATGAAGTGAGTTTGCGAACTATTTTCAGAAAAATTGAGCAAGCTGAAAACACTTTCAGCAAAAGATTGACAATAAAAGGTTATGGAAGTTTGGCACTTTCTGAAATGCTTAAAGAAGAGGGCTGGATAAACAGTGTTTATTTAAGGATTTCATCAGAAAATAAAGAAGATATATGTCTTTCCAACAAATTTTTATCCGAAGCAGTTGCTATGTAAAAGAGAGTTATAATTCACTCTCATCAAATTCAAAATAATCTCCATGTCTTATTCTTCGGCTTTCCTTTTTGACCTGCTTTTTTGTCTTTGTGATTTGCATTATTTTTGATGGCTTTATCAAAAAATAGAGTATCAATAAGCTTGGCACACTTATTGCCACAATCAGCATCACTTTTGTGCCAGTGGAAAGAGATTTAAACTCAGTTGTTGATGGATTTAAAATGTCTTCCTTTACTATTTCAAAGGTTTCTGTGTTTGTTGTTATTGGAGTTAAAACGTCTGTTATGCCTGAAAACACATAGCCACAAACTACTTGTCCATCTTGAGAAAAATTGCAATAATACCATGTGTTTGAAGAACTGCTGACTTGTTGACCGGCTTTTGTGCCTAAATAATTTAAGCTGTTTGTTGTGTTTATTTGAGCTTTGATTGAACTGTTTTGATTTGGAGTTTCATAAAGAGCATACGGAACAAAAACTTTAAAAGTTGCTTGAGCGTATGGTTGTTGAGGAGTTCCATTCATAAGGCTGACCTTATCTTTTTTTACATAACCTTCAACATTTTGGTAGGTTACTTTAAAATAATCGTCAACTGAATAATCCACTTTGACGAAATATGAGTATGGAATTTCAAAAAGAGAAGAGACTTCGCTTGGGGTGGAACATAAGTAAACGCCAGTGTTTTGAATTTTCGCATAAAATTCTTTTTGATTTTCTGCAAATGTGAAATTTTGTTGATAAAAGATTTCAACAAGAAAACAAATCATTAAAAACAACAAATTTATCTTTTTCATAGCATCATTTTATCTCTTTGAATTTGTCGGACAATAGAAGATTTTTGTCATTTTGTTGTCCTTTTTATTTTATTTTGTTTAAAGGAAAATTTATGGACGCAAGACTAGTTAAAAAAATACTTAAATTGGAAAAAACTATCGATTTCAGATATAATTCAAACAAATTGAACTTTTATAACAAAAAAGGAAAAGTTCACAAAAAACAAATTGCTTTTCATAAATGCAAAAAAAGAAATCGTTGGGTTTTTGGTGGCAACAGAACTGGAAAAACTGAATGTGGTGCTGTGGAAGTGGTTTATCTTGCATGTGGGCTTCATCCTTATAAGAAAAACAAAATCACAGAAGGGTGGGTTGTGAGCCTTTCAAGACAAGTGCAAAGAGATGTTGCACAAAGAAAAATTTTGCAATATCTTCCAACTTCCAGAATCGAAAAAATTGTTATGGTGAGTGGTGGGCAAGATAATGCAGAAAACGGAATAATCGATTTTATTCTTGTACGATCTGAGTGTGGGGGTTTGAGCAGAATTGGTTTTAAAAGCTGTGACCAAGGAAGAGAAAAGTTTCAGGGATCATCTCTCGACTATGTTTGGTTTGATGAAGAGCCACCACAAGAGATTTATTTTGAATGCAAGATGAGAGTTTTGGACAAATGTGGTGAAATTTTTGGCACAATGACTCCTTTGAAGGGGTTGACATGGGTTTACAACACAATTTATTTAAATGAAAATCAAGATGACGAAGTTTGGTATGAGATTATGGAATGGGCAGACAATCCTTTTTTGTCCAAAAAAGAAGTGGAAAAAATGACAAAAAGTTTGTCGCTCGATGAACTTGAAAGCAGACGTTATGGAAAATTTATGCAAAACGGAGGAATGGTTTATTCGGAGTTTGATGAAAATGTGAATGTGATTGACCCATTTGAAATCCCTGAAGATTGGCAAGATAACATCTCAATTGATCCAGGATTGCACAATCCACTTTCTGCACATTTTTATGCTGTTGATTATGACGGAAATGTTTATGTTGTTGCAGAACATTACATGGCTCAAAAAACAGTGGATTTTCATGCTCAAGAAATAAAAAGGATTGCACAAAAATTAAATTGGAAGACTGACAAACAGGGGTTTTTGCATGCTTTGATTGATTCTGCAGCAAATCAAAGAACGTTGGCAAGCGAAAAGAATGTGGTTGAGTTGTTTTATGAAAATGGAATTATGGTGGACACACATGTCAACAAAGATTTATTTTCAGGAATTTCTGTTGTTAAATCTTATATAAAAAATGCAGAGGGGAAAAGTAGACTTTTTATTTTCAAAAATTGTGTGAATTTGATTCGAGAAATAAAAAGTTATTGGTGGGGGAATGATGACATACCAATAAAAAAAGATGACCATGCTTTGGACGAACTTAGATATTATCTTATGACAAAACCATCACATAAGGAGAAAATTGTGAAAACTGAAATTCAAAAAGATAAAGAAAAGATGGCAAGAAAATTGAAACACTCAAGATATAATTTTTAAACTATCTCAAAATCTAACAAATTTGTAAATAATTTGTCAAACTATTTGGAAAAATAACATTGTATGTGGTAAATTATTTCTATGAGAAAAAGAATTGATAATTTAATTAAATATTCTTTTATTTTGCTTGTTTTTGGGCTTGCAAGCTTCTTTTTTGGTGGAGTTGTTTTAGATGTTCCTCAAACGGCATTTGCTGCAAATAATGTGACAATTTCATCAGCAGATGAACTTAAAAATTACATAGTGAACTATAATTCATCTCACTCTTCGGACAACATAACCTTAACGTCTGACATAAACATGAACAATGTTGTTGTAAATTCCACAATAGGTACGGAAGAAACTCCTTTTGAAGGAAGGTTTGATGGAAGGGGATACTTAATTTCAAACTTGAATATAGATGTGTCTGAAAGTTCTGGCAAAAATCAATATGCTGGATTGTTTGGAGTGACGAAGGGTGCTGAAATCAGAAATGTGGGATTTTCAGGTAACTTATCTTTGACAACAGGAGATTGTTTGAATGCTTATGTTGGAGGTTTGATTGCAAGTGCAGAAAACACGTCCGTGATCTATTCACAACTTTCTGCAAAAGTGACTTATAACACCAATTTTCAACATAACACATATTTTGGAACTCTTGTTGGTAGTGCAGTTGACAGTGACATATCTTATTCAATTGTTCGTTCTGGCAGTTTCGGAAGATGGAATTTTGAAAGAAATGAAAACAAAGTTTTTGTTTTGGGTGGAGTTGTTGGAAATTTGTCCAATTCAAAACTTTCCTTTGCAGTTGTCAGCATAAATTTTGATTGCATAATTGGTTCTGATTTTACGGGAGAAATTGACATAGGTGGAGTTGTTGGCACTGTTTCACAAGGTGGAAGCACCATTGTTAACATTGCAATGGAAAATTCTTATTCTGTTTCCAACAATGCAACGACAAATTTAAATACTTCAGTTTCTGTGGGTGAGATTGCAGGAAAAATTGCCAATCCAGCACCTGTTTCAAAGAATTTGTCTTACATTCATTACAAATTTAACAATAATGTTTCAAGATTTGGAGCTATGGGAAGTTATTCCTATACAAATGAAAATAATTATGATTTTATAACTGTTTCGACTTACAATATGACGGGAGTTGATTATTTTTCTAATCAAATGTGGCATCCACTTTATAGTGGTTGGGATTTTTCAAGTGTTTGGTATGTGGGTTCTGGCACAATTTATTTGCAAAGTTTTTATGGAAACTTTCAAATTGGAATTTCAAACAGTTTAAACAAAAATGTTTTGAATGTGGACAGCGAGCTTTCTTCAACAGGTTATCGTTTTGGAGATAAAGTTGAAATCAAATTTTCATTTAAGGAAATTAGTGAAGGTGATGTCGTTATTGGAAATATGAGCAAATATTTTTCTTTGTCTGCAGTTTCTTTAAATGGAGTGGAAAAAGCAAAAATTATAACTACTGAACAAAATGGAGCTGTTTCTTACAGAGTTTCTGGTTCTGACTTATTTGAAATTGAAAATGAAGGAAATGGATTTAAGCTTATAGTAAGTACAGTCAATCAAGCCTCAGCTGGAGATTATAACATAACAACTTCGGCAAAAACATTTAAAGCAGAATTGACTTCCAAACTTTTTAAAGATAACGATGATTTAGTTTCTGATACAATTCCTGGTTATGTTTACTATGCAGAAGGGACAAACACATCAACTGAAAATCTGACACTTTCACGAATGTCATATGGACAGACTTATCGTGTGGAAACCAGAGTGAAAAGCAACACTCCAAATGCGTTTGTAGGTTGGTATTTAGTTGATGAAAGTGGACAATCTGTTGAAATAGGAAGAAACAGAATTTTGGAATTTACTTTTGGTGAAGGTGAGTTTGACGGTGATTGTGAAATATATGCAAAATATAAAGACAATGCTTGTGTAATCACTTTCAAAATGGATGATGGCGTGCAAAAAGTTCAACTTTACAGTGGAAGAATAGTTGTGGATCAATCAGGAGCAACAGAAGCAATTTCCAAAGATGAGCAATCGGTTAAACTTGAGATTTTCGTTTCTAATGGTTATAGTTTTAATGTAGATCAATTTATCACAGAACTTGACACATATAAGACAGATGATCCAACAAAAACAATCTGCTCTCTTGTTGAAAGTTACAAGACTGAAGACGGAAACACTTGTTATCAATTTAGATTGGATATGACAACATTGCAGGGAGATTTTGCAAACGCTTTCAATATCAATATTCAAACAAAGCTTGAAGATAATGCAAACAATTCTTGGATTTGGTATGTTGTTGGGGGAGTTATTGGTGTTGTTGTTTTGGGTTTAATTATTTTCTTAATCATATTCTTTAAAAGACGAAACGGTGGATATGGTGGTGGAAAGAGCAATGGCTCTTACAGCAAAAAGAGTTACAAAAATATGTATTATTAAAAAAAGTTCGCTTTAGAAATAAGCGAACTTTTTGTTTTTTATCAATTTTATCCTTTGATTTTTGTTGCAAGAGTGTTGTCAACAACATCTGCCCATTTTGAAGTTTTTGTGATAACTTTTGCATTGAGCATAACATTCATAAGATTTGTGAAACTATCTTCTGTCAAAGTTAAATCACCACTCCAAGCATTGATTGCAAGATATTGTTCAACAGCGATAGCAAGTTCTTCTTCAGAAACACCTTCAAAAGATTTTGTGAGTGCTTTTGCCACTGTTTTTGAATCATTTGTTGCAATGTAGTTGTAAGCTTTGTTTATGGCTTTCAAAAACTTTTCAGCTTGTTCGCTGTGATCTTTGAGATAACTTTGTTTTGTTGCAAAACATGTATATGGAATGCTTCCTGAAAGTTCTCCTAAACTTGCCACAACTTGTGCATTATTAGACTGAGCTACGGTTGTTGCTGTTGGTTCAAACAATGTGCAGTATTTAACGGATTTATCTCCTTCCCAAGTGCTTGCTGTTAAGTTGAAAGCAACGTCTGTACGAAGATTGATTTTTCCTTCACCTTCTCCAATTTGATAACCACTTGTTTCAATGATATATTGAAGTGTCATTGCTGGAAGTCCACCTTTACGGCCACCGATGATTGTTTCTCCAACAAGGTCATCAAGCGTGAAGTTTTCGGTTTTTTCTTTTGAAACAATGAATGATCCATCACAATGAGTCAGTTGACCAAAGACAACTGGTTTGTCTGCTGCACCTTCTTGTTGTGTGTAAACAACTGTTTCAGGACCTGCCAAAATGATGTCTGCAGAGCCTGTGAGAAGTGCACTCATGGAAGTGTCAGAACCACCACCATTTGTCAAATTGACAGTCAGACCTTCTTCTTTGAAATAACCTTGGTTGATTGCGACATAAAGTGGGGCATAGAAGATGCTGTGTGTCACTTCATTAAGTTCGATTGTGTTGTAATCTTTTTCACCACAACCAACAAGCAGAAATGAAGTGGAAACAACCATTAAACAAGCCATGCACATAATGCCTAGTTTTTTCCAAATTTTCATTTTTCCTCCTTACAAAAAAATTGTATGCTAAAACATAAGAATTGGTTAAGACAAAAGAAGCAAGGTTTGTTTACAATTTTAGAAAAAGATTTGACAAAATTTAAGAAATATAGTAAAATATAGTTATTATTTTAGGAGAATGTCATGGAAAAAACTTATGACCCACAGAAATTTGAAAAAAGAATTTATCAAAATTGGCTTGACCATAAATATTTTGCTGCAAAACCAAACAAAAACAAGAAAAAATTCAGCATTTGCATGCCACCACCAAATGTTACTGGAAAAGCACATGTTGGACATGCACTCAACAACACAGTTCAAGACATAATTGTTCGCTTTAAAAGAATGCAAGGTTTTGAAACCCTTTGGACCCCAGGAACAGATCATGCTGCCATTGCCACAGAAGCAAAGGTTGTTAATGCACTTGAAAAAGAAGGTCTAACAAAAGAGCAAATTGGCAGAGAAAAGTTTATTGAAAGGGGATGGCAATGGTATAAACTTTATGGTGACACCATTTATAACCAATTTATGAATTTGGGGATCTCTTGTGATTGGGATAGAAAAGCTTTCACCATGGACGAAAATTTGAATCGTGCAGTTAAACATTCATTTGTTGAATATTACAAGAATGGTTACATTTACAAGGGCAAGAGAGTTATCAATTATTGCCCACATTGTAAGAGCTCTATATCAGATATTGAAAATGAATATAAAGAACAAAACACAAAACTTTGGCATATTCGTTATCCTTTCGAAAATGGTGAAGGGGGTATTGTTGTTGCCACAACAAGACCAGAAACCTTGTTTGGAGATACTGCTGTTGCTGTCAATCCAAAAGACAAAAGATATAAGGATATTGTTGGCAAAAATGTCATTCTTCCAATCGTAAATAAGCCAATTCCGGTCATTGCTGATGAGTATTGCGAAATGGAATTTGGAACTGGTGCTGTTAAAATTACTCCAGCACATGATCCAAATGATTATGACATGGGTTTGAGACATAATCTTCCAATTGTCAATGTCATTGATGATGATGGAAAGTTGAATGAAAATGCAGGAAAATTTGCTGGATTAGACAGAATCGAAGCTAGAAAACCTATTGAAGAAGAACTTAAGAAATTGGGAGTTTTGGTTAAGACTGAAAACTACAAAAACAAAGTCGGTTGTTGTTGCCGTTGTGGAAGCATGACAGAACCTAAGGTTTCCGAACAATGGTGGGTTAAGATGAAAGAACTTGCAAAACCTGCTATTGAAGCTGTAAGATCAGGGGAGACAAAGTTTGTTCCTAAACGCTATGAAAAACAATATTTTAATTGGCTTTGCAACATTCAAGATTGGTGTATTTCAAGACAATTATGGCTGGGACATAGAATCCCTGTTTACACCTGTGAAGATTGTGGTTTTGTGGACGCTTTTGAAGAAGATATGAAGGTTTGTCCAAAATGTGGAAGCAAACATATATCTCAAGACCCAGATGTTTTGGACACATGGTTTAGTTCTGCTCTTTGGCCATTTTCAACTTTAGGCTGGCCAGAAAAGAATGAGTTTTATGACTATTTTTACCCAACAGATGTGCTTGTAACTGCTTATGATATCATAACTTTCTGGGTTGTTAGAATGATGTTTAGTGGATTGCATTTCACAAAACGAGTGCCTTTTAAAGATGTTGTTATCAATGGAATGGTCAGAGATATCCAAGGGAGAAAGATGTCAAAAAACTTGGGTAACGGAATTGACCCAATTGATGTTATCAATGAATATGGTGCTGACAGTTTACGTCTTTCACTCGTAAATGGAACTTCAATGGGAATGGATATTGGCTATAGCGTTGACAAAGCAAAAGAAAGCAAAATCTTTATTAACAAGCTTTATAACGCAAGCAAATTTGTTATTGCAAATACAGAAAATATGGAAGTTAAACCAATTTCTTGTTTCAAACTTGACGAAAAAGATAAATGGATACTTTTCAAATTGCAAAACTTAATTAAATCAACAACTAAAAATATTGAAAAATATGCTTTGGGCGTTGCTTCAGCAAATTTGATAGATTTTACTGTGAGCACTTTCTGTGATTGGTATATTGAAGTGAGCAAATTGGAGCTTTATGGTGATAATGCTGAAAATAAAGTAAAGACACAAAACATCCTTCTGTATGTTTTGACAACGATTCTCAAACTTTTTCATCCATATATTCCTTTTGTGACAGAAGAAATATATCAAAATTTGATTGGACATGAAGAGACAATCATGTTGTCAACTTTCCCTAAAGTGGAAGAAAAACTTGTGTTTAAAGATTTGAAATTTGAAAATGTTATAAGCATAATCAAAGCTATTCGTGCAACAAGAAGTGAATATAATATTCCAGATAATAAAAAAGTTGGAATCAATATTTTACCTTTGGCTGAAGAGACATTGATAAGAGAAAATTTGAATGCCATTGCAAAACTGGCAGGTGGCAGTCAAATTCAAATTGTGAAATCAGAGCCTATAGAAAAGTCAGCAAAAATCGTGACATCAATTTGCAATATCTATCTCCCTATGGGTGACCTTGTGGATGAAGCACAAGAAAACGAAAGAATCGAGAAGAAGATTGAAGAACTTAAGTTTGAGATTACAAGATCAGAAAAAATGCTTTCAAATGCTGGCTTTGTGGCAAAAGCTCCAAAGTCACTTGTTGATGTAGAAAAAGAAAAGCTTGCAAAAAACAAAGAATTTTTAAATCAACTTCTAAATAAATAAAAAAACGGCTGTTAGCCGTTTTATTTTTTAAAATTTTAAAGTAAGAACCGGTTTTTCAGTTTTTTCAGAATTTTTGTCATCTTTGATATAATAATTGCCAAAATAAGCATCACTTAAATTATTTGCACCATTTTGCCATTTAACAGGCTCAGGTTTGTACCCAAGAATTTGAGTATCTAATTTTTTTCCTGATGTAGCATTTACTAAGGAATCCAAAAGAGAAAAATCATTTATTTTTAAGTAAGATTTAAGTTGATTCAACTTTTTGTAAAGTTCGGGATCATTTCTTTGCATTTCTTCACTTAATATTGTTGAATTATCAATCGTATCAAAATTTTTATTAATTGGTTTTTCTTCATTATAATGATAAATTGATTTTTTGTCATTCTGTAATTGAGAGACGATCAACAATTTCCCATCAGAGTTGTTTATTCTTGCTAAATTATATTTTTTAATATGCCAATGGCCGTTTTCTTCTAAATCACCAAAAATTTCATGTTCAATTTTTTGGTAAGAATAGTTCATTGAAGCTGTTTCAATTATATTTGGAGTTATATGAGAAAAATATAAATCTGATATATCGCTGCTTAAATTCAGCTGAATTGTTCCAAAACTAGGGTGTGGATGAGAAATTTCTGTAATTACAGAACAACTGCATTTATTTCCATTATATAAGTCAGTTGTGCCACTAACATCGACCTCTCCTTTGAGTGTAAGACCATAATTTTTTAATTCAGTAAGTTGATACTTAATCTTTGTAGTATGAAATGTTAATGAACTACTTTTATAAGATTTTGGCATTTTGTAAGAAGCTTTTAATTCAAAGTCTGCAGTTTTTGCTTCAATTTTTACTTTTTCTTCTTTTGAAGTGATAGTTCCAACTTTAGAGCCGTTTTGTGTTAAATCAAAGGCGAAATAATCTTCATTTATGATATCTGTTATTTTTGCTTGCAGATTAAACATATTTGCAAAAACAATTCCTGCTCTTATATTGCTCTTCTTGTTTAATTTAAAATCCATAATTTCTCCTTTTTATTAAAACACTTATTTTGTTTTTGAGTCTTTGATAGCTTGTTTTTCGTTGTATCTTTTTGCTTGCAAAGCCTTAAGTCCGGTCTCTCTTTCTGGGAAGAAGAGTTTGTGTTGTTCTTTTCCCATGGCAACAATTTTGTTGTCTTTTACGTCTTTAAGCACATAGACTTGTTTTCCGATTAAAGCTTCTTCATATTTGCTGTAGTTGTTCAATCTGATGTCTGACAATGGTATTTCTTCATCTAAAACTGCACAAAGCAATTTTTGTCTCCATTCTTTTGTGATATATTTTAAGTTTTCACTTAAAAAACCTTTTTCATTATAATCAGTTTCTTTGCTTGAAGTTGCAATATGCTCATATACTTCTTTTCCTGATTTAAGTGGGGTGATGGTGGTGATTGTTCTTATTTCATATTTATAAACTTTTCCATCTGTCATATCAAAAAATTCCATATTATCCTCCATTTGAATTTCAAAAGAATTATATAATATATATTTTCAATTGTCAATAACAAATTTTGAAAGAAAATAAAAAACAGATCATATTTTGATCTGTTTGAAGTTTTGGTGCGAGCGGTGGGACTTGAACCCACACTCTGTTACGAACATGCCCCTTAAACATGCGCGTCTGCCATTCCGCCACGCTCGCATTTGTTATTTGTGAAAACCTTTAACATTATATATTAAAAATTGTTTGTTGTCAACAAATTTTGTTAAAAAAATAGCAAAAATCAAAAAATCAATTTTCTTAATATGATTATATTAGCAAAGGAGAAAATAAATGAATTTAGAAATCGTTGAAGCAAAACAAGAAGATAAGGACTTTGTGCTTCATGCAAACATGAAAATTGATGAAGCGTCTTACATAGAAACCTCAAAACTTTTTGAAAATATTGACAAAGATATTTTCATGAATAAAAATGCAGTTTGTTTGTTGGCAAAAGTGAACAACAAAAAGGCTGGAATGGTGCTTTTTTCAAAAGTTTATTGGGCAGACAGGGGTGAGGGAGTTTATGTCTCTCAAGTTTATGTTGAACCTGAATTTCGTGGGAATGGAATTTTGAAACAATTGTTTAAAGAAGCCTTTAATTATTATCCAAACACAAAGTTTTTGACCTGTTTAGTGGCTAAGAAAAATGAAAAAATGGTCAAATGTATGGGAAAAATGGATTTTGAAGATGAAGGTATGATTTCATATGCCAAAAACAAAGCTGACTTTAACAAAACTTTAAACAAATAATTTATATATAATATAATTTTAGTGTTGATTTTTTTGTGTTTTGGTGATATACTATTTACATGAATGTTTTAAGCAAACAAAAGAGATTTAAAGTTTATGGGCTTGTCATTGTTGCAATGTTTTTATGTGCAATATCGTTGTTTATGGTGCCGATTAACTTGAGTTTTGCAGACAGTCAACAAACAACAGAAAGTTATGAAGATTTTAACACTTCTCTTATGGAAATGTTGAGGACATATGATGATGAAGAGACACAAATAGTTTCTCTTCAAAATGAAGAACAAAAAAACACACTAGAAAAACAATATAACAGACTTATCGTTCATTCAAATGAAGATTTGGACAACTTTGGTGCTGTTGCTCAAGCAGAATATAATGGTTATCACATATTTCAATATAAAACATCACAGCAAGCTGATGAAGCATTTGAATATTTTTCTGGACTAAATTATGTCAACAACTTGTCTTATGATTATGATATTTATGCAGAGGGTGACACAATAGAGACTGATGCGACTTACACCTACAAATCTTGGGGTTGGGATGCATCTACTGATTATTTGGGAAACAACACATATCTCGACACATTAATGGAAAATAAGACTGTTGATGGATTAAACAAAATGGTGGTTGCCGTCTTGGATACTGGGATAAACACTTCTCATGTAATGTTTAATGGCAGGATCCTTACACAATTTGCCAGAAATTTCACAACGGAGTCGACTTCTGATAATGTTCAAGATTACAATGGACATGGGTCACATGTGAGTGGAACTATTGCTGAAGGAACTTTGTCAAATGTCAAAATTTTGCCTCTTAAAGTTTTGATGCAAAACGGAAAAGGAAAGGTTTCATTTATTGTCAATGCTATCAATTATGCAATGTCAATCAAAACACAAATTGAAAATCAAGGATATGATTTTAAAATAATGAACATGAGTATCGGTATCGATTATTCATCTTCAACAAATTCTGTTTCGTCAAATGCCTATACAGTTAATGACTCTCTTTCTGGTGCAGTTGAAGAAGCATACAGAAAGGGAATTATTTCCGTTGTTTCTGCAGGAAATGATTGTGCAAACACTGCAACTGCTGTGCCTGCCAATGTGGATTGTGCGATCACTGTTTCTGCACTTAAGAAAGTTTTCTCGTGGGGAGAGGGTTATCTTTTGTCTTTTGATGGAAATCCAAACAACAAAGGCTACAGCAACTATGGCGAACATGTTGATTTTGCTGCACCAGGAACTTCTATTACCAGTGCCGGAATCACATCATCCACATCCACAGCAACTATGAGTGGAACTTCTATGGCTGCACCACATGTGACTGCTTGTGTTGCATTGGTTTATTCAAATCCAACTTATGAAAATTATTCGTTTACTGAGTTAGTTGATTTGCTGAAAGAAAATGCTGATAGATCAAAATTGGTTAAAACGGGTTCTTATGCTCTTGGAGATGCAGTAAGAAATGATTATTATGGTTATGGTGTCATTAATATTGCCAAAATTGGCACTATCATTGAAGGGAATGTAGAATTTGGAATTGAGCAACAATTTCATTCTTCTCCGATTTCACTGAGTCTTTCTTACAATGTTTTATTGCAAGCAGGACAATATAAAACAATAAGATATTCTGTTGAAGAAGACGCAGATATCTCAGGAAGCACTTCAGGTTCGTTGTATACAAGGGAAATAACATTAAACAAGACAACTCAAGTTTCAGCTATGGGTTTTGTTATCAATTCTGATGGTTCTATTGCAAAAAGAAGTTATTTGTCAACCAAAATTTATTACTTTAACAATAATGATTTGCCAAGTAAGTTTGTTGTTTCAAATGGTGTTATCACCTCATATTCAGGACATGATTTAACAACATTGAATATTCCAAATTATATTGGCAATGAGCGCATAAAAGGAATTGGAAACAGTGCATTTAATGATTCAAATGTTGAAATCCTGTATTTGCCAAACAGTGTGAGTGCAATCAATGAATCTGCTTTTAATGGAAATTCTAAATTGAAAGAAATTCATTGCGAAGGCTCAAATATTCAGCTTGGAGAAAGCGCATTTTGGAAGAGTTCAAATTTGTCTGTTTTTGATATGCCAAATGTGACTTCAGTTGGAAATAAAGTTTTTGCATATTCTGCAATATCAAGTTTGAATTTAATGAATGTTAAAACGGTGGGAGCAAATGCCTTTTCTGCATCTTCAATACAGACGTTGTTTATAGGGAAAAATGTGACTTCAATAGGAAGTCAAACAAGTTTGAAAATAAAAACGATATATGGCTATAAAGGAACTGCTTCTGAAACTTTAGCTTATAACAACAACATAGAGTTTTATGATTTGACTTTGAGAATAATTCAAAACTTAAATAGTTCCCAAATTTTGCAGTCGGGTCAAAGTTTAAACTTAAAGATAGATTATGTGGGTTATGATGTTGATTACTCAATAGAATTTTCTGGAAATAAAAACACTTTAACTGAAAGTGTTCAAAAAATTTCAAGTTTTGAAAATCTATTAAATTTGAAGTTATCTAATTTAACAGCAGGAAATTATACTCTTTCAGTTTTGTTTAAAGATAAATTTTCTTCTGTTTTAAGAAGTGAAACTATAAACATTCAAGTTGTTGGAAGTTTATCAGACGTGTTTACAGTGAATTTCAGTAATGGAAACTTTGATGTTTATATAAATGGAAATCAAATTGAAAGTGGAACAATACTTCTAAAAAATAAGGATTACACTTTCCGATTCGTCCCTATTGCAGGGTATAATATAAACAAAGTCAGCATCAATGATGTGGAGTATAAAGTCAACACAGATATAGTTTTATCAAATGTTGCAAGTGATTTGGACATTGAAGTTTTGACTTCTGCACTTTCTTATCTTGATGTGTCTTTTAACACTCATGAAAATGGATATGTTAAAATAGATGGTCGAACTGTCAATTCAACGAAAATTGTGAGGGGATCGGCAATAGAATTTGAAATAGATCCTAGACCAGGATTTTATGCTAAACGTGTGGAGGTTAATGGTCAACTGTTGTTGCCAAATGAAGATGGAAAATATAAAATTAACAGCATAATGGTAAATCTCAACGTCGACATCATCTTTGAAGAGGCATATTATAATGTTTCTTTAACCTTTGTTAACACATGTGGAAGCTATTCAATTTCTCATGGTGGAGCATTGGAGAATGTCGCTCATGGAGAAAGCAGAACATTTACAATTTCTCCTAAAGAGGGTTTTGAAATAGACTTTGTTTCTGTGAATGGAAAAAAGGTTGATGTTACTGACAAAACATTTAGAGTGTCTTATATTGATAAAGATATGGATATAGTTGTCTCGTTTAAACCTATGGATATGTCGCTTTTCTCTGGAAATAACTCAACAATTTTATATTACTTCTTCATTTTCTTGGCTTTGTTTGTTGTGTTTTTGATTTTGAGAATTGTTTTGCATTTTGTGAAAAAAGATAAAAATAAATAACCTATATATTTGCAAAATAAATTTGTTTGTGATAATATATATTTATAAATAGGGAGGTGCTTTATGCCAGTTTGGGGAATAGTTTTATGTGCAGTGGCAGGTGGTGTTTTGTTGCTGTTTGTAATTTGGCTTATTTGCGTTTATAATGGTCTTATAAAAGCGAGAGCGAATTTTGAAGAAAGTTTTTCAACAATGGACATATACATGAAAAAAAGATATGATTTGATTCCAAATCTTGTTGAAACAGTGAAAGGCTATGCAAAACATGAAAAAGAAGCTTTAGAGGGTGTTATGCAAGCGAGATATTCTTGCATGTCAGCCAACGATCCAAAAGATAGAGCAAAAAAAGAGCATATGCTGGCAGGGACATTAAAAACATTGTTTAAGGTAACTGAAAATTATCCACAACTTAAAGCTAATGCCAATTTTATGGATTTGCAATCTCGTTTGAATGAATTGGAAGTGGAAATTGTCAATGCAAGAAAATATTATAATGGTTGCGTTAAGCAATTGAATAACAAAATAATGATGTTTCCATCAAACCTTGTTGCAAAAATGTTTAAATTTGAAATTCAACCTTTGTTTGAAATTGTTAATGAAGAAGAAAGAGAAAATCCAAAGGTTAAATTTTAATTAAAAACTGATAATAAAAAATCCTAGTTAACTAGGATTTTTTTGTTTTAGTGTGCAATTATTGTTTGATCAAGGTCATCGGCAGGAGTTGAAACGTTTGTTTTCTTATTTTCAGTAGGCTTTTTGAGGTTGTGAGTTAAAGCAACCGATTTTACTTTTGCAGTTTCTTCAACTTCGGTTTTTTCTGAATTTTCTGCAGAATCCTCAAGTTTTTCAATTGTGTTGTCTTCTTTGACTTCTTCAAAATCTTCCAATCTTTGTTCGATAGGATTTTCTTGAGCATTTACTAATGTTGTGGCTGGGTTATTTATAACAGGGGCTGGAGTTGCAAGTCTGTTCATATTGTTTGAATTATAAAAACCACCATTAACACCATAAGGATTGTTCATTCCATAGCCATAACCATAAGCACCATTGCCATACATTCCATATCCATATAATCCATTTCCAAAAGAGTCTATGTTTCTGTAAGTTGGACCATATGTGTCAGTGTTTCTGTTTGGATTGAAACGATTATATCTGTTGTAAACATTGTTTCCATAAACAGGATTATTTATAGGTGCGCATTGATTGTTCATACAGCCATCATTATAAGGGGTAACAATTGGAGAACAATTTGGACAATTATATTCTTGATTGTTTTCTTCTTGATTGGTTGGCGCATTTTCAGTTGTTGGGCTTAAGTAGGTGTCTATATTTTTTGTAAGTCCTTTTTGAGTGGATTCTGTTTGTGTGTCTTCATTTTTCACTGGTGCAGAATCTAATTTTTCAGATTCTTCGCATTTAAGACCAAGACAACTGTCAATTTCATTTAAAGTGTTAAGCAAATTTTCATAATAAGAAGAACGTGAATTTGAATTGCAAGCAAGTCTGTTGAGTTTTGCATTTATTTTGTCCGAATTTTTTTCAACATTCTTTTTCATTGAAGCTATTGACTTTACAGAACTGTTCATTTCGCTTTTTGAATAAACGATTGAGTTTGTATATTTGTTTAAGTTGCTTGTGAGATCTTTAACAGCAGAAACTTGAGTTTTTGACAATTTTATGTCTTTATTGAGACAATTTTTTATTTTTGATGTCTTGTTTAATATATCGGTCTTGTAATACTCTTCATTTAACAGAGTTTGTTGTGTGTTGATGACGTTGTCATATATTGCATCGCTGTTGTCTTGAGTTGCAATGGTTTCGAGCATACTTTTTGTTAAGTTGATGTCAGCTGGATTCACGGTTTGCATGTTGCTTATGGCATTTGATGTTTCATCCAATTGATTGCTTAAACTTGTCATTGTTGCATTGCTTTGAGAGTTTCCACATGCAGTTAAGCAAACACATAATGCAACTGCAGTTGCTCCAAGAATTATTTTTTTCATTTATACCTCCAAAAATCTATTAATAGTTTCTGTAAAATCATTGGATTTATTCAATCATTTTTCTTTTATTAAATTTGTGTTTAAGTTTTGATTGTTGAGGCAAAAATACTATTTGATTATAAGGAGATTTTAATGGAAGATAAAAAACGTAATGAACAATACAACAGTTATGTCAAAGCGAAAATTCCAAAAACAAAGCCGTGGCCTTCACTTTTCAATTCATTTTTGGTGGGTGGAATTATTTGCTTGATAGGTCAAGGAATTAATGACTTGCTTATGCTGGCATTCCCTGCAATGTCGCAACAGTCAGCATGGGCATACACACTTATTATTTTAATTTTTATTGCTTCTTTTTTGACCGGAATTGGAGTTTACGATCAAATAGGCAAGTTTGCAGGTGGAGGCTCTATTGTGCCAATTACAGGGTTCTCCAACTCTATTGCAAGTCCATCCATAGAATTTAAGAGCGAAGGAATAATTTATGGAATTTGTGTCAAGATGTTCACCATTGCAGGACCAGTTATTGTTTTTGGAACAATTTCAAGCATTGTTGTAGGACTTATTTACTGGATTATTTCGTTATTTTAGAAGGTGATATATGAAGAAGAGAGAACAGACAATTTTATTAAAAAAACAACCTAAGATAATAGGTTCTTATTCAATTGTTGGGCCAAAAGAAGGAGAAGGAAACTTTGGCCCTTATTTCGATTATGTCATGAAAAATGATTGCTTTGGTGAGAGTACTTTTGAAAAAGCAGAAAGAAAAATGTTGGAGTCAGCAATTACTGGAGTGATTCAAAAAGCAAAATTATCGCCAAAAGATATTGATATGATGATCTCGGGGGATTTGCTTAATCAAATCATAAGCTCGTCATATGCTGCTCGTGCATTTGAATTTCCATTTTTGGGAGTTTATGGAGCATGTTCAACTATGGCAGAAAGCATGGCTGTTGCTTCGGTTTTGATTGATGGTGGATATTGCAAAAACATAGTTTGTTGCACGGGTTCTCATTTTTCCACAGCAGAAAGGCAGTATAGATTTCCATTGGAACTTGGAAATCAAAGACCTCCAACATCACAATGGACGATTACGGGTGCTGGAAGTTGTATTTTGTCTTTGGAAGGTCAGGGGCCAAGAGTGACAAGTGTGACATTTGGTAAAGTTGTTGATTGGGGCATCAACGATGTGAACAATATGGGAGCTGCAATGGCTCCGGCAGCAAGAGATACAATGCTCAATCACTTTAAAAACACCAACACAACGCCTGATGACTATGATTTGATAATAACTGGCGATTTGGGCAAGCTTGGAAGTGAAATTTTGATAGATTTGATGGACGATGAAGGGATAACACTTGGAACTAATTATGGAGATTGTGGGCAGATGTATTTTAAAAGAGAACAAAAAACTCTTTGTGGAGGCTCTGGCGCTGGTTGTTGTGCAACAGTTTTCAACTCTTATATTATGACAAAATTTCGAGATGGACAATACAAAAAAATTTTGTTTATGCCAACAGGTGCTCTTTTGAGTTCAACTTCAAGCCAACAGGGTGATACAATTCCGGGTGTTTGCCATGCAGTGGTAATAGAAGCATAAGGAGAGAAATTTATGGAAATGTTTTTGGATTATTTATGGGTGTTTTTGATAGGTGGAACGATTTGTGCAATTGGTGAATTGCTGATCATCACTACCAATATCACATCAGCTCGTATATTGGTTACTTTTGTTTTGGTAGGCGTGTTTTTGGAGGCAGTTGGTGTTTATGATTATATTTCCGATTTTGCAAAGGCAGGAGTCAATGTGCCGATTATTGGTTTTGGAGCTTCACTTGCAAGAGGTGCAATTGGTGCTGTGAAAACCCATGGACTTCTTGGCGCTTTCACAGGAGGATTGACTGCAACTGCAGGAGGTATTGCAGCAGCAGTGGGATTTGCTTTCTTGTTTGCTTTGATATTTAAATCACATACTAAAAAATAATAAATCGACATAATACACAAAATGATATGTATTATTCATGCATAACACACAATATATTGATATAATTTCGTATTTTTAAAACTGTGAAAGATTTTTAGATTTGCATCATATATATAATCTAAGATGAAATATTACAATGAAAAATACAAAAAGAGAAAGAGAAGGAGAGCTCGAATTGTTTTGGGGCTTTTTCTTTTGTTTTTGATTTCGTCATTTGTTTATGTATATTGTGTGGTTAATCCTGTTGTTATTGAAGCGACGAGACATATGGTTTTTTCATTGTCAACTTCAGCTGTAAGTGATGCGATTTATGATGTTTTAAATGAAGAAAATATTACTTATAATGATTTGGTTAATGTTGAGTATGATGACCAAGGAAATGTCACAATGATTTCTCTCCAGACAATTAGATTGAATTTGATTGCAAGGAAATTTTATCAGGTTGCACAAGTCTATCTTGATAACATGGGAAAAGCTGGCATAGATGTGGCATTAGGCACTTTCACGGGAATACCGTTTTTGTCCGGTTTTGGACCTAAAATTAACTTAAAATTGGTTTCAATTGGAGCTATGACTTCCACATTTGAAAATAGTTTCAAAAGTGCAGGTATAAATCAGACAAATCATTCACTTTACATTCATCTATACGCCAGTGTAAGCATGATTTTACCGACTTTTAGCCATACAATCGACAGTGTTACTGAAATGTTGGTTGCTGAAAGTGTTATTGTTGGTAAAGTCCCTTCTGTTTATTTTGGAAATAATTCAAATCTAAATTTCACACCATCATGATTTTATTTAAAGAAAATGGCTCTATTTGGTTGCCATTTTTTTGAAATTTATTGTATACTTTTCATATAATGTATGTTGTTTGGGCAACAATATTTTTGCTTATCAAATAAATTTATTTCAAAAGGATAATTATGGCAGAACAAATAAACGAAAATTTAATTCAAGACACAGTGGAAAAAACAAATGCTATGAGATTTTTGTCAGCATTTAACAACATTGATTATGCAATCAAAACACGTTACAACATGAACAGAAGTATGGGTTTTTCTGAAGCTGTCAGAAAGGCTGTGGCTTTCAATTTTACTGTAAGAAAATATGAAGATGATCTTGTAAGCTATGGAAGATTGCGAAATGCCATTGTTCATGGCAATGATGACTTTGTGATTGCAGAACCTCATATCGATGTGGTGGAAAAGATAGAGAAGATTGAAAGACTTCTCACAACTCCACCAAAAGCTTTGGATGTTGTCGCAAGAAGAGATGTTTTAAGTGTTCATGCATCCAAATCCATGAGAGAAGTGATTATGCTTATTTCTTCTTCAAGCTATTCAAACTTGCCAGTTTTTAATGATGATAATGAAATAGTTGGCATTGCAAACGGCCAAAAAATTCTTGATGCTTTCGGAAGATTTTTGCTTGCTGGGGGAAAGTCTGAGACTTTCTTGGATTCTGTTAAGATTGAAGATATGCTTTCGCATATTGAAAACAACGATTATTATGCATTTGCAAACAAAGACATAACAGTTGAGCAAGCTTTGATGCTGTTTCATCAAAATTCCAAACTCTTGGCAATTTTGGTTACCACAAATGGTGGCGCAAAGGAAAAGCCTTTGGGCATTATGACCGGATCGGATGTGCTGAAAATGAATAAGATTTTAGAGAATTATTAGCGATATTTGTTGACAACAATTGCTTGTGATGATAAAATATTTATTGTTTGTATAAATTAAAGACGTTTGAGAAAAGACGCGATTTTGAAATTATGTTTTTACAGAGAGTTGTCGGTTGGTGAAAGACAATAAAACAGCTTTAAAATTATCACTTTTCGAGTTGCTTTCTGAAAATTGCAGTAAGAAAGACGGTGGCTTCCCGTCAGATTAAGCAGGTGTGTGTTGGCACACTGAAAGTTTACAAGTGGTTTTGACCTTGGAGGTTCTTGTAACTTTCAAGGTTTTTTGTTATTTTAAATAGGAGAGAAAGATGAAAAAAGAACAAACTTTACCAAATTTTGTTGAAATGGAAAAAGGAATTTTGAAATTTTGGAAAGAAAATGATTGTTTCAACAAACTTAAAAACAAAAATGAGGGGAATGAAAGATTTAAATTTCTTGATGGCCCTGCCACAGCAAACAACAGATTGGGCATTCATCATTTTTGGGGAAGAACATTAAAAGATTTGACAATCAGATATCATGCTTTGAAAGGCAAAGATTGTCAATATCAAAATGGTTTTGATGGACAAGGTCTTTGGGTGGAAGTGAATGTTGAAAAAGAACTTGGTCTTAATGGAAAACCAGAAATTGTTGAATATGGCATTGACAAGTTCACAAACAAATGCATGGAGAGAGTGAATTATTTTGCCAACGAAATCACAAATCAAAGCATAAGAATGGGACAATGGATGGACTGGGATCACAGTTATTTTACCAACACCGACGAAAACATAACTTCAATTTGGCATTTTTTGAAAGAATGTGATAAACATGGTTGGGTCGTTAAGAAAAACCGTCCTATGGCTTGGTGTCCAAGATGTGGAACAAGCCTAAGTGAACATGAAATGTCAAGCTCTTATCACGAAGTTGAGCACACTGCAGTTTTTGTTAAACTTCCTGTCAAAGGGAAAGATTTTAAAATGGTGGCATGGACAACAACTCCATGGACTTTGTCTGCAAATGTTGCCTTGGCAGTCAATCCTGAATTTGATTATGTCAAAGTCAATTTCCATGGAGAAAATATTGTGCTCGGAAAAGCTAGACTTTCCATTTTGAAGCAAGAAGTTGAAATTTTGGAAGAATTTAAGGGGAAAGATCTTGTTGGACTTGAATATGAAACTTGTTTCCCAGAACTTTCAATGCAAAACTTTTCTCACAAGATTGTAGCTTGGGATATGGTTGACAGCACGGAGGGAAGTTGTGTTGTTCACATTGCTCCAGGTTGTGGTGCTGAAGATTTTGAACTTGGTCAAACATTGGGATTGCCAGAAATCTGTCCTATCAACGAACAAGGAGTTATGCTTGACTCTTGTGGGTTCTTGGCTGGAAAAAAGACCACAGATGTGGTGGAGTTGGTTGTTGACAGACTTAAAGAAGATGGAAAACTTTTATATTCACATAAGTATAAACATAGCTATCCATTCTGTTGGAGATGCAAAACAGATTTGGTTTACAAATTGATTTCTGCTTGGTTTATCAAGACAGATGAAATTCGTCCTCTTGCCTTGAAAGCTATTGAAAATGTGGAGTTTAAGCCAGAATTTGCAAAGAAAAGAATGGTGGATTGGCTCAACAATATGGGAGATTGGAATATTTCCAGAAGCCGTTTTTACGGACTTCCACTTCCTTTCTATGTTTGTGAAAAATGTGGAAAAGTTCATGTGATTGGAAGTGTTGAAGAATTAAGAGAAAAAGCTGTTGATCCAACGCTTGTTGACAGACTTCCAAACATTCACAGACCTTGGATTGATGACATCAAAATAAAATGTGAGTGTGGTGAAGTTCTTTCAAGAGTTCCCGAAGTTGGTGACGTTTGGTTGGATGCAGGAATTACTCCATTCAGCACAAAAAAATATTTCACAGACAAAAAATATTTTGAGGCAAATTTCCCTAATGATTATGTTTGTGAAATGGTGGAACAAGTCAAACTTTGGTTCTATTCGATTCTTATAATGAGTGTTGTTCTCACAGGAAAAGCTCCTTACAAAAAGGTTGTGACATATCAATATGTCAAAGATGAACATGGTGGAGAATTTCATAAGAGTGGTGGAAACTCATTGGAAGCTGACATTGTTGCAGATAAAGTGGGAGCAGATGTTGTAAGATATTTGTTTGCGTCTTCAAGCCCTGCAAATGATATGAGATTTGGATTTACTTTGACAGATGATGCAAGAAGAAAACTTTTAGGCTTTTGGAATGTTTATACATTCTTCAACACATATGCTTGCATAGATAATCCAGATATTGCAAACTTTAAACCTAACACAAAAGACTTAAAATTTGCAGATAAATGGCTTATTCAAAGTGTTAATAACTTTATTTGTGACAGCGATAAATTTTATGCAGACGACAAAAGTTTCTTTGTTGTTCGCGATTTTGAAAAATTGGTGGATGATATTTCAAATTTCTATATCAGAAGCAACAGAAAACGTTTCTGGAAATCAGAAAACAAAAAAGATCAATTGACTGCATATTGGTGTTTGTATTATGCAATCAAGAGCTTGATTAGAGTTATGGCTCCAATCATTCCTTTTGTCACAGAACATATTTGGCAAAATTTGGTGAGAGAGATTGAGCCTAAAGAAGTTGAATGTATCATGCTGAGTGGCTATCCAACAAAAATCTATGATGCTGATTTTAAAGGCGTGTTGGAAATGACTGAAATTGCAAGAAATATTATGTCAACAGCACAAAGACTTAGAAATGAAAATCAAATTAAAGTTAAACAACCATTGAAAAAAATGTATGTTGCAGGTCAAGAAGGTGTTCAAGACGTGCTTAACGAACTTGGTGATGTAATCAAAGATGAATTGAATGTAAAAGAAATTGAATGTGTCAAAGATGACAGCAAGTTTAATGACGAATATTTGTCAGTAAATTTCAAAAAAGCTGGGGCAGTACTTAAGGGAGAAGTGCAAAAACTTAAGACTGCATTGCTGGAGCTTGGTGATAAGATTAAAGATGTTATGTCAGGTTTCAAAAAGGGAAAGGTGACTGTTGGCGAGTTTAAAGACTTAGACAGCGAACTTTTCAACTTGGAAAAGAAACCTAAAACAGATTTTGTCATCTCTCATGAAAACGGAAACACAGTTGTGCTTGACATCAATTTGGATGAAGAACTTGTTATGGAAGGGCTTTACAGAGAATTTGTGAGAAGTTTGCAAGTTTTGAGAAAAGAAGCTGACTTTGCAATTGATGAAAGAATTGTTGCAGATTTCAACACAAACGACAAAAAATTATCCAAAGTGCTTGAAAGTTTTTCCGAAAAAATTAAACAAGAAGTTTTGATTTCAAATTTTGAAACCAACATGAAAAACCCAAGAATTGAAAAAGAAGTTGAAGTTGGGGACGGCAAAATAGTTGTTAAGTTTAGAAGCAAGGAGTGATATATGAGAGTTGCTGATAGTTGGAAAGATTATCAAGTTGTTGCAACTGGTGATGGAGAAAAGTTGGAGAAGTGGGCAAATATATCACTTCTTCGTCCAGATCCACAAGTTATTTGGCATAAAAAGAGAGATTTGAAAAAAAATGTCGATGCTTTTTATGAAAGAAAAGACGGTGGTGGTCTTTGGCATTTCAACAAACAAATTTCAGAGCAATGGAATATTTCTTGGAAAGATTTGAAGTTTATAGTTAAGCCAATGGGTTTCAAACATACTGGAATTTTTCCAGAACAAGCAGTGAATTGGGAGTTGATGTCACAGCTTATTAAAAATGCAAAAAGAGAAATCAAAGTTTTAAATCTTTTTGCTTACACAGGTGGAGCTTCTGTGGCATGTTCAAAAGCCGGTGCAAACGTAACTCATATTGATGCCAGCAAAGGTATGGTTGAAAGAGCAAAAGAGAATGCTAAACTCAATGGAATAACAAATATCCGTTTTATTGTTGAGGATTGTGCCAAATTTATTGAACGAGAAATTCGACGAGGAAACTCTTATGATGCCATAATTATGGATCCTCCAAGCTATGGGAGAGGACCAAGTGGAGAAATGTGGAAACTTGAGGATAATTTGGCAGACTTTGTGGAGCTTTGCAAAAAAGTTTTGTCTGACAAACCTTTGTTTGTTTTGATAAATTCTTACACAACGGGGCTTCAACCGACAGTTATTGCTAACATTTTGAAAAGTGTTTTTGGAAACGAAAATGTTGAAGCAGATGAAATAGGTTTGCCAACACAAGAAGGCTTGATTCTTCCTTGTGGAGCAACAGGAGTGAAAATATGGAAAAATTGACAGTTTTGTATGAAGATAATCAAATTGTGGTGGTAATAAAACCTCATAATGTTCCAACACAAGCAGATGAAAGCAAAGATGAAGATTTGCTCACCATGGTTAAGTCTTATGTGAAAGAAAAATATAACAAAGTAGGTGATGCATTCATAGGTTTGGTTCACAGGCTTGATAGACCAACAGGTGGGATTATGGTTTTTGCCAGAAATTCAAAATCTGCAAAAAGACTTTCAGAGCAATTTCAAACTCACAGTGTGGAAAAGACTTATTATGCTGTAACTAATGGTGTTGTGAAGATTAAAACACAAAAACTTGTCAATTATCTTAAGAAAGACGAGAAGGAAAATATTGTTAAAATTGTTCCTATGTCAGAAAATGGAGCAAAAAAAGCAGAGCTTGTTTACAATTATCTTGAAGACAATGGAAATCAATCTCTTTTGGAAGTCAAAATTTTAACAGGAAGAAGTCACCAAATAAGATTGCAACTTGCAAATATCGGACATTCTTTGGTTGGAGATGTGAAATATGGAAAAGAAAGAGGAAGGACAAGCAATCTTGGACTTTGGGCAGGAAAACTTGCTTTCAATCATCCAACAACAAAAGAGCGTATGGTGTTTATTGCATGCCCAAATCAAGATGTAATGCCATGGAAAAACTTTAGGATGGAGAAATATTTGACGAGATAAGAGGTTTTGAATGAAAGAAAGAAACGAAATTGAAGAGAAATATAAGTGGGATTTGTCTAAATTTTGCGTCAACGATGAAGATTGTTACAAAAGATTAGAGAAAGTTGAAAAACAGATTGAAAATCTAAAAAAATATGAAGGAAAACTTTCTGATGACAAAATTTTGTTTGAATGTTTGCAAAAACAAATGTCTCTTGTTGAAGAATTTTCTTTAATTTCACTCTATGCTTCGTTGAGATTATGTGAAAATAATGCAGATAGAAAAGCCAATGAAATGACAGAAAAAATTTCTTTTGTGATTTCAAAATATACTGTTGCAACATCTTTTATTGATGTGGAAATCAGCAAATTTAATACCCCAAAAATAAAAAGACTTCAAGAAGACAAAAAGTTTAAAAATTATAAAAGATTTTTTGAAGGAATTTTGAGAGAGAAAAAGCACACTTTAAGCAAAACTGAAGAACTTTTAATATCAAAAATCTCTGAATGTGTCGGTGGAAGTTATGCAAATTTTGAAAAGTTTTCAGATGTTGATTTAAAATTTAGTGATGTTAAAGATGAAAATGGAAAAACTCATCCCTTAAATCAGTCAAATTATTTAACTTTAGTTGAAAGCAAAGACAGGACATTAAGAAAAAATGCTTTCAAAGAGATGAACGGCAAATATGGAGAGTTCATCAATTTTTTGGCAAGCAACTATATAAATTGTGTTAAAGAAGATTGTGTTACTGCCAAAATAAGAAAATATAAAAGTGCCTTGGGATCTTCAATTTATCAAGAAGAAGCGAGTGAAGAAGTATATAAGCTCTTAATAAAAAAAGTCAGAGAAAATGTTAATTTTGTTTATCGTTATTTTGAACTTAAAAGAAAAATGCTTAAATTGGATAAATTTGCTGTGTATGACAGTCTTGTTCCAGTCGTGTTTGATGTTCATAAAAAATATACTTATGAAGAGGCTGTTGAAACAATAAAAAAGGCTGTGGCCGTGCTGGGAGCCGATTATGTCAGCCTTATTGATCAGGCAGTTACTGAACGCTGGATTGATGTTTTTCCAAACAAAAACAAGGATAGTGGAGGATTTTCAGTTGGCACATATGGCGCAACACCTGTTGTGCTTATGAATTTTGAGGGTAATTTGGAAAGTGTGTTTACTTTGGCTCATGAACTTGGACATGCAATGCACACATATCTTTCAAATAAACATCAACCAATTCAGACTTCGGAATATGTAATTTTTGTTGCTGAAGTTGCAAGCAATGTCAATGAAATGTTGTTGTTAAACTATTTGCTTGATAACGCGAAATCTAAAAACGAAAAATTGTATTACTATGACCATTTTTTAAGACAAATGCAATCTGCAATTTACAGACAAACCATGTTTGCTGAATTTGAAGCATTTGCACATGAAGAATATGAAAAAGAACATCCTCTTTCAGCAGAATTGCTGTGTGAGAAATATAGAGAATTAACTGATTTTTATTATGGAAAGAATGTTGAACTAATTGAAGAAATCAAGTACGAATGGACAAGGATTCCACATTTTTACACAAGTTTTTATGTGTATAAATATGCAACAGGATTGATATGTGCAACTAAAATTTCAAAGAAACTTCTTGAAGATTCTGCTTTTGCAAAAAGTTATTTAAAATTTTTGTCTTCTGGCTGTGCCGATGATCCTATAACACTTTTAAAAATGGCTGACTGTGATTTGACAAAAGAAGAAACTTTTGATCAAGCTTTTGAAGTTTGTGAAAGTTTTTTAAAAAAATGGGAAGATGCTTTATAGCATTTTCTTTTTTATATAGACAAATATAAATGTATATTTATGCATAAAAATGAATAAAAAAAAGACAAGTTTACACTCGTCTTTTTGGATATCTCGTTATGCTTTTGTAGGGGATATATTTTTATTTGCAATTTTTGGCTATGAGATATCCTATTGCAAAAAACAGTATGCTGTTGTCACCACAATTGTGATTGCACCCACATCTAGGGGGACGATGAGGATGACAACAAGGTGAAGGTGGTGGGCAACAGCCACATGGACGCAAATCTTGATAGCAACCAGGGCAATATTTTGTTGTGTAGTTCATTTTGTTTGCCTCCATTATCATTCTATGTTGCACTTTGTCTTTTGCTATTATTTTGTTTGATTTTTTATATATTTTGATGCTATCATGAAATTATGAAAAAGAGATTAGATTTATTGTTGTTTGAAAAAGAATTATACAACTCCAGGGAGAAGTCAAAGCAAGCAATTGAGATGAACAGAGTCAAAGTGGACGGAAAACTTGTTGCAAAACCTTCAATGCAGTGTGATGAAACTTGTGATTTTCAGGTTTTGCCTTTTGAATTTGTTTCTCGTGGTGGGTTTAAACTCCAAAAAGCTTTAGAAGAATTTAAAATCGACATAAAAGATAAAATCGTGCTTGATATCGGGGCTTCAACAGGTGGATTTTCAGATGTTTGTCTACAGAATGGAGCTAACAAGATTTATGCCGTTGACACAGGTGAAAATCAACTCGCAGAAAAGATAAAAAAAGACGAAAAGGTGATAAATCTGGAAAAAACAAATTATTTGAAACTTTCAAAAGAAAAATTTGTTGATGTAAATTTTGTTGTTATTGATGTTTCGTTTGTCAGTTTGACAAAGTTTGCTCCAAAACTTGCAGATGACTTTCAAAATATAGAAATTGTCGCTTTAATCAAACCTCAATTTGAATGTGGTGCCGATTATGCAAAAAAACATAAAGGGGTGGTTAAAGACCCAAAAGTGCACACTAAAATTGTGAAAAATATTGAAATTGCTTTTGGGAATTTAGGTTTCCAAACACAGGGAATTATTGAATCTCCAATCAAAGGTGGAGATGGAAATACAGAATTTTTGATATATTTAAAAAAGTAAGTGAACCACTTACTTTTATTTTATTTTGGTGTTATTTTTATTTGTATAGACGTGATCCCGAGTTTTTGGAATATTGCTTAATTTTTTCTCTCTCTTTTCCAGCGTTTTTCTCAATTGGGAGAAAACCGTTTCATGACACAATTTTTGCAAATTAGTTTTCGCATCTTTATAGTTAATCAAACATTCTGACCAATTGTAGTTTTCCAATTCTTTTCTTGTGCCGATAATGTTTGTTTTTAGCATCTTTGTGTGATTTTTATCTTCAATCACAATTTCACAGTCAGAAGCATTTTCATCAAATATACTTCCTTTCACACTTATTTCAATTTCTTGTCTGAAACGAAGGCTTAATAATTCTTCCATCTTTTTGTTTGTAATTTTATTTTTTTCAATAAAACTTTTAAAATTTTTGAAATCTATAGAATCTTCATTATATTGATATTGTTTGATTTTTATATAGATCTTAAAGAATTTTTCCAAATTGATGGTGTTGTTGTTTGCTGTGTATTCCATGTTTACCTCTTTTTTATTATAACAAAAATTTTACTAACAGTCAATATTGTTTTATTTCTTTTTATAAAAAATCTTTGTCAAAACATTGTCTATAAGGTTGGTTGTGAAAACTTTTCTGCAAAAATTGAACATTTTGTATTGTTTGCCGATTATATATCTTGGTTTCAAATGTGATTTTTCGCAAACTTTGTATATTTTTTTAACAGCATATTCGGGCGACATACGGCGATTTTCGGTCTTTTCAGTTGGCTCAGTCGAAAGACGAATTGAATCTTTATATCTTTCATTGGTTTCATAGATTTTTACTCTGTTTTTGGAAAAATTTGTTTTAATGTCTCCAGGGCAAATAGATGTCACTTGAATTTTTGTTTGAGAAAGCTCCATTCTCAAACTTTGGGCAAAACTGTCCACTGCTGCTTTGCTTGCACAATAATAAGCTTTGAAAGGAATTGGAAACAATGCTGTTGCAGAAGCCATAATTATGATTTTTCCATTTGGTTTCATCATTGGGATGGCATATTTGCAGGCGTTTGCAGTTCCGAAGAAATTTACATCAAATTGCTTTTTGGTGTCATTTTCTTTCAAAAGTTCGACTGCACCACTTATTCCATAACCGGCACAGGTGATAAGCATATCTATTTCACCATAAGTTTTGTAGATTTCATCAAAAATGGCTTTCAGTTTTTTGTGATCGCTTACATCACATTGATTTTCTGTTGAATCAATTGAAATATCAATGACAATATCTCCCTTGTTTTCAAATTTTTGTTTAAGTCCAAGTCCGATGCCACTTGAAGCTCCAGTGATGACAATAAGTCGTTTTTCAATTCTCATTTTCTTCCCCTTTTCAAATATTTTATTACAATCTTTTATTTTTTCAAAATAATTTGACATCTTTTTTACATAATGTTATCATAACAATACTTTATAATGGAAAATATCTTTTTTAAGAAGGTGCAAAATATGTATATGAACAAAACTAAAAGAAATTTAATCATTGCTTCTGCTGTAATCAATTTGATTTTGATTTCATTAAATTTGGCAATGTCTATAATTTTGAAGGTTAATCCAAAAATTTTACAAGAATATAGTGAATATCTGTATTTTGTTTCTTATTCTTCAAACATAATTTATGCCGTGATTTCGTTTGCAATTGGACTTGTTGGAAGTATTTTGCTTTTATTTGCAGTAAGAAGCAAAGGTAAGCATTTCAGAACTTCTCAAGGACTCTATATTGCTGGCTTTGTTATTATTGTGGTTTGTGGGGGATGGTTGTCTTGGATTTTGTTGTTTATTTCAATGTTTATTCCAGACATCATAGTTATGAACACACCAAAAGAGGTTAAAAAAGAAGAAATTATGGAAAACAGAGCTTACGAAGAAAAGAAAAAGAAAATTGAAGATCTTAAAAGACTTCGTGACTCTGGAATGATTACAGAAGAAGAATATAAAGAAAAATTGTTTGAACTTTTATAAGAAAAAAAGAAGGATTATTTCCTTCTTTTTTTAAAAAACTCTGTCAAAAGTTTGGAACATTCTTTTTCATATTCAAAAAGTTGTTCATATTCACATGTGTGATTAAGTCGGGTGCTTGAAACTATTTTTTCAAACAAATTGTCTTGAGAAGTTTTATCTTTTGCACCAAAGATGATTTTTTTAATACGTGAATTAACTATTGCACCAGCACACATAGGACAGGGTTCAAGAGTGACATAAATTTCACAATTTTCAAGTCTCCAATCCTTCAATTTTTTGCAAGCTTTGTTGATTGCTTCAATTTCTGCATGCATAAGCGCATTCTTTTTTCTTTCACGTTTGTTATAGCCCTTAGAAACTATTTTTCCATCTTTCACGACAACAGCGCCAATAGGAACTTCTTCTTTTTTTAATGCAATTTTTGCTTGTTTTATTGCTTCTTCCATAAAAATATTCATGGTCTTATTTTAAACAATTTTCTTTAATTTGTCCAGTAGATTGTTTGTTTTTTCTTAAAATATGTGATATTATTTTGATTATGGAAAATGAAAAAGAATTTAAAAAGGTTTTGCAAAGAAGAAATTTCTACACAGTTAAAGATACCGGGAAACTCTATCTTTATGCCTTGATTTTGCCTTTTGCAGTCGGAATTGTGTTTAGTTATATATCTCTTGCTATTGTCAAGGGAAGTGGGGTTCAATTTCCTGAAGGAACTAACATTATCAATGAGATGTTTGACAAATATTTGTGGTTTAGTATTCCTTTTGTGCTTCTCACACAAGTGATTTTCTTTTGTATTTATTTTGGCTATAACAAAGTTAACAGAATCAAACAATCTTCATGCAATTTGTCTTTCAAAAAAACAAATATTTGGACTGCTCTTCTTTCTGTTTTTGTGGGCATTTTTTGTGTTTTGGGGTTGATGCTTTTGATTGAAGGAAGTTTTGGCAGTATGTTTAGAGCAATTGGTCTTAAACAAAACGGCATTGGACTTCCATTAAACAGTGTGGGTTGGTTGTTTATAAATCTTCTTGTTGCAGGAATTTTGCCGGGAATTTGTGAAGAACTTTTGTTTAGAGGAATGATTTTTCAAGGATTGAAAGAAAAATTTTCAGCAACTACAAGCATTTTTTTGAGTGCTCTTTTATTTGCTCTTATGCATCAAAACATTCAACAATTTATTTATCCATTTATTTTGGGTTGCATTTTAGCCATAGTTATGCAAAGGACAAACAATTTGATTTATCCTATGCTAATCCATATATTCAACAACATAACAACAATCGTTGTGAGTTTTTTGCAAGAGATGAAAATCATCAATTTACCATTTGAAAGCATGGCATGGTGGATGCATCTTGTTGCTGTTGCTGTGGCGCTTGTTACTTTTGCAATTTTGTATGTAATTTACAGATTTTATTTGAAAAAACAATCAAAAATTGAAGTTGAGAAAGAAGGCGAACCAGCAGTTGCTTCTTCAGTAAACATCGGTGCTTTTCCTGTGACTTTGGTTTGTGGAATTTTGATTGCTGTTGTGATTACTGTTATAAATACGGTGGGATAAAAGTACAATATATTGTATTGGAGTTGCTATGGTTGAAGAGAAGAGAGTTAATTATTACACCAATTTGATATATTTTATCGTTCTTGCATGTTTGGTTGTCATCAGAGTGTGCTCAAATTATGGGCTTTTTTCATTTATGGGCAATTATGCCTCATATATTTTAAGTCTCGTCACACAAGTGGGTATTATTCTGCTTTTACCTCTTTTTTTGATGAAACTTTTCACAAAAGCAAAGCCTAAAGAACTTTTGAATTTCTGTTGTTTCAAAAAAATTTCAGTTAGAGCTGTTTTTTTAAGTATCATTTTAGGTTTTGTTGTTTTTTTCTTGAATGTTTATGTTTCAAATTTTTTCAATTCAATTATTGCATTATTTGGTTATAAGCATGCGACAGGAGGCTCTTCAATGCCAGCAACTTGGTGGGGACTTCTTTTAAGTTTGATTTGCACGGCTGTTTTGCCAGCTGTTTGCGAAGAGACCTTTCATAGAGGTATGCTGATGAACGGCAATTCTATGCTTGGCATAAAGAAAAGCATTTTGATTTCTGGCTTTTTGTTTGGACTTTTGCATTTAAATATTGAACAATTTTTCTATGCAACAATAATCGGTTTGTTTTTAGCTTATTTGTGCTGGGGATGTTCATCTGTTGTGCCTTGCATTATTGTGCACTTTATGAACAATGCAACAAGTGTGTTTTTGTCTTTTGCAAGAGCAAAAGGTTGGGCTGTTGGCAATATTTTTTCAGGCATTTCAAAATTTTTGCTTTCAAATCCAGTTTTAGGTTTTGTTATGTTTTTCTTGGTGCTCTGCTTGTTGGTTTTGATTGCAATTGAATTAACAAAATGGTTGATGAGAGACAGTTTTGCTTATAATTTTGTGAAACGACAAAAATATTTGAAAGACATTATGATAAGGGAAAGTTATTTTCAACAAATTGAAGCAATAAGAAGACCAAAAATGTTGGAAAGTGAAGATTATGTGCCTGTCGAAACTCCTATGATAATCGACGAGCAAGCATTTTTGGAGTTTGTTAACAAAAATATTCACAGTATAATTCTTAAAGAAGAACAACAAGAAAACAAAAACAAATTCACTATGGACATAAAAAGCAAGATATTTTTGTTTGGTGCTGTTGCATTGTCTGCAATAGTAACTCTCATGACTTTCATTTGGGGGCTGTTGTGATAACGATAAATATAGTGTGTGTTGGAAATTTGAAAGAAAAATTTTCTCGCGAAGAGCAAACTGAATATTTGAAAAGACTTTCTGCATTTTGCAAGGTGAATGTCGTAGAAATTAAAGAGCAAAATCAACTTGATAATCCACAACTTATTTTGGAAAAAGAGGGAGAAGAAATTTTAAAGAAACTTAAAGGATATTCTTTTTTGTGTGACATCAACAGCAAAGAAATTCCAAGCGAAAAATTTGCTTTAAAAATAGAAAATTTGATGCAAGAAACTTCGACAATCACATTTGTTATTGGTGGATCTTATGGAGTAAGTGAAAAAGTTAAAATGATAGTTAATGAAAAAATATCTTTCTCGCCTATGACCTTTCCTCATAATCTTTTCAGAATTATGCTTCTTGAGCAAATTTATCGTGCCTTTACGATAATTAATAATAAAACATATCATAAATAAAAAAATGTTTTAAGAAATGCAAAATTGCTTGCATTTTCTTTTTTGTTGTGATATACTCTCAAAGTCATTGGACAAATAAACACTCAAAGGGCATTTCAGATTCGGTTGCCTAAACGGATTTGGTCGGTTGATTTTTGTAGTATTTTTTGAATTTGGCTGAGTCTAAAAGAGAAATCTTGGGTTGAGTTTGAGAGTATACTTTGGGGAAGACAAAAAACAGGAGGGAAAAATTATGTCAGTTATTTCAATGAAACAACTTTTGGAAGCTGGTGTTCATTTTGGTCACCAATCAAGAAAGTGGAATCCTAAGATGAAAGAATACATTTTTACTGCAAGAAATGATATTCATATCATCAACTTGGAAGTTACATCAGAACAAGTGGACAAAGCATACACTTTTGTACGTGATGTTGTTGCAAGTGGAAAAAGTGTTCTTTTTGTAGGAACAAAAAAACAAGCTCAAGAAGCTGTTAAAGAAGAAGCAGAAAGATGTGGAATGTTCTACATCAACACTCGTTGGCTTGGAGGCACACTCACAAACTTCAAAACAATCAGAAACAGAATCGAAAGACTCAACAAACTCAATCAAATGGAAAAAGTTGGAGAATTTGATTTGTTGCCAAAGAAAGAAGTTGCTCTTCTTAAGTCTGAAAGAGACAAACTTGAAAAAAATCTTGGTGGAATCAAAGATATGAGAGAACTTCCAGGAGTTATCTTTGTTGTTGACCCATCAAATGAAAAAATCTGTGTTCATGAAGCAGGAATTTTGAAGATTCCAGTTGTCAGCCTTGTTGATACAAACTGTGATCCTTCAGGCGTTGAAATCGTTATTCCAGGAAATGACGATGCAATTCGTTCTGTAAAACTTATTGCTGCTGCTGTTGCAGATGCAGTTATTGAAGCTAGAGAAGGAGTTTCTATGAAGAAAGACGAGGAAGAATCAGCTGAAGAGGTTGACCTTGAAAGTCTTTTGGAACAAGCAAAACCAAGTGTTGAACTTGCTGAAGCAGGAGAAGAAACAAAGAAAACTGCAAAGAAACCAAGAAAGAAACCAGCTGCTAAAAAAGAAGCTAAAACTGAAGAAACTGCTGAAGTTAAAGCTGAAGAAAAATAAAGTTGAAATCTAAAAATTTAAAGGAGATTTATTATGAGTTTTACTGCACAAGATGTTGCTAAACTTAGAGCACAAACAGGCGTTGGCATGATGGAATGCAAAAAGGCACTCACAGATGCAAACGGAGATTTTGAAAAAGCTATTGTTCTTTTGAGAGAAAGAGGACTTAAAGCTGTAGACAAAAAACAAGGAAGAATTGCTTCTGAAGGTTTGGTTGCTTCTTACATCCACATGGGTGGAAGAATCGGAGTTTTGGTGGAAGTTAACTGTGAAACAGACTTTGTTGCCAAAAGTGACGATTTCCAAGCTCTTGTTAGAGATATCGCAATGCAAATTGCTGCTGCAAATCCTAAATATGTAAGAGAAGAAGAAGTTGATCCTGCAGAGCTTGAAAATGAAAAAGAAATTTTGAGAGCTCAAGCACTTAACGAAGGCAAACCAGCCAACATCGTTGACAGAATGGTTGAAGGTAGAGTTAAAAAATACTATGAAGATGTCTGCCTTATGAATCAAGCATTTGTTAAAGATCAAAGCAAGACAATCAAAGATGTTTTGACGGAAGCTACTTTGAAAATTGGAGAAAAAATTTCAATCCGTAGATTTGTTCGTTATGAACTTGGTGAAGGTCTTGAAAAGAGAGTTGACAATTTGGCTGAAGAAGTTGCAAAACAAATGGCCGGAAACTAATTTAACAAAACACACTTAATTAAGTGTGTTTTTTCTTGGTTTGAGTGTGGAAGAACTGTTTTTAATGACTAATGTCGAATTTTGTCAAATTCAACCTTGACAAAAACTATTATTTGGGTTATACTAATCGTGTGAATAGGAGTGTTATGGAAAGAACTGAACTTTACACTGTTATGGAAAAATACTTTGCACTTTCACAAGAAGAAGTTGAAAAACTTGTGGAGAAAAAGTTTTTCTATCCAAAAGATTATGACAGATTGCATTGTATGCTTGATGTTTTGATCCCTGCTTGTGATAAATTTGTTAATTTGACAGACGAAAAAGGAAAATTTGTTGTCGATGAAAAACTTAAACGCAAAGTTGGTATGGTTCTTCTTTCTAAATTGAATTATAAAAATTTTTATGATGAAACAATAGAAGAAACTCATGAAAGATTAAGAAAACTTTTTGTCAGAACAACTGCAAGAGGGGTGAATGCTTATAAAATCATTTACAATCAAGTTTTGACAGATGGAAACACTAAAAGTGACTATAAAAAACAGACTAAAGTAAATGCATATGATCGTTATTTTGATGAGATTTTTATGGATTTAAGAAAAACTTTAAAGCTTACTGACAAAGAAACTGTTGCTTGTTTTGAAAAGTGTTCTTCTCTAATTTCTAAAGTAAGTAATCTTGATATTTCTAAAATTTACAACACGATAAAAAATTTTGAAATTTCTGATGGAGTGAATAAATATAATCTATTCAAAGTTAATGACAGTGTAGATGAGGTAAAAGAACTTTTGTTGAACAACTTGTCATTGTTTACCAGCACTCCAGATAAAATTTATGAAGCTTTGGAGTTTTTTAGAGACAATGTCAAAGCAGATAAAGTTGAAAGCGAAACTGTTACTGACATTGAAGCAAAATTGATTACGTTAAGAAATTTGTTAAAAAACAATTCTTCTTTGCTTCTTATTAATGCAAAAGAAATGTCAGCAAAAAATAAATATATAAGCACTAATTTAAAATCTTTTTTTGATGATGACAGATATTATAATTTGGCAAATGAACTTGTTCAAAAACCTCTTTATCTTGATGATTTAAGGCAAACGCCAAGAGACAATATTTATGAAAACCTTATAGGAAATATTTTGACTTTGGAAACAAGTTTTAAAGATGATTCAACAAAAGTTTCCGAATATATAAAGAAAAATCCATATGTTTTGGGAATGAATCAAGATAAACTCAAAGATTTGTTTGAAAAAATTAATGATCATGATGAAGAAAATCAAGATGATCCATATTTGGAAAGATTTTTTGAATTGGGTAAATCTTTATTTGCCAACAGCGTTGATTTTGATGTTGATATTATATTAAATAAGCTTGAGAATACAAATATTGTTCAAAATTTGAAGATAGAAGAAATAAATGATTGGGATTTGGTGCTTACATTTTATGATTTATTCAATCCTGAAGATGTATCTTTAAACAATTTATGGGGACAAATCGAAGATCGTGAATTAAGAATTTCAAAAGGTGAGAAACAATTCAGAAAAAATATTAGACGATATGGTCAAAAGTTAAAAGATTTACCAAGATTTTTGAAAGATAATCAAATAACTTTAAGTCAAAAAAGAGAAGAAATTGCAAGATTATCTCAAAATATTAAAAATTTACAAAATAAAAGATTTGCTTTGGCAAGAGTGACGAATCTGACTGACGCAAAAACTTATGAAATTAAGGTAAGTAAAGAAATAGAAAAAAATTTGAATGGTTTAAGAAATACATTTATTCAGAAACGTTATAATATTGGTAAAAAATATTCAAACACTGATCAATTGTTTGAAAAAATGATGAAATATTTGGGAAAAACTTTTGATGATAAGGTTGCAATTTCCGATTTGATTGTCAAAGAAATTTCAGAACCATTTATTAATTCAGTTGAAAATAGTTTCATGATTAAAAACGAAGAATCATTGTTTAACACAATAAAAATAGTTAAGGTTGGAAATCAAAAACTTGCAAAATCACTTAATGGACTTAATAAAGCGATTAACGAGACCACTGGTGCAAAAAATGATGTGAAAAATAATGATTATATTTTTGAAAAATAAATTTTAAATTAAGGGTTGCAAATCAAATTGCAATCCTTTTTGTTTTGAGTTTATTTTGTTTGCAAATTTATCTTTTTTCAGTTATACTATACAATAAAATAGTTTAAAGGAGTTTTTATGAACGAATTAGTAGATGATATTTTTTCTAGTTGCAAACAAGATTTGGAAAAGGCATATTTGCACCAACAGAACGAATATCTTGTTATTAGAGCAGGAAGAGCAAATCCACATATTTTAGACAAGGTTATGGTGGAATATTATGGAGTTCCAACTCCAATTGTTCAAATGGGGACGGTGACGGTTTCAGAAGCCAGAATTTTGAACATAAATATTTGGGATGCTTCTCAAATTAAAAATGTTGAAAAAGCAATTTCACAAGCAGATATTGGTATAACTCCAACAAATGATGGAAAGACAATTCGTTTGGTTTTCCCTATGCTTACTGAAGAAAGAAGAAAAGAAATTGTCAAGAATGTCAAAAAGATTTGTGAAGAAACCAAAGTTGCTATGAGAAATGTGCGTCGTGACACTTTGGATATGCTTAAAGATTTGAAAAAAGACGGAGAACTTTCTGAAGATGAATATGCTGCTTCAGAAAAAGAAGTTCAAAAACTTATCGACAAATATACTGAAATGGCTGATAAACAATGTGACGAAAAAGAACAAGAAGTCATGAAAGTTTAAACTAAAGAACGAAACTTAATTTTTAAAGGTTGTTATGTTTAAAAAGAAAAACAAAATTGAAAAATTTCCAACACATATTGCTTTTATTATGGATGGCAATCGCAGATGGGCAGTAAGACGTGGTCTCAACAAGATGATTGGGCATAAACAAGGGGGACTTGCTCTTAAAAACATCATAAGTGTGTTGGCAGAATATGAAGAAATAAAATATGCTTCGTTTTTTGCCTTTTCAACTGAAAATTGGAATAGGTCAGCCGAAGAAATAGATTATATTTTTGACATAGCTTATAACTTGGTTAAAGATAATGAAAAAGCTTTTGTCAAAAAAAATATCAAATTTGTTTCAATGGGAGATGTTTCAAAATTTCCAGAAAAACTCAGAGAAATTATTGTAAGGGTTATGGATGAAACCAAAAATAACACTGGACTTGTGGTCAACTTGGCTATGAACTATGGTGGAAGAGATGATATCGTTCATGCTGTTAATCAATTGATTGAAAAAGGCGAAAAGAAAATTACAATTGAAAATTTGAAAGAAAATTTATATTCTGCACCATCGCCAGATGTTGATTTGGTTGTGAGAACAAGTGGGGAGATGAGAATATCAAATTTCATGTTGTTTCAAATGGCTTATAGCGAACTTTATTTCACAAAAACTTGCTGGCCAAGTTTTGATAAAAAAGAACTTGAAAAGGCACTTTTGGCTTTTTCAAAAAGAAACAGAAGATTTGGGGGTAAATGATGAAAAAAAGAATATATTCGTCAATCGGAATTGTTCTTGCTTTGGTGATTTTGTTTGTTTTAAAAATCTATGTAAGTGACTATTTCTTTGATGCTTTCTTTGGAATTTTGGCAAGCATAGCATGTTATGAAATGTCCAAATTGCTTGCAAAAACTGGATTATATAATTATCAAGGACTTGCAATGTTTTTCCCATCATTTTTGCTTGCTGGAAATCTGATAGGTGTTTATTATTCAAGTGCCACAAACAACATTTTCTGGATTTTGTATACAGTTTTGATTGATGTAGCTTTGATGATTGTTGCATTTTTGGGGGCGTTGATTTTTGGACTTCTAAGAAAAAAACAGTCAGTGTTGCACGAAATGACCGTCAGAAATGTTAACAATATGTCTGTCACAAAATTTGCTTTAAAAAAGGCTTTGCACACTTTGATTTGTTTTGTTTATCCTGCATTTGTGTTTTTGCTTTTTGTTTTTGTGAATCATTTTAATGATATCCCTCTTGGGAAATTGGTTGATATCAAAACCAATGTTTCAGTTTTTGTGCTTGCTACTGCATTCTTGATTCCTATTTTTACAGATACCTTCGCAATGCTTACGGGATCTGTGATTGGAGGGAAAAAACTTTGTCCAAAAATTAGCCCAGGTAAAACAATTTCTGGCTCAATTGGTGGTATTTTATGGTCTGTCTTGTTTGGTGCTTGTGTTTACTTGATTTTTGGCTGTGTTGAATCTTTCAAGCCTTTTATGGAAATCTTCCCTATATGGGCATATCTTTTGATTGTTTTGTTTGGTTCTGTTGTTTCTCAATGTGGAGATTTGTTTGAATCTATCATCAAAAGAAGAGCAGGTGTCAGTGACAGTGGAAAGTTTTTGCCAGGACACGGTGGACTTTTAGACAGAATTGATTCTCATATTTTTGTTGCACCTTATATTTTGCTTGCATTTTGGATTTTTGCTATTTAACTAAAGAGCCGACATTGAATTTTAAGGAATTTAGATATGATAGTTGCTTATATTTTGCTTGCAATCGTGATTTTGCTGTTCATGGTTTTGATTCATGAATTTGGTCACTATATTGCAGGAAAAATTCTTAAATTTAAGATTACAGAATTTTCAGTAGGATTCGGTTTTCCTATATTTTCAAAAACAAATAAAAAGACGGGAGAAAAATTTTCTTTCCGTATTTTTCCTTTGGGTGGTTATTGTGCATTTGAGGGAGATGATGATAAAGAAGAATCCAACTCTCCTACAGCTTTCAACAATCAAAAACCATGGAAACGAATTATTGTCTTTTTGGCAGGAGTGACTGCAAACTTTATTACTGCAATAATTTTCTCTTGGGTGCTTCTTTGCTCAACAGGTTATGATGTGCCTCAGATTGTGAGATTTGATCAAACAAGTCATGTCAACCCTTATCAAGTGGGCGATGTTATCACTCATGTTGAAGGACAAAAAATTGATTTTGCTTTTGGTGAAAATTATGTCACATTAGTTAATCAACAAAGAGGACTTGCGAAGAAATATTATGAAGATAACAATTTGACGCAAGAAAATATCAACGATGTTGAAAAATATACCTTTACAATGACAGTTTCAAGAGATGGGCAAGTTCAAGATTTAACAATTGTTGTTTACCCAGAATTTGAGAAGAATAGCAAGGACGAAACAGTGCTTAATTGTTATGTTGGTCTTGAATCAGGAAAAGACGAAACTCCTTGCACAAAGGCCTATGTCTATGATGCATGGTCAGGATTTTGTCGTTCATTTGAAATGGCTTTTGGTTTTGCTTGGGTTGTTTTGAAAAGTCTTTGGATGCTTATCACTTTCCAAATTCCAATTTCAGAAATGGGTGGGACAGTTGCCACGATTTCAACCATTGCAACTTATGCATCACAAAGTTTGTCTTATCTTTTGGTTTTCATTCCACTGATTGCAGCCAATTTGGCTGTGTTCAACTTGCTTCCAATTCCTGCATTGGACGGATCTCATGTGTTGTTCACGGTCATTGAATGGATAAGAGGGAAACCTATCAACAGAAAAGTGGAAAGCATGATTCATTTTGTAGGGTTATGCATTTTGTTTGGATTTGTAATCATTGTGGATATTTTGCACTTTGTGCTTTAGATCAAACACTTGACAAAATTTTTAAATTAAATTAGAATGTTTGTATGAACTTTGAGCAAGAATTTCATTCAGCTTTTGGCGAAAAATATGCAAACCTTCAACTTAAAGAAGTTGTGGTGAAAAAACGAGAAGGCGTTTGCACCATAACTTTTTTGTATCCTTCAACAACTGAAGAATTGTCTGACAAACAAAAGAAAGAGATAGTTGATTGGCTTGCAGAAATTTTGCAACTGGAGAAAGTTGATTTGAAAGTCAAATTTATGAGAGTGTTTTTGGAATCTCGTTTGATTTTGAAAGCAATTCACTCATTTTTTGATAAAAAATATAAAATTGTGACTACATATTTGACTGACGAAAATTTTAATATTGAAATTACTCCAATTGATGTTTTGTTGAACATTGAATTAAGTTCAAGAATGACAACATTTTTTGCTGAACATAAAATCTCTGGGGAATTATCAAAATATTTGAAAGATAATTTTTTGGTTGATTTTGTTATCAATTTGACAGAAAAAAAGGAAATAATTGACGAAGTTGATATCGAAAATGTGCAGATGAAAACTGCATACAAACCGGTTCAAAGATACAATGTTGAAATCGTTAAAGAAGTGATAGGAAAAGATATAACACCTAAGCCAGAATATTTGTCTTTCATCAAACAGCCAAAAAATTCTGTTATTGTTGCAGGATTTATTTCTAAAATTGAGCGAAAGGATTTTATAAGAAAAACTGGCAAATATGCAGGTCAATCGAAGGCTTTTTATAACTTTCAAATATCTGACGAAAAAGGTAAAATTGACTGTGTTTATTTTTGTCCAAAACGCAATGAGGCTGACATGGATGCTTTGGAAGAATATATGTATGTTTTACTTCATGGAGATGTGAGACTCAACCAATTGAACAGACTTTGCCTTTATGTCGATAAACTTGCCCTTGCAAGCAAAACAGAAAAAGAAGAAGTTGTTGAAAAGAAATCGGTTTTTTCAGATGGACCTGTTGTTCAAATTGAAAAACTTACTGCTCTTTCTCAGGACAGCATGTTTGAACAAAAAGGAAAATACACCGATCGTGTTATGGGCAAAACTATTGTTGTGTTTGATATTGAAACTACAGGGCTTGATTCTGAAACAGATCAAATCATTGAACTGGGTGCTGTTAAAGTTGAGGATGGAAATATCATCGAGAAATTTTCAACCTTTGTTAAGCCAACAAAGCAGATTCCTTATGAAGTTGTTGATTTGACGGGGATAACCCCAGAGATGGTTGAAAATGCACCACCAATTGAACTTGTCATTAAAGAATTTTATGAATTTACCAAAGGTTGCACACTTTGTGGGCATAACTTGATTGGCTTTGATATCAAATTTATCAGAAGAGAAGCTGAAAATGCTGGCCTTGTGTTTGAAAATCCAACTATTGACACTTTGAATTTGGCAAGGACATCAAGGCTTAAAATCACAAGATTTAACCTTGGAACTGTTGTTAAAGCTTTGGGACTTACCTTGGAAGGTGCACACAGGGCATGGAATGATGCCTATGCAACAGCACAAGTTTTACTTAAATTGAGTGAAAAAAATCTCAAAACATAAATTTTTTGCTGTTTATTATAAAAATATTATTTTTTATATTAAATTATCTTGCTTTTTATATATTTTTGGGTTATAATATTTATATCTTGACAGGGAGTGGGCAAATTCGTTTGCTCACTCCTTGTGTTAAGTGAACATTTTGGAGGTGCGATTTGGCAAAAGTTAAACAAATTTGCGAAGAAAAACTTAAACCTGTGATTGAAGAAATGGGCTATGAACTTTTAGAAGTGAGTTTTGAAAAAGAAAATGGTGGCATGAGTTTGATTTTTACAATAGACAAAGAAGATGGCGTAAGTATTGACGATTGTGAAATTGTAAACAAAAAAATTGACCCTATTTTGGACGAACTCAATCCAACTGATGACAAACCTTATACATTGGTTGTAAGTTCACCGGGTTTGGATAGACCACTTAAAACAGACAGAGACTTAAAGAGAAATCTTGGAAATGAAGTTGATTTAAATTTGTTTGCAAAAATAGGTGGCAAGAAAGCGTTTACGGGAATTTTAAAAACTTTTGATGAAAAAACTGTGACCTTGCAATATGAAGACGGAACGCAGATTTTTGACAGAGAAAAAATTGCATCTATAAAACTGGTAATAAAATTTTAAGGAGAAATCAAAAAATGGTTAATAAAGATTTTTTCAAGGCACTTGACGAACTTGAAACAGAAAGAAAAATAGACAAGGAAACATTTATTCAAACTCTTGAAGCAGCTCTTACATCTGCATACAAGAAAATGTATGGAGAAGCAAAATCAGCTATGGTTAAACTTTATCCAGAACGCAACACAATCAGAATTTATTCTTACAAGACTGTTGCTCAAGAAGTTGAAGATCCAGACAAGGAAATTTCTTTGGCTGAAGCAAGAACATTAAAAAAGTCTTACAAAGTGGGAGATATTGTTGCTGTTGAAGAAACAACAAAAGACTTTGGAAGAATTGCTGCACAAACAGCAAAGCAAGTTGTTATGCAAAAATTGAGAGAAATGGAAAGACAAAATGCTGTCAGTGAACTCTCTGAAAAAGAAGATGAACTTTTGACAACTATAGTTAAACGTGTTGACGGAGACAATGTTTATGTTCAAATTGCAGGAACTCACACTGAAGGCGTTATGATGAAAAACGACCAAATTCCTGGCGATAAATTTAATGTAGGTGACAGAGTTAAGGTTTATGTGAAAAAGATTAAAGATTCTTTCAAAGGACCTCAAATTCAAGTTTCAAGAAGCAATATCGGATTTATCAGAAAATTGTTTGAATTGGAAATTCCAGAAATTGCCAGTGGAGAAGTTAAAATAAAAAACATTGCTCGTGACGCAGGAAACAGAGCAAAAGTTGCTGTTTACACAGACAGACCAAATGTTGATGCTGTGGGTGCTTGTGTGGGAAACAGAGGAACAAGAATCAACACTATTGTCAATGAATTGAATGGTGAAAAGATTGATCTTGTTGAATATTCTGATGATCCACTTGAATATATTGCAAGAGCATTAAGTCCAGCAAAAGTGCTTTCTGTTGAAACCAACGACAGTTTGAACATGTCTCAAGTTATTGTGCCTGATGATAAATTGTCTTTGGCTATTGGAAAAGCAGGTCAAAATGTCAGATTGGCAGCAAAACTTACTGGTTGGAAAATTGATGTTAAGCCAGAAAGTTATCTTAAACCTGCAAAAGCTGAAACAGAAGATGTTGAATACGAACTTACAGAACTTTCTGATGAAGATTCTTTTGACTCGATGGATGACTTGGAAGAACTTGAAACCATTGACGGTGATGAATTTCCAGAAATTTAATTAAAGGGGTTTATATATGCAAAATAAACCAAAAGAAAAGATAAGAATGTGTGTTGTTTGTCGTGGTCAAAGCGACAAAAAAACATTGCTTAGAATTGTTAAAAACAAAGAAGGAAACATTTTTGTTGACAAAACTGGAAAGGCAAATGGGCGAGGTGCTTATGTTTGCAAATCCAAAGAATGTTTTGAAAAACTTTGCAAACAAAAGTCATTGAACAAAGCTTTTAAATGTGAAGTTCCACAAAGTGTTTATCAAATGATTGGAGAAGAGATTGACAAAGATTAACGGATTGATTTCAATTGCAAGAAAAGCTGGATATGTCATAATTGGTAAAGACAATTTAATGGATTATCAGAAAAAGTTGTATTTACTTTTGGTGGACAAGACAGCAGGGAATTCTCTTTTGAGAGAAATGAAGTTTTTGTCAAATAAAAAAGAGATTCCATTGCTTGAAGTGGAAAACTTGAACGAAATAATGTCTATTGAAAATTGTAAGGCTATAGGCTTGAAAAACAAAGCTATGAGCGAAAACATATTGGTATGTTTAAAAGGAGAATAATTTGGCTACACAACAACTTAATGCGCTTAAAACAATAAACAACATTCAAAGAGATGGATCTTTGCAAGATTTATTGTTGTCTATTAAACAATCGAAAGCTGATATAGATAATTTCTCTAAAATGGTGCAAGAACAAAAAAACAAGATTCTTGCAAAGCAAAAAGAGGAAGAGAGAAAGAATGCTGAGTTGCAAAAAGCAAAAGAAACTGAAGTTTTGAAAAAAGAAGCTGAAGTTTCTGTTTCTGAGCAAGAAAAAGTTGAAGAACCTAAGAAACAAATATTCTCTCAAGGAAACAATCAAAACAACAATTTCCGTAAATTTGACAATCAAAATGGAAAGAATTTTGGTCAGAGAAACAACAACCAAAATAATTTCAGACAAAACAATCAAAACGGAAACAACAAATTTCAACAAAGAAATGCTGGTGCTGGTTTGAATGGCAGAAACAACAACAGTCAATTCAACAAAAATGGACAGAATCAGAATGGACAAAACAGAAACAAAAACAATTCGTTTGTTTCAACGAGAGCAAATGGTTTCAAATCTTTTGCTCCACAGCCAACAGAAAGCAGTGCTGTTTTGGCTCAGCCAGAAAGAAATTTTGGAAACAAAAACAAACAAAGAAGAAATATTGATGAAGCTAAAAAAGTTTCTGCAAGAGCACGTGCGACTTCTTCAAAACAAAATAATATCTATGTTATGGATGAAGAAGGTTTTGAAGAAACCACAATGGGTTCAAGAAAACTTATAAAGAAGAAAAAAGAAGTTGAAGTTAAGGTTGCTCCACAAGTGACTCATGCAGTTTTGACATCAAGAGAAATCACTGTGAAAGAGCTCAGTGAAAAGATTGGAAAACCTGTCACAGAAATTGTTAAGAAAATGATGTTGCTCGGAGTTATGGCAACAATAAACAGCTCTATTGATTTTGATACTTGTGAATTGGTTGCTAGCGAATTGGGTGTTACACTTGAACTTAAGCTTGATAAAACTTATGAAGAAAAACTTATGGACAAATCAAGTGAAACTGATGACGATAAAGATTTGGTTAAAAGACCACCTGTTGTCACAGTTATGGGACATGTTGATCATGGTAAAACATCTCTTCTTGATGCATTCAGAAAAACAAACGTAGTCCTTGGCGAAGCTGGTGGAATCACTCAAAAGATTGGTGCTTATCAAATTTCATTTAATGGTGAAAAAATCACATTTATTGACACTCCAGGTCATGCTGCTTTCACATCTATGAGAGCAAGGGGAGCTGAAGTTACTGATATTGCAATTTTGGTTGTTGCTGCTGATGATGGAATTATGCCTCAAACTGTTGAAGCAATAAATCACATTAAGGCTGCAAAAGTTCCTATGATTGTAGCTATCAACAAAATGGATAAACCTGAAGCAAATGCAGATAAAGTTAAACAACAACTCACAGAATATGATATTCTGCCAGAAGAATGGGGTGGAGATGCGATTTGTGTGCCTATTTCAGCTAAAACAGGAATGGGTATGGACGAACTCAAGAAAATGATTTTGCTTGTTGCTGAAGTTGAAGATTTGAAAGCAAATCCAAACAAAATGGCAACAGGTACAGTTATTGAAGCTGAACTTGACAAGAATCGTGGTGCTGTTGCAACAGTGCTTGTTCAAAACGGAACTTTGAAAATAGGTGATTCAATTATGTCTGGTATCACTTACGGAAAAGTTAAAGCAATGTTTGATGAAAATGGAAAACCTGTCAAAAAAGCTGCTCCATCAACACCAGTTGCTGTTATGGGATTCAATGATGTCCCAAATTCTGGTGATGCTGTTTATGCTGTTGAAGAAAGTTTGTCTAAACAGGTTATCAACGAAAGAATCAACAAGATTAAACAAGAAAGAGCTAAACACACTTCTGGTGTGAGTGCTGATGACTTTATGAGTCGTGTTCATGAAGGCAATTTGAAGAGTTTGAATGTTATCATCAAAGCAGATACTCAAGGCTCTGTTGAGGCTCTTAAAGCTTCATTGGAAGCAATCAGAAATGAAGAAGTTAAGGTTGTTTGCATTCATAGTGCTGCAGGTGCAATCACAGAAAGCGACGTCTTGCTTGCTCAAACAACTGGATCAACAATCATTGCATTTAATATCAAAACACCAAACAAAACTATGCAAATGGTGGATAGTTTGAAAGTTCAATTGATTGAATCAAGAATTATTTATGAGATTGTCGATCAAGTAACTCGTCTTTCTAAGGGAATGATGGCAATTAAGTATGAAGAAAAATATATTGGAAGTGCAGAAATAAGAGTTGTGTTTAAGCTTTCTTCTGCAGGAAAAGTTGCAGGAAGTTATGTGCTTGACGGAAAGATTCAAAGAAATGCAATTGCCAAAATTAAACGTGGAGAAGAACTCGTTGGCGAAAGCACAGTGGATTCTTTGAAGATTGTTAAAGACGAAAAGAGTGAAGTTGCAAAAGGCTTTGAATGTGGTATTAAACTTAAAGATAATATCGATTTCCAAGAAGGAGATATTTTGGAATGTTATTTGAAGCAAGAAGTTAAAAGAGATTAGTTGATAATCTCTTTTATTCGCTTTATAATAAAAAAAGGAGATTTTTATGTCAAATCGTATTGAAAGAGCAAACAGTGAAATTCAAAAGTGTTTGGTTGAAATAATTAAAAACAAAATGAATGATCCAAGGCTTGATAAAATTGTGAGCATAACTGAAGTTAATGTAACGCCAGATTTCAAATATTGCAAAGCAAAAGTGAGTGTTTTGGATATTAATGACGTTTCAAATGTCACAAGAGTTTTGCAAAAGAGTGAAGGATACATCAAAAGAGAACTTGCAAAAATGGTGGATATGCCTTTTATTCCCAAAATCAATTTTGTTGTTGACAAAAGCACAATGAGTGCAATAAGAGTTGAAGAGATTTTGAGAAATCTCAATATTCCTGCAGAGGAGACACAAGATGGCGATGATGACTTATAAACAAATCATTCAAAAAATAAAAAAGGCAAAAAATATTGCAATTTTTGCCCATAGAGAGCCTGATCCTGATGCTTGTGGGTCAATGTTCAGTTTGAGAGAGTTTTGTCGTCAAATAGGGAAAAATGCAGATATATTTGTTTCAAGGGACAAAAGAGAATGTTTGCCACAGATTTTTCCTTTAAATGACACAAAAAATTTATACAAAACTTCTGACTATGATTTGGCAATAATGGTTGATTTGCATGATTTCAAAAGAATTGATGATGAATTTCAAAATGAGTTGAAATTATGTCAAAATTTGATTGCGATAGATCATCATAGCATTTGTGGAGATGAAGGAACGGATGTAAAAAATTGTCGCATTGACAACAAAAAGGCTTCAGCATCACAAATGATTTTAGATTTGTTTAGAACTGAAGAAATTAAGCCATCACAAGATGCTTGCACATACATTTATGCTGGATTAATGGGAGATACCAATAGATTTTTAAACACAAATTTAAGCCGTGAAGTTTTTGAAGATGCAATTTGCTTACTTGAAAATGATGCAAATGTACAAGATGTTTATGAAGCAATGTACCGTAGCATTTCCAAGCATCATATTGTTTTAAGTGAATTCTTATATAAAAATTTGGTTTTGAATTGCAATAGCAGAGTTGCACATGTTATTTTTGATTTAAAAAGTATGAAAAAACTTAAAGCAACCGTCAATGATATCAAAGAATTTTCAAACGAATTAATTAAGATTCAAGGAGTTGATTTGGCATTTTTGATTATAGAAAGCAGTAAAAATCATTTTAAATTCAGCATGAGAAGTTCAAAGGAAATAAATTTAGTTCCATTTGCATCCAAAATGGGTGGTGGTGGACATCCAAATGCATCTGCTTTTGAAATTGACATAACAAAAACTCAAATTAATAAGAATATAGCCAAGTGGGCAACGGAGATATTGAATGGTTGAAAAAAAATACAGTTTCAACAAAAGTGGAATCATTCTTGTCAATAAGCCAGCAGGAATTTCATCTAATACAGTTGTAAATATTGTTAAGTATAGTCTTGACGCCAAAAAGTGTGGACATTTAGGGACTTTAGATTTGGAAGGTCAGGGGTTGTTACCCGTTACTGTTAACAATGCAACTAAATTGTTTGATTTTTTCTTAAATAAAGACAAAACATACGAGACTGTGTTTGTTTTTGGATTTGAAACCGACACACTTGACACATCAGGAGAGATAATTAAACAAAAAGATTGTCACATAACAAAATCACAAGTTGAAGATGCTATCAAGACAATGATCGGCAAATATTCACAATTGCCTCCACAATATTCTGCAAAGAAAGTGGGAGGTAAGGTTGCATATAAAGAAGCAAGAAGTGGAAGAACAATTAATTTGAAACCAAAAGAGATTGAAATTTATGATTTTAAACTTTTAGACGAATTACAGGAGAATGTTTTTAAGTTTTCGATTTCCTGTTCAAGTGGCACTTACATAAGGAGTGTTTGCAGAGATTTGGCAGAAAAATTGATTACTTATGGTAGTATGCAATGCATAACACGTACAAGATGTGGTGGTTTTCAATTAAAAGACGCAAGTTCAATTGAAGAAGTCAAAAACAAAAACTTTTCTTTAATATCTTGCGATAAAGTCTTTGACTATGATTCAATTGACTTGAATTTGCAGCAATGCCAAAAATTGTTTAATGGTCAGAAAATCCTATTTGAACAAGCTGATGGTCTTTATAAAATGTTTAATGAAAATGATTTTCTTGGCATTGGAGAAATTAAAGAAAATATTTTAAAATTCAATTTAAGACTTATGTAAAACAAGGAGATATAGTATGAGCAGTGTGCTTTTTGGACCTTCTGGAAATAGTGAATCTTTTTATGATCAAGGGCATAAATCCACTTTGGAAACTGCCAAATGGTTAAGTGAACAGGGAAAGAATCTTTTTTCTGGTGGATTGGATTTGTTTGAATATAGCTTTGGACAAGGCTATCGTATGTCCACAGAAATGGCACAAAAAATAGGAGAAGAATTTAAAAAATATGGCATTGAAATGTCAATTCATGCTCCTTATTTCATTAATTTTGCTAATCCAGATCCTGTGATGTATGAAAAGTCACTTGGCTATATCAAAACTGGAATCAAATTTTTGAATGCTTTTGGTGCAAAAAGAATGGTTTTTCATGCAGGTTCATGTGGAAAAGAAACAAGAGAAAATGCAATAAAACTCATGACAGAAAGATTTAAAGAATTTATGCCTGAAATTGAACAAGAATTAAGTCAAGATATGTTTATTTGTCCTGAAACTATGGGAAAAACAATGCAAATAGGCACTTATAAAGAAATAATTGATCTTTGCACAATTTCTTCAAAACTTATGCCTACTTTTGATTTTGGACATATAAATGCACTGACTCAAGGCTCTTTAAAAACGGAGCAAGACTTTCAAAAAATCATTGATTATTGTTTTGAAAAATTGGGTAAATTTCGAACAAAAAATGCTCATGTACATTTCTCTAAGATTCAATATGGTGAAAAGGGTGAAATCAGACATTTAACTTTTGAAGATAATATTTATGGACCAGAATTTGAACCATTTTGCGAGGTTTTGATAAAAAATGGTTTAAATTGCCATGTTATTTGTGAGTCTAATGGAACAATGGCAGAAGATAGTGTAACGATGAAAAACATATATTTAAATTCAATAAAAAAGCAATAAAACGCTTTTTTTGAAAATTGCTTGATTATTACAGCAAATTTATGCTATCATATTTGCATAAAGGGGCTAGGTGCACCTTAATTTTAAGAATAGGAGATAATTATTTATGGTTACAGCTGGAGATTTTAGAAAAGGCACAACTTTTGAAATGGACGGAAATGTTTATAATGTTATTGAATTTTTGCATGTTAAACCTGGAAAAGGCTCACCATTTGTTAGAGCAAAAATCAAAAATGTTATGACAGGACAAGTGAGAGAAGACACTTTCAACCCTTCTGATAAATTTCAAGATGCAGTGATTGAAAAGAAAGAAATGCTTTATCTTTACAATGATGGTGAACTTTATTATTTTATGGACAATGAAACATATGAACAAATGCCATTGAATAAAGATTCCGTTGCTGATGCTCTCAATTTCATCACAGAAAATATGCCAACAACAATGTATATATATAAAGGAGTTCCTTTTGCTGTTTATCCTCCAACTTTTGTTGAACTTGAAGTTGTGGACACAGAACCAGGAATCCAAGGTGACACTTCAAAAGCATCAAAGAAGCCTGCCACACTCAGCACTGGTTATGTGATCAGTGTTCCACTTTTTGTCAATATCGGAGATATGATCAGAGTTGACACAAGAGATGGATCATACATGGAAAAAGTTAAATAAAAAACTTTTATCAACTTTTAAGCACGAATTAATTTCGTGTTTTTTTCTTTTTAAATGAATTATTTATATTTTGTTTGGAAGAAAATTTCAAGCTGTTGTATAATATTTTGAATAGAAAAATAGGAGATTTACTTGAAAGATTTAAACCTTATAAGAAATTTTTGCATTATCGCACATATTGATCATGGCAAAAGCACGTTGGCAGATCGTTTGATTGAAATGACGGGCACAGTTTCAAAGCGTGACATGCAAAATCAAATATTAGACAGCATGGAACTTGAAAGAGAAAAAGGAATCACAATAAAACTTGCTCCAACGAGACTCATTTATGAATTTGAAGGAAAAGAATACACTCTCAATTTGATAGACACTCCTGGACATGTGGATTTCACCTATGAGGTTTCACGTTCATTGGCAGCATGTGAAGGGGCAATACTTCTTGTTGACGCTTCACAAGGAGTGGAGGCTCAAACTTTGGCAAACACTTATCTTGCACTTGACAACAATTTGGAAACAATTCCAGTTATTAACAAAATTGATTTGCCTTCTGCAAGAGTGGAAGAAGTCAAAAAAGAAATAGAAGAAGTGATTGGATTTGATGCAGAAAATTGTCCATGTATATCAGCAAAAGAAGGTTTGAACATAGATCAAGTTTTGAAAGCTGTCATCAAAGATATTCCAGCTCCTGTTGGTGATGAAAGCAAACCTCTTAAATGCTTAATTTTTGACAGTCACTATGATAATTTTAAAGGAGCTATATGTTTAGTTAGAGTTTTTGACGGAACTGTTAAGGCAGGTGACAAAGTTTTGATGATGCAAACAGGAAAAGTTTTTGAAGTCACTGAAGTTGGGATTTTTGTTCCAAACACAAAAGAAGTCAAAGAGCTTTCTGCAGGTGATGTAGGTTATATTGCAGCATCAATCAAAACCATTGCAGATGTGAAAGTCGGTGACACAATAACTTCTGCTGTTTTGCCTATTGAAAAACCTCTTGCAGGTTATAAAGAAGTTCAACCTGTTGTTTTTTGTGGAATTTTTCCTGTGGATGGAGCAAAATATAATGAGCTTAAAGACAGTCTTGAAAAACTTAAACTCAACGATGCCAGTTTGCAGTTTACGCCAGAAGTTTCGTCTGCTTTAGGATATGGTTTTCGTTGTGGATTTTTGGGATTATTGCATCTTGAGATTATAACAGAAAGATTGGAAAGAGAATTCAATTTGGATATCATCACAACAGCTCCAAGTGTGTCTTACAATGTTTATAAAACAAATGGAGATATGTTGGAAATTTCTAATCCTTCAAATCTTCCTTCTGCAGTGGAGATAGACAGAATTGAAGAGCCTATCGTGAAAGTTAATGTTTTCACACCACCAGAATATGTGGGCACAATTATGGAGCTTTGTCAAGATAAACGGGGTATTTACACAGATATGCAATATCTTGATAAAAAGAGAGTGGAACTTAAATATACGCTTCCTTTGGGAGAAATTATTTATGACTTTTTTGACAGCTTGAAATCGCGTACTAAAGGCTATGCGAGTTTTGATTATGAATTTGCAGGATTTGAACCTGCTGATCTTGTGAGAGTGGATTTGATGTTGAATGGTGAAAAATGTGATGCCCTATCACTTATCGTTCATAAAGACAAAGCTTACAACAGGGGCAGGGATTTGGCTGAAAGACTGAAAAAGATCATTCCAAGACAACTTTTTGAAGTTCCTATTCAGGCTTGCATTGGAAATAAAATTATTGCTCGTGAAACCATTTCAGCCATGAGAAAAGATGTGCTTGCTAAGTGTTATGGTGGTGATATCTCAAGAAAAAGAAAATTGCTTGAAAAACAAAAAGAAGGAAAGAAAAAAATGAGAAAGATTGGCTCGGTTGAAATTCCTTCTGAAGCTTTCATGAGCATATTGAAACTGGACGACGACAAATGATGAAAGAATTGTCAATTTATATCCATATACCATTTTGTGAACAAAAGTGCAATTACTGTGCTTTTGCTTCTTTTTGTGCCAATGAAAAACAAAAAGAAGAATACATTGATTTGTTGTGTAAAGAAATCAAAACAAGAAAAACAAAAAGACCCGTCAAAACGATTTACATTGGAGGGGGAACCCCTAGTGTTTTGACTGAAACTCAAATTGAAAGAATTGTTGTAACTTTGTTTGAAAATTTTGATGTCTATGAAGATGCAGAATTTACGGTTGAAGCAAATCCAAATTCAATCACAGAAAACTTTTTGCAAAAACTGAAGGAGCTTAGAGTCAATCGATTGAGTGTGGGCGTTCAATCACTAAAAGACAAAAGCTTGCAAAAAATTGGAAGATTACATGATAAAAATATGGCAATAGAAAAAATCAAACTAGCAAGAAAATATTTTAATAATGTTTCTGCAGATCTTATTGTCGGTTTGGAAAACGAAAATGGTAAAGATTTGTGCAGATATGCAGAAAAATTGCTTAGTTTGGGGGTAAAACATATTTCTTGTTATTTGCTTGAGATTTATGAAAACACGAAGTTGTATCAGATGATTAAAAACAAGGAATATTGTCCTTTAAATGAAGGACAGCTTATTGGTGCATTCAACAAATTGTCAAATTATTTGCAAGACAAAGGTATGGAAAGATATGAGATAAGCAATTTTGCATTTGAGGAGTATGAGAGCAAACATAACTTGAATTATTGGCAAAGAGATGAATATTTGGGATTTGGACTTTCTGCACATTCTTTTTTGGATGGAATAAGAAGTTGCAATGCTTCGAATTTTGAAGACTATAAGTTAGGAAAAACTGAAATTGAAAAATTGACGACAAAACAGCAAGTTGAAGAAATTATCATGTTGGGACTTAGATGCAAACTTGGTGTGAATTTAAGTGAACTTAAGAAATTGAATTATGAAATAGAGAAAAATGATTATTTTCAGGATTATATCAAACAGGGAATAATTAAGTTGAAAAATGATAGATTATTTTTAAATCCTGTGTTTTATCACTTAAGTAACACAATTATTTCAAATTTAATGCCTTAAAATTTGCTGAAAACAGTTGCAATATTAGTTTTGATATGCTATAATTGGCTGTAAAGTAAAAATACTTGACAAAAAGGGGCATGAATGTCAAAAATAGATTTGCAAGATTTTGTTGAAATAGGAAAGTTGTTTGAAGCTTATGGAAGTTTTTTAAGTCAAGATAGGCAAAAAATCATGAATTCTTATTTCAATTTCAATATGACCCTTGCAGAAATTGCAAAAGAAAAGGCGATATCAAGGCAAGCTGTTCTTGATGCGATTGACAAATCTTGTGAAAAACTTAAAGAATATGAAAGTGTTTTGAAAGTTAAAAGCAAATCTGACATGCTCTCAAAAGAATTGCAAGACATCAAAAAAATTGCTTTGGAAAATGGGCAAGAATTAATAGCAGAAAAAGTCGATGAATTATTAAGGAAGGTATAATGGCATTATTCTCATCATTATCAGAAAAATTTAACCATATTTTTTCAAAACTTACAAAACGTGGAAAACTTACTGAGCTTGAAATTAAAGAGGCTATGAGAGAAGTCAGAATGGCACTTTTGGAAGCCGATGTAAATTATATGGTGGCAAAAAAGTTTGTTGCAGAAGTAAGCGAAAAGGCCATGGGCGAAGAGGTCATGAAAAGTTTGACTCCTGGTCAAATGGTTATAAAGATTGTTAAGGACGAGCTTACAAAACTTATTTCTTCTGACAATCAAAAATTGCAAATTGCTTCAAATCCACCAACTGTTATCATGATGTGTGGGCTGCAAGGTGCAGGAAAAACCACAATGTGTGGAAAGCTTGCTTATCATTTGAAAAAAAGTGGAAAAAAACCTCTTCTTGTGGCATGTGACATTTATAGACCTGCTGCCATCAATCAACTTCAAGTTGTTGGAAAAACTGCCAATGCTGAAGTGTTCGAGCGTGGAACACAAAATCCTGTTAAAACAGCAAAACAAGCTCTTGAGCATGCAAAAAGACAGGGGTTTGACACAGTTATCATCGACACTGCAGGAAGATTGCACATCAATCAAGAGTTGATGCAAGAACTTAAAGAAATCAAGAAAGAAGTTAAACCAACCGAAATCTTGCTTGTTGTGGATTCTATGACGGGGCAAGATGCAGTGACAATCAGTGAAAGCTTCAATAACGATCTTGACATAACAGGTGTTGTGCTCACAAAACTTGATGGAGACACAAGAGGTGGGGCTGCTTTGTCAATCAAAGCGATAACTGGAAAACCAATAAAGTTTTCAGGTATAGGGGAGAAGATTGGAGATCTTGAACCTTTTTATCCTGACAGAATTGCCAGTCGAATTTTGGGAATGGGAGATGTGCTTTCTTTGATTGAAAAAGCTCAAGAAGCAGTCACCGAAGAAGAAGCCAAGAAAATGACTGAGAAACTTCGTGAAAACTCTTTCACTTTTGAAGATTATCTCACTCAAATGGAAAGTTTGAAGAAAATGGGTGGCTTGTCAGATATTTTGGGAATGATTCCAGGGATGTCTGCAAAACTTAAGGGTGTTTCAATAGATGAGAAACAACTTGAGGTCAACAAGGCGATCATTCAAAGTATGACAAGAGAAGAAAGACTGAATCCTGACATTATTAAGGCAAGTCGCAGAAAGAGAATCGCAGAAGGCAGTGGAACGACAATTCAACAGGTCAACACTTTGCTTAAACAGTTTGAACAATCCAAAGAGATGATGAAACAAATGAAAGGCAAAAGAGGAATGAGGGGATTGTTTGGCTGAGAGAACACAAATTTTGTGTGTTGAAATTGGTATAAACAAAGGAGACTTTGATTTATATAAAACGAAAGAAAACTTTCAAAAATTTATAAAAGGAGAATAAAAATGGCTGTTAAAATTAGACTTACAAGAATGGGAGATAAAAAATCACCTTTTTACCGTGTAGTTGTTGCTGATTCAAAGAGCCCAAGAGATGGAAAATATATTGACCTTCTTGGAACTTACAATCCATTGACAAATCCAGCAGAAATCAAAATCGACAACGAAAAAGCTCAAAAATGGCTTAAAAACGGTGCTCTTCCAACAGAAACTGCAAAATCAGTTTTGGTTAAGAGTGGCGCTATTAACTCAGAAAACAAATAATTAAAAAGTGTTTTGAAAACATTTTTACTTAAATAAGGAGTAAATCGTATGGACGAATTGTTGGAATTCCTTGTTAAAACACTCGTTGAAGATGAAAACAGTGTTGTTATTGATAAACAGGAAGATGAAAAAACAATTAATTACACAGTTAAAGTTGCTTCAAATGACCTTGGAAAGGTTATTGGTAAAAACGGAAGAACTGCAACAAGTGTAAGAACAATTATGAAATCAGTTTCTGCAAAAACTCATAAGAAAGTTTTTGTAAAATTTGAGGACTGAGATGGAGTTTGTTTGTGTAGGCAAAATCATTAAACCGCAGGGTATCAAGGGGGAAGTTAAAATACTTCCTTTGATTGATATTCCTGCGATTTTTAATGGTAAACATCAGCTTTTTATTGAAAAAAAAGATAGTCCCTTCAAAACTTCAACCTTCAGACTTGGTTATGCTTATGTTTTGTTTAAAGAAATAACAGATAGAAATGTTGCAGAAAAGTTTCGTAACAAGTTTGTTTATATAACAAGAGAAGAATTTGATAAGCTTGCTGTGGATGATTTTTTGATTGAAGATTTGATTGGAACACTTATTTATGATGAAAATCATGAATTTATTGGGCAAATTATGGATGTCACAGACTATGGTTTTGATGATATATTAATTATAAAAGAAGATAATCATATCTATGAAGTGCCTTTCAAAAAAGCTATTTTCAAAATAGAAAACAAAACTATCTTTGCAGACAGAAAAGAATATAATGGTGCAAAAGTGAGTCAAGAATAGTGAAAATTGATATTTTAACTCTCTTTCCAGAAGCATTTTCAGTTCTTGAAACCAGCATTTTGGCAAGAGCTAAAGAAAGTGGGCTACTGGAAATTAATTTGATAAATATAAGGGATTTTTCAACTGATAAACACAAAAAGTGTGATGATTATCCTTTTGGGGGTGGGGCTGGAATGCTTATGACAGTCCAACCTTTGTTTGATGCAATAAATTCTGTTTACACAAAAGATAGCAAAATCATCTTTCCTTCACCAATTGGCAAAACTTTCAATGTAAAAAAAGCACAAGAACTTTCGAATTTTGAACATTTAATATTTGTTTGTGGACATTATGAAGGGGTGGATGATAGACTTTTTCAACTTTTTGATATCGAACAAATATCTATAGGAGATTATATCTTAACTGGTGGAGAATTGCCATCCATGGTGATTATTGACAGTGTGGCAAGATTTGTTGAGGGAGTTATTTCAAAAGAAAGTTTGGAAAATGAAAGCTTTTCTAATGGATTACTTGAATATCCTCAATACACTCGTCCACAAGAATTTAAGGGGCTTTGTGTGCCAGAAGTTTTAGTTTCTGGAAATCATCAAGAAGTTGAAAAATGGAGAAAAGAGCAGAGCTTAAAACGAACAAAAGAAATTAGAAGTGATTTGCTTGATAGTTGAGTAATACACAATATATGGAGAAAAATATGAAGATTAATTGGTTTCCGGGACATATGAATAAAGCACTTAGGGATATTGCAGAGCAACTTAAAAAGGTTGACGTTGTGACTTATATCCTTGATTCTCGCATTCCGTTTTCTTCAATCAATCCTTCATTAAACGAACTTACTCAAAACAAGCCAGTGCTTTATGTTTTTAATAAAATAGATTTAGCAGATGAACAAAAAATTAAAGTTCTTTTACCAAAGTTTAGAAGTGAAAATTCAGACTATTTGCTGTTTAACAGCACATTATCTGGAAAGTCTGATTTGATTGTTAATAAAATTAAAAAACTTGCTTTTAAGAAAATTGAAAAATACAAGCAAAAAGGCATAAAGCCAACAATTAGAACAATGGTGGTTGGCATTCCAAATTGTGGTAAAAGCACTTTGGTGAACAATTTGTGTAAGAAAGCAAAAGCAATTACCGGTGATAAAGCTGGTGTCACAAAGCATGGTCTTTGGTTGCCTATCGGCGATTGTATTGAAGTTTATGACACTCCGGGAACGTTGTATCCAAATATAGCTGACCAAGAAGTTGCTAAGAAGTTGGCATATGTGGGAAGTGTTTGTGATGAAATTTTGGATTTTAATGAGCTTTCTGTTGAGCTTATCAAATTGTTAAACAAATTGTATCCAAATATTATTGAAAATCGATATAGTGGGGCGATAACTTTGGAAGAGATTGCCATAAAGCGTAAATATGTCACAAATGGTGGTGAAATTGACATGGACCGAACTGCCAGAACGATTATTGATGATTTCAGAAAGGGAAGATTGGGCAAACTTACACTTGATTAAAAGAGATTTTATGAAAACTTACGAAAAAGATTTAAGCAAAATAAAAAACAAAATTGAAGGTTCAATTGGTGAAATTGATGCTGTCAAATTTTTGAAGCAGAAAAAGTATCGTATTTTGGAAACTAATTATAAAAACAAAATTGGTGAAATAGATATCATTGCTGAATTTGAACAGAAAATTATCTTTGTTGAAGTAAAAAGGCGTTCAACCTTGGCTTACGGACGACCTTCTGAGGCTGTTGACTTTAGAAAACAAAACAAAATCAAAAAAGTTGCTGAGATTTACTTGATGATGAAAAATAAATATTATTCTGATGTTCGTTTTGACGTAATTGAAATTATAGATCAAAAAATAACTCATCTAGAGAATGCTTTTGAATAATTTTTTTCTAAATCTTCAAATTTTGTTGGAAAAACACTTGTTTTTGAGAATTCGTTATGTTATAATTATCTAGACTTCGGATGTTCCGCTGGAGCAGTTGACTTTAAGAGCATCATGTCGAAAATCTGAAAAAAGGAGATAAGTCATGGCTAATATTATTGATCAAATCGAAAGAGAAGGCATGAAAGAAATTGTTCCTGAATTTTCAATTGGTGACACTGTTAGAGTTACTGTTAAAATTAAGGAAGGGGACAAAGAAAGATTGCAAGCCTTTGAAGGTGTCGTAATTGCCAGAAAGAATGGTGGAATTAGAGAAACTTTCACTGTAAGAAAAATTTCTTATGGTGTTGGTGTTGAAAAATCTTTCCCAGTTCATTCACCAAAAATTGTCAAAATTGAAGTGATAAGAAAAGGTAAACCAAGAAGAGCAAAACTCTATTATATCAGAGAACTTACTGGCAAAGCTGCAAAGATTAAGTCTGCAGACAACAATTAAGCAAATTAAAGAAGTGTTTCACTTCTTTTTTGTTTTTAAATAGGAGTTTTTATGGAAGTTTTGGATTTGTATGATATTAACAGACAAAAACTTAATTCAACAATAGAAAGAGGACAACAATTGCCAGAAAATACATTTAGACTTGTTGTTCATCTGTGTATTTTTAATTCTGATGGTAAAATGCTGATTCAGCAAAGGCAATCAAACAAGAAGCAATGGCCTAACATGTGGGATATCACATTAGGTGGCTGTGCACAGACTAATGAGTCGTCACAACAAGCAGTTGAAAGAGAATTGTTTGAAGAATTGGGGCTAACTGTTGATTTTTCAAATCAAAGACCTTATTTTACAGTTAACTTTAATTATGGTTTTGACGATTTCTTTTTGATTGAAAAAGATGTAGAGTTAAAACAAATAAAATTCAGAGATAATGAAGTTCAGTCAGTTAAATGGGCAACAAAAGATGAAATCCAAGTAATGATTAAAGAGAAAAACTTTATAAATTATTATCCTTCTTTGATTGAAGCAATTTTTGAAATGAGAGAAAACTTTGGTGTTCATAAAAAATAAAAACACGAATTAATTTTCGTGTTTTATTTTTTTAATTTATTCAAGATATCTTTATTTTCTTTTGAAACCCTAAAACTTTCTCTGGCTTTTGATATTGCTTTGTTTCTTATAAATTTGTCTTCTGTTAAACTTATTTGCGACATGCCTTTTTCAAAATTAAAAATGCAAACTTCTGCATAAAACCATGCGATTGCCATTTTTACATAATATTCTTCATTTTTAATCAAGAATATATTTTTTAAAATATCATCCAACTTATCAGTTTTCAAAAAGTATCTCATAAGTCCTACAATACCAACACGTATTTCAAATTGATTTGATGATTTTAATAAATTCGTGAAGAAATCATAAGATTGAGATTTGTTTAATTTCTTTAAAGCACAAACAATGCAATCACATGTGCACCAGTTGTCAATAAAGGGGATTATATTAGTCAAATATTCCAATTGCTCTGATTCTGTTTTGAAATTGCTTGCAGAAAATCCATAAAGCAAAATTTCTTCATGAGTTGGATTGCTGTCAAGTTCAATATATTCAGGTTCGATTTCTTTTGCAAACTTTTTTAAAACAGGAATTCTTACACCAACAATTGGATATTTTGAATCAATAAATTTTTTGTTAAAGTCAGAATAAGAAGAGTCTGCATTTTCTTTTATAAATCTTTTTATGTTTATCATATGAATTCTCTTTATTCTCTTCTTAAGCTTTCAACAGGGTCAAGTTTTGCAGCCTTGCTTGCTGGGTAAAGTCCTGACAACATGCTTATAACAATTGAAACAAGCATTGCAATCACGAAATACCACCAACGGTATGAAATAGGAACAATTCCAATTGTGTTTGCAAGCACCAACCAAACAACAAGGGTGAGAATAAGATTGAATACAATGCCAAAGAATCCACTTAAAACGCCAATTAAGAAGCTTTCTGATGTGAAAATTCTTTTGATATCTTTTCTTCTTGCACCAATTGATTTGAGAACGCCAATTTCTTTTGTTCTTTCACTTACACTCATGTAAAGCACAACCAAAATCATCATTGCAGAAACAAACAATGAAATGCAAGAGATAACAATCAGTGAAGTTCCAATTATGCTTGACATGCTTGTGAACATTCCAGCAAGTTGTTCTTCAACAGAACCTTTGTATTTTTCTGTTGTGGCTAAATATGAATTTATCAAATTTGTTGTTTCTTCTGAATCAGTTCTGATGTAAATTGAATTTGGGCTAAGTGCATTTCCATCTGTGTTTGGATTATTTTTAAACAATGATTGGAAATAATCATAATCGATATACATAACCATATAGTTTGACATAACTGAAGTGTCAACAATTGCTGTTATTTCTTGGTCAGCAAATGTAAGATTGTAAGGTCTGTTTTGTGCATCCATGTATGTGAAACATATGTCGACTTGTTTTGATGAACCATCTTCGTTGAAAATGCTGTTATCTTCAAATAAGCTTTTAATGCCTTTTGAGAACATCACTCCACCTTCAGCTGTTGACATCTTACCTTCAGAAAGATTTGTGTCTGTGTAAGTAGGAGGGGTGGTGTACATGTAAATTACTGTGTCATATTTAAGTCCTGAATTTGCCAAATCTTGACCACTGTTTGCAAAATAGTCTACAAACTTGTTTTCTGGATTATAAATAACTTTTGCATTTGACATCATTGTCATCATTTGAATACCAAATTCCATATTGTCATCAGTTACTTCAAAATCTATATTATTTTCAGTCAAATAACCATTGATATCATTTTTTAATTCTTCGATTTCTTCAGAAGAAAATGGGTTGTATGAAATCATCGATGTGATATCTTCTTTTGTGCCTTTTTTAGAAACCGTTACGATTGTAGGGTCAGAATAAGATCTCATGGTGTTGTCGATATAATCGGTTATTCCTGAACTGAAACACATCATCAAAATCAAACTTCCAATTCCTATTGCAACACCAAATGCCATCAAGAAGTTTTTAACTCTACTCGACCACATGTTATGGAAAGAAAGCTTGATTGCAGATTTCATTGAAAGAGTTTGTTTTTCTTTAGAATTTTTCTTTTTATTTTCTTTTTCAGGCAATTCTTCAGATATATCTTCTTTTAATTCCACATTTTTTTCTTTCTTATATTTTGTGTTTACTTTGTCGTTGACAATATGTCCATCTGAAATTTCAACAACTCTTGAAGAAATTGATGCAACTTTTTCAGAATGAGTTACCATAATAACAAGTTTGCCACTGTCTGCAATTTCTTTCAAAATCTGCAAAATTTGCATTGAAGTTTCACTGTCCAAAGCACCAGTAGGTTCATCTGCAATTATTATTTCCGGATCATTGATAAGGGCACGAGCAATTGCAACTCTTTGCTTTTGTCCACCCGATAGTTGAGAAGGTCTTTTCTTTAAATGACCTTCCAAACCAACTTTTTTCAGCATTTCTGTTGCTTTTTCTTCTTTTTCTTTTTCATTAACGTTTGAAAGTGTAAGGGCGAGGGTGACATTGTCTAAAATGGAAAGATGTGAAATGAGATTGAAAGATTGAAAAACGAATCCAACTTTGTTTTTTCTGTATTTATTAAGTTGTTTATCAGAAAGTTTGCTTAGATCTTCTCCACCTGCAATGATGTTTCCAGAGAAGTCCGAATCTAGTCCACCAATAAGATTCATTAAGGTGGATTTTCCACTTCCACTTTCTCCAACAATAGAAACAAGTTCACCTTTATCAAATTCGATATTAACATCATAAAGTGCTTGAAATGTTTCTTTGTTGCTCAATTTATATTTTTTGTTTACGTCAATAAGTTTCAATTCTTTTTCCATTATCTTTCCTCCTGTTTAATTTGCTGACAACGATTCTGCATTTGAAATAATTTTACCTAAGATTTTAAAAAATTGTTCCAAATCTTTTTCGTCTATATTTTCCGTTAGTTGGGCGACCAGTTTCTTTTTTGCCTCAATTGCCTCATGAGCAAATTGTTTACCTTTTTCTGTCAGTTCTATTGGCTTGTCACTGTGATAACAAACAGGTTTTACAAGTCCTTTCATTTGCATTTTTAAAAGAGTTCTACTGGTGTGAGCTTTGTTGCAACCAAGAAATTCTGTAAGCTCTTGCTGTGAATAAAAATCCTTTGTTTTTAAAGCTTCTGCAAATATCACATAGCCAGACGTGAATGCTTCATTTACAGTCTTGTTGCTCATATATTTGTCATACACTTTTCTTATGAGAAACAATTTGTTTATGTCAAAAAATTCTTTCTTCATTTTGACTCCTTATATGAATTTTGAGTAAATCTTTGTTGATTAGTCAACCACATATTAACATAAAAAAGTTGATTAGTCAACTCCTTTATTTAAAATTATTAAAATATATTTGTAAATAAATTTTTTGTGTGCTATAATTTGCTGTAATATTTAGGGGAGTTATGGCAGAAATTTTTGTTGATGGTTTATATGATGCAGTTTTGGATTGTCTTAAGGTCATTCCAATTCTTTTTCTTGCTTATTTGCTTGTATCCTTTCTGTCACACGATCATAGTCATAAATTTAGCAAATTCCTTTCAAAGAACAAGAAAACTAGTGTTTTGTATGCTTCATTTTTAGGTTGTGTGCCTCAGTGTGGATTTTCATCCGTAATTGCAGATTTATATTCAGAAAAACATGTTTCTTTGGGGACATTAGTCGCAGTTTTTGTGGCAACTTCAGATGAAGCGATTCCTATTATGCTTGCAACGCCAAGTAAAATTTTGGATATGTTGCTTTTGATTGCTATAAAGGTTTTGTTAGGTTTATTCTTTGGATATTCTGTTGACTTAATTTTTAAACTTATTTTCAAAAAAAGAAACAAAATTGTTGTTCAAGCAGAACCTCACGTAAACGAACATAGACATGAAGAACACCACTCTCATCACGAACATCTTCAATGTGGACATATTCACACTGACAGCTGTGATGAAAAATGTGGGAACGAAAAAGGATGTTGCGTAAATAATGTGTTTTTGGACGCTTTTATGCACACATTTAACATTGTTCTATATATCTTTGTGGCAACTTTTATAATTAATCTCATCGTTGGATATTGTGGAACAGAGGCTCTTGCAAACGTCCTGACCACAAATATGTATTTTCAAATTTTGATTGCCAGCTTGATAGGACTTATTCCAAATTGCGCATCTTCTGTTTTGCTTGTTGAGTTGTATGCTATTTATGGAACTTTGTCGTTTCCAGCATTAGTTGCAGGATTATCAGCTGGTGCAGGAGTAGGGATGATAATTTTGTGGAGTAAAAATAGAAAACATCCACTTCAAAATTTTGGTATTTTAGCATTGCAATATCTGATAGGTGTTGCATCTGGGATGTTTCTTACGATTTTCTTTTAAAAAAAGACCTATTTTAAAGGTCTTTTGTTTTAACCATTCAGGCCATTTGCTTGTCTTTCCATATTTTCCACTACAATATCTTGAATGTCTCCCAAAGAATCGCAATATTCAAGCACTTTCCATGGGGTGTTGGTGTGAAAGTGGAGTCTTATCATTTCATCATCTCCAACAACCAAAAGACAATCTCCTTCAATGTTGTTTGTGATGTATTCTCTTATAGCATCATCCGATAAGTTTTTTCCTTCAATCAAAAGTTGTGTGTCAAATTTAAATTCAATCATTGTTTTTCTCCTTTGTTTTTAGTTATCATTATAAAAGTCAAAAGCCTTCATAATTTCATTTAAGTCTTCAGTTGGGTGCAACGCTTCGTCCAAATTGAATCCACTTTCTGATTCGGAAAGTTTTGAAATGGATTCTTGAACATTTTTGTTTGTTTGAATATGAATTTCTTTTGGAGACTCTTGAACTTTCTTATAATCCTGCATTTTGTTTAATAACATTCTCATGCTGTCATTTTCTGAAAATATTGGTTGAGTTAGATTTGTTGATTTGTCAAAATTTTCTTTATAAGAAATCACTATATCAGAAAATTCATTTAACAAGTTTTCAAAATTTTGATCTTTTTTTAGTTGAGGAAATTTTAAATTTAATTCTCTTATCAAAAGTTCAAGTTTGTCTATAATTAGTTTGTAAAGGTTTCTTGAGCCTTCTTCTTGAAATTTTTTTGCTTTTTCAATGACATTTAATGCAGTCATGATGTTTTTTTCTTTGTTTTCAATTTCCAATCTTTCATTTTTCAGATCCAAAACTTTTTTTTCGGAATCCAAAACTTTAAGTTTTTCTTCCATAAGTTTTGCTTCATAATTTGCTTTCATTCTTTTTATGAAAGAGTCAACTTCTTGTTTGTTGTAACCATTGATTTCCTGTGAAAACATAACTATCTTCTCCGTTTTATACTCAATAATATTTCTAATATAAATAATACCAAAAATGCTGTGACAAAAGCAATAAAAATTGGGGGTGTGATAAAAGATTTTGTCAAAAGATAGGCATAAAGTCCCACGAAAGATAGCGAAAAAGCAATTATTAGGTGAAATCTTTGACCACAAAATAAGGAGGTTAACAGTGAAGCTGATATGAATGCAAGCAAAATATAAAAAGGGGCAAGATGTGGAGTATGCAAGAACCAAAAAATAAAACCAACAACGCCAATACTGTCTACAAGTGTTCCAAGATAGAAAGAACTATCCAATTTAAACAGCATACTTTTAACTATTTCAAAACTACCTAAACATAAACAAAATCCATAAAACCACAAATCTGGTATTTTAAAAACATAAACAGATAAAAGACATAATGCAACAAAACACAATGTTGCAAAAACAGCAAAACCTCTTAAAAACAGAGTTTTCTTTATGCCTAATATTCTTCCATACATATTTCCATTATGCCTAAATTTGAGCTTTTTTAAACGGTATTATGTAACAAAAAAGGAACTGCAAGTTCCTATTTTTTATCTTCGTCTTCTACTTTAGTTTCTTGAGCAGGTTCAGGCGACGGAATCTTTTGAGCTTTTTTGTTTTTTATAGCATTAAACAGAACATATGAAATTCCCATTATAACAAAAAGCACACTTAAAAGTTGAGAAATCCTTATTGGTCCAAGATATAAGCTGTCTGTTCTTAATCCTTCTATGAACATTCTTCCAATTCCGTACAAGATGAAATAAAATGCTGCAACCATGCCATTTCTTTTGAATTTAACTTTGTTAATCAAAACCATAAGCACTGCAAAAGTGATAAAGTTCCATAAGCTTTCATAGAAAAAGGTTGCCAAATGCCATTCTCCAAGTTTTTCGATGTAAACTGCAAATGGAAACCATTGCAAGTTTGGATTTGTAACGAGATAACCATAAGCCTCTTGGTTGAAGAAATTTCCCCATCTGCCCAATCCTTGTGCAAAAATCAAGGCTGGTGCAACAATGTCTGCTATTGCAAGGAAGTTCTTTTTGTGGATGGCACAATAAATCACAACTGCTAGTGCACCACCTATTAAACCACCATAAAAACCAAGCCCACCTTCCCAAATTTTGAAAACGTCGACAAAGTTTGTGTAATAATCAAGTCTGAACAAAACATAATAAATTCTTGCCCCAATAACGGCCATAGGGATAACATAACATGCAAGAGTTATAATATCTTCTGTTTTAAGTCCACGTTTCTTTGAAAGACAACAAGTGATAACAACTCCCAGTAAATAAGAAAGGGCGCTTATAATTCCATAAAAATTTATTTTTAACCCAAACATCGTGAATCCACTAGGGATTGAAAGCATAAATGTGTTCACATTGAATTCCTTTAATATTTTATATTCTTAATATGTCAATCTAGTATAAAAATTTATTGACAAAAAGTCAAATAAAAAACATCAAGGAAAATCTTGATGTTTTAATTTTTAATTTAATTCCAATTTTTTGGAAATCTTGTAAACTGATGAGACATACATTTGATCAAACATATCTACATCATCAAAAGTTGTAAATATTGTTGTGTTTTTGTTTTTTCCACCAGCTTTTGCAAGCATAAAAAGTTGTTTTATCATTTCAACAGCAGTTTCTGTGTGTCCCATGTGGGCTTTGGCACTTGTTTTAAACGAAAAATCAATAGAATTTGCCAATGTTGTCACATCTTCCACAAACAATGCCACGCTAAGTCCTTGGTTTTGAATCTTTAATATATGGTCAATTGCAGATTGAATAACTTCATAAGTTCCAATAGGGCTTTCTTCATATCTCAAAAGCAGGGCATTGTCAAAACCGAGTGCTGATATTGCAAAAACATCTTCTGTCATAACATTAGGAATCAAAGCTATTGTTGTTATATTTTGTGCTTTTAAAGTGTTAACTAAATTTTGTACATTTTCAAAGTCATTTGTAAATTTGCTTTCTTTCACCAAATATCTTGAGCCTAACAAAATGTCTTTGTTTTGAAATTTCAACTTTTCTGTTGGAACAGCAGGTTGATATTCTTCTTCAACTTCTTCGTATGATTTAGCTGGCTTATAATTGATTGTTTTGACAGTATCAAGTATGTATTCTTTATCTTCATTCATAATTACGGCTGTTCCTGTGATGTAATCAGAAGGTGCAAGGCGACTGTCCAATTCTTTTTTAACAAGAACAAAATTGCCATTTTCTTGATTTATAAAATAAAGTTCTTTATTATTTCTTTCACACAAAATCCCTCTAACTTCAATAGGGAAAAGTTTTTGCTTTAAAATATCTTCTTCAATTTGCTTAAATGTCACAATCTTTTGCAATCTTGCAGTGTTTCTTTGTTGATTTGATTTAACAGAATAATCTCTTCCAGTAATTTGAGAAATTTCTGCCAAAATTCCTTCTATGTTACTAAGTTCTTTATAAGGTCTCCCTTGTCTTAATGGAATAGGACGCAATTCTTCTCCAGAAATGAGCTTTTCCATAACTATGACAATATGTTCATCCCTTTTAAGTGTTGTGGGTGAGTTATCACCAAAAATTCTGGCTAAAGCACGCAATTCATAAATACCCAATGATTCGATAAGTGCCAAACAGTCTTTTTGTGGTTTTGTTAGATTTTGAAATTCATATGCAGGTTTTTTTGACATAATTTTTAAGCTCTCCTTTAAGTTTGATTGTTATAGAAAAACATTAATCACATTTGTAGTATACCATAATTCGACATTAATTTCAATATTTTACAACAAATTTTATTAACAAAATTTTCATTCTATAGAAAGTGTGTTATGCATTTAGTTTATACTAAATATTGTGTAATATGCAATCAATCTAAGATTAATCCACCATCAACATACAGGGTTTGTCCTGTTATAAATGATGCATCTTCACTGCTAAAGAAATATATTGCACTAGCGATATCTTCTACAGTTCCCAATCTTTTCAATGGTGTCATTTCTGCAACTTCTTGTTTTTCTTCTTGATTTAAGTTGTTGTTCATTTTTGTGTCAATAAATCCAGGTGCAACCACATTGCATCTGATGTCAAGTGAACCAAGTTCTGTTGCCAAAGATTTGCAAAGCCCAGTTAATCCACTTTTTGTTGAAGTATAAACACTTTCACAAGAACACCCATTTTTTTCTACAAACGAACCCACAAGAACGACATTTGAAGGATTTTTGTTTATAGTGAGTTTTGTAAATTCTCTAATTGCTTTTATTGCAGATTTGAGATTCACTTCAAACAAAGTGTCAATTTCTTCATTGCTTACATCAAAAATAAGCTTTCTTTTTTGTGCAACGCCAGAACAATAAACAAGAGTATCAAAATATTGAAAATCTAGTTTAACTGCATCAAAAAAACTTTCCACTTGATGATCTTCAAGCAGATTTAACTTATAAGTTTTTATTTGAATATCCTTATCTAAATCTAATTCTTTCTCAAAATTTACATTATGACTGTTGTATGTAAGGGCAAGGTTATAGCCTTTTTTTGCAAACTTTTTTGCAGTTGCAATCCCTATATCACTTGAAGCTCCAATAATAATTGCCGTTTTTCTTATCATTTCTTTCTCCTTCGTATTAATAATAACAAAATAATAGAAAAACATAAACAATTTTTTTTAAATGAAAATGAATTTCTATTATTAATTTTTTATTCTGCTGTCCAGGCGAGTCCCACTGCAGGACCAGCATGGGTGGCTACAACTGGGCCAACTTCACCTTCATAAATCTCAATTTTATCTTTGTCTCCACGTTTTCCAAGAGCATCATAAACCATACTTTTAAACATATCAAATAGTTTTGTGTTTGCAATATGCAAAATAAAAAGTCTTCTGATTTTTTGTGGAATAGAGGCAATCATTTCTCTCATTGCTTTTTGCATTCCAAAACTCTTCTTGTCTGACAAGATACCCTTATTGAAAGAAACTATTGGTTTTATTTGTAAAATAGACCCTAATGTTGCAGTAACCCTTCCAATTCTTCCACCTTTGGCAATATATTCAAGGCTGTCAGGAATAAATGTAATGGCACTTTTATCCATATATTTTTCAATTTGTGCCACAATTTCATCTTTTGATTTTCCTTCATTTCGCATGTTTACAGCTTCCATAACATATCCCCAAATTGTTTGGGCGAGAGCTTGGCTGTCAAAAACATAAACCTTGCTTGGATCATTGCATTGCTCTTTTGCCAAATTTGCCACACTATAACAGCCAGAAACAGTGCTGCTGATTGTGAAAACCAAAACTTCGTCACCTTTTGCAATTGCTTTGTTATATTCTTCAATAAAAAGTTCCAAAGAAGGTTGACTTGTTTTTGGGAAAATCTTAGTTTCTGTGAAATCTTTAAAGAAAGCATCAAATGAACCAGGCATACCTTCCACATATTCTTGATCTCTGTATAAATAACGCAGTGGAACAATTGAAATATCGTTTGCCTCTGCATATTCTTTTGTCATATAAGTTGTGCTGTCAGCAATAATTTTAATCATAAATTTCTCCTAAATCCTTTTTGGATTACTTAATGATACCATACACTTAAATCTTTTCCAAATTATTTTTAATAATTCTTATTTTTTATTGTAAAATTTGGAAAAATCAACAAGAGATAATTTGTTGACTTATAGTTTTTAATATGCTATATTGTTATAAGTTATTCGCACGAATATAGCGAATTTTTGGAGGTTGTATGGAAGAAAATTTGTCTAATGAAATTGATATAAGAAGACAAAAAATTGAAGAAATCAAAAAAATGGGAGAAATTCCTTACAAAGAAAAATATGAAAGAACATGCACAATTCATGAAGCAAGAGAAAAACTTGGTGAACATGTTAAGATTGCTGGACGAATTGTTTTCAGACGTATTATGGGTAAATTTGGATTTTGCCAAATCAGAGATATTTATGACAAAATTCAAGTTTCAGTGGGAAGAAATGAACTTTCAGAAGAAGATTACAATTTTTATAAAAAGCTTATTGATATAGGTGATTTTGTTGGCGTTGAAGGGGAAGTTTATGAAACCCAAACTGGAGAAGTCACAGTAAAGGCAGAAAAAATTGAACTTTTGTCTAAAACATTGAGACCTCTTCCTGAAAAATTTCATGGAATCAACGACCAAGAAATCAAATACAGACAAAGATATCTTGATTTGATAACCAATGAAGATTCAAGAAAAGTTTTCTTGACAAGAAGTAAAGTTGTTTCTTTTATTCGTAGATTTTTGGAAGATAATGGTTTTATCGAGGTTGAAACTCCAATTTTGCAAACAAGCGTTTCAGGAGCTTCTGCAAAACCTTTCTTTACTCATCACAATGCCTTGGATTTGGAGTGCAATCTTCGTATTGCTACTGAATGTTATTTAAAGCAATGTATTGGAGCTGGCATTGACAGAGTTTTTGAGCTTGGAAAAGATTTCAGAAACGAAGGAATGGATCCTTCTCACCTTCAAGAATTTACACAAGTTGAATGGTATGCTTCTTATTGGAATTTTGAAGATAACATCAAATTCTTTAAGAAGATGATTGAACAGCTTTTTATGACTTGCTTGGGGACAACAAAAGTCAATTATCAAGGTCAAGAAATAGATTTTGGTGGAGAATGGCCAAGAATCAACTATGTTGAAACAATGAGAGAACTTTTAGGCTGTGATTTCCTTGATATCAACGATGTTGATGAGCTTAAAAAGATTGTTGTTGACAGAAAATTGTTTAAAATGGGCGAACTTGAAGAATGTAAGACAGTAAGAACTTTAATTGACTTTGTTTATAAACGTAAAATCAGAGCTCCAATTGTCAATCCAACAATTTTGTATAACTATCCTGCATCTTTAATTCCTCTTGCAAGAAAGAATGATAAAGATGACAGAATTATTGATGTTTTCCAAGTGGTTGCAGGTGGTGCTGAACTTGTGAAAGCTTATTCAGAATTGGTTGATCCTGCAATTCAAAGAAGAAACCTTGAACTTCAATTGGAAGAAAAACTTGCAGGAGATGAAGAAACTATGGATGTTGACGAAGATTTCTTGCTTGCAATGGAACATGGCATGCCACCAATTTCAGGTTTAGGCTTTGGAATTGACAGATTCTTGCAATTTGTTTTTGATTGCCCAAATATTCGTGATGTAGTTTTGTTCCCAATGATGAAATAAGGTTGTAAGATGACTGTAGATAGTAAATTTGTTGTTGAGGGTTTGGATGCTATGCAACCAAATCCTGTTTGTGAGTTAAATTTTAAAACTCCGTTTGAACTGTTGGTGGCAGTTGTTTTGTCTGCGCAATGTACAGATAAAAGAGTCAATCAAGTCACAACAGAACTTTTTAAGACCTACAACACTCCACAAGATTTTGTGGATATGACTCTTGAAGAATTGGAAGAGAGAATACATTCCTGTGGATTTTATCATAATAAAGCTAAGGCAATAAAATCTGCCAGCAAAGATATCATTGAAAAGTTTGGTGGAAAAGTGCCTGATAATTTTGATGATTTAACAACTTTGGCAGGAGTGGGAAGAAAAACAGCAAATGTCGTTATGGCAGAAGCTTTTGGTGGAGATGCTTTTGCTGTTGACACACATGTTTTAAGAGTGTCAAATCGTCTGGGATTGGTGAAAACCGACAATCCAAATGTGTGCGAAGATAAATTAAAATTGATTTTTCCAAAAAACACATGGTCTAAGCTTCACTATCAAATGGTGCTGTTTGGAAGATACACTTGCAAAGCGATAAAACCAAATTGTGCAAATTGTGTTTTCAGTCAAGTTTGTGCAAACTCTGGTTTCAGAGCAACAAGAAAAAACAAGGTTTAATAATTACATAATTTTGCTGAAAAAACTTACGAAAAGGAGAAAGTATGTTTCTTGATAGAGTGAAAATTTCTATTAAAGCTGGAAACGGTGGAAAAGGTTCCACTTCTTTTTTGCGTACAAAATTGACAGCAAATGGTGGACCAGATGGTGGAGACGGTGGCCGTGGTGGACATATCATTTTTAAAGCGACAAATGACTTGAACACTCTTTATTCGTTTCGTTTCAAAAAGAAATTTGTTGCTGAAAATGGAGAAGATGGACATCAAAAAAATCAGACTGGCAGAAGTGGAAAAGATGAAATAATTTTAGTTCCAACTGGGACAGTGCTAATCAATCCGAAAACAAATAAAATCATAGCAGACTTAAGTGAAGACGGAGCAACATTTGTTGCAATCAAAGGTGGCGTGGGTGGACATGGAAATGCTTATTACAAGTCATCCATAAAACAAGCACCAAGTTTTTCTCAAACTGGAGAAGTGGTTGAAAGCAAAGAAGTGATATTGGAGCTTAAAACAATCGCAGATGTTGGACTTGTAGGATTTCCTAATGTTGGAAAATCAACACTTCTTTCAGTGATCTCAAATGCAAACCCAAAGATTGCAAACTATCCTTTCACAACAATATATCCAAATTTGGGAGTATGTGAAGTTTTGGGTGAAACATTTGTTGTGGCTGACATTCCGGGCCTTATTGAAGGGGCAAGTGACGGTGCTGGGCTTGGACACTATTTTTTGAAACATGTGGAAAGAGTGCGACTTATCGTCCATTTGATTGACATATCTGAAAGCGAAGGTAGAAATGCAGTTGAAGATTTTGAAATTATCAATAATGAACTTGCAAAATACAACAGTGAACTTTCTAAAACAAAGCAATTGATTGTTTTTTCTAAATGTGATTTGCTTGAAGAACACGAACTTCAACAAAAAATAAAAGCTTTCACAGAAAAATATAAGATTGAAGAATTTTTATGTATTTCTTCTTACAGCAGACAGGGAATAGAAGAATTAAAGAAGAGAATTCTTGAAAATTTGAAGAAGATACCTAAAAAACCAGCTCTTCAAGTTGAAGAATTTGATTTTGACAAAAAAGATTTCTCTTCAATTGAGATAAGAAGACATGACGATGGAAGTTTCGAAGTTTATGGGGGAAGAATTGAAAACTTATCTCGTGGTGTTGTGATTTCTGACCAACTTTCTTTTGCATATTTTCAAACACGACTCAGAGAAATGGGTGTCATTGATATGCTGAAAGAAAAAGGTATGAAAGAAGGTGACACTGTCATAATAAAAGATATATCTTTTGAATACATGGAATGATATGTTGTGTGTTATGCAAATTATTTTATTGAGTATTACACAATATATTGATTAAAAGGACGATAAATTTATGATAACAACAAAACAAAGAGCATATTTAAGAGGGCTTGGAAATGCGCTAGACCCAGTGATGCAAATAGGTAAAGAAGGCATTGGAGAAAACACTCTTCAAAGTGTGAATTTGCTTTTGGAAGCAAGAGAAATTGCCAAGTTTAAAGTATTGAAAAATTGTGACGAAGATGTAAAAGAACTGGCAAATGACATTGCCCATAAAGTGGGTGCTGATGTTGTGCAAGTGATTGGAAATATCTTTATCTTATATAAAAAATCCACAAGAAAAGATTTTAAACATATTCAATTACCTTAAATCACTTCAATCTCTTTGTTTGAATTATAATAAGGATTAAATTGAGAAACAAGTGCAAAAACAACAAGAATTGATGCGATAATGCAATAATAAATCGTTGTTCGAATAAACAAACTGCTTAAGATAAGAATGAAAGCCGAAAATAAATAGCCTTTTGTTCTTTTTTTATTGAAAGAATAGGCTATAAAATCCTTGAAAACCATTTTCTTTTCTTTGCTATATTTTCGTGTTATTTCAGGATAGCAATCATAAAATTTGTATAGCTTTTCATAAGTGTCATATTCATTTAAAAACAAAAATTTTTCGTCAAAATTTTGACTGAAAGTTATAAGCTGTTTTTCAGCAATTTCTTTGCAACAAATAACAATTTTTGTTGCTTTTTCTTTTTTTACCTTTCCGTAAATTTCCATAAATCTGGCAATAGTCAGTCCATAAAATGAATTATCAAACCAAAGCAGTGTCTTGACTCCATCATTCACATGATTGATGACAAGATAATTCTTGTATTTTTTTATTTCTTTGTGCTTTTTACTTGCCAATTTAACAAAAAAATCCATTGGATTGCTTTCACAAGAAAGGGATAAAAACATGTTTTCAGCTTCTTCTTTTTCTTTTAATTTTAAGCCTATTTTGTTTTGTTTTTTGCGTTTTAAAATAAACATAATTGCATATAAACAAGCTGTCAACAGCAGAGATATCAAAATCGCTGTCCATAATTTTCTTAAAAAATATCTTGTCCATACAAAGCAGAACAAAAACAATAAAACAAATTTTAAAATTTCTTGAAGTATCAGGTTAATCTTTCTCATAAAACCATTTTTGACACTTTTTGCATTTTTAATCACTTTCAATCTTTCAAATTTGGTTGACAAAGCTTTTTGATGTTGATAAAATCATAATATGATAAATGTTAAAGAACTTGTTGGCATTTTGCAAGACAACAAAATCAAAAATATCTCGGTTTATGATCTCTCTGCTTCTGGCGAAGAGAAATATATCATTTTGTCAACTTCAAACAAAATTTTGGATAGCAAAAAAGCTGCAGATGTAATTGCTGAAAAATATCATTATGATGAAAAAATTGAAGGTTATTTTAGGGGAGAATGGATTGTTTTTGACTTCGATCAAGTTACACTTCATATATTTTTGCCAAAAGTTAGAGACAAATATAATCTTGATAAACTTTACAAGCCTAAAAAGATTTCTATATAAAATATTTTTTTAGAAAAACAAAGAATTTACTTTGTTTTTTTTCTTTTTTGGTCTATACTGAATTTAGGTGAACTTATGATAGAAATTTGTTTTGTTTGCACGGGTGACACTTGTCGTTCTGTCATGGCTGAAAGAATCGCCAAGAAAAAAGCAAAATCAAGAAAAATGAAAGATATTAAATTTTCTTCTGCAGGACTTCAAGCAAATGGGGAAATTATCACGCAAAATGCTTCTTTGACACTTAAAAAATTGGGGTATGACGGAAGAAATCGCAAAAGCGTCCAACTAAAAAAGATTAAGCCAAACTGCATATACATCGGGGTGACAAAAGCACACAAAAAATTCATTCCTTCAAAAAAGGTTTTGAGTTTTGAAGATTTTGCTGGGGAAGTTTTTGATCCATATGGGCAAAGCTTAGAGATGTATGAACTCGCAGCAAAACAAATTGAAAAAAATGTTGATATGATATTAGATAAAATTGAAAATTTGAGAGGTGAATTATGATTATAGTTGCAAGTGACCACAGAGGTTATCCATTAAAAGAAGAGTTGAAAACTTTCTTTAATCAAGAAAACATAATAACAATAGATGTTGGCACTTATAGCAAAGAGCCTGTAGATTATCCTGATTTTGCAAAACTTGGCATAGAAAAATTGCTTGAAAACAAAAACAATGTGGGGATTTTTATTTGTGGATCAGGGATTGGTATGAGCATAGCATCAAACAGAAATCCAAAAATAAGAGCTGCTCTTTGTTTAAACACAAAAATGGCTACTCTTGCAAGAAAAGACAATGATGCAAATGTGCTTTGCCTTGGGGCAAACTTCACAAAAAAGAAAAGAGCAATAAAAATTGTTAAAGTCTTTTTAACCACAAGTTTTGAAGGTGGTCGTCATGCAAGAAGACTTAAGAAAATTTCAGGAGAAAGCAAATGATAAACATCATCCTTCCAATCACAGAAAAAGTTGAAGAATTTTCTCAATTCATTGAAACAAATCTTGAAAGAGATGTGAAGTTTTTTGTTGGAATCAAAGAAAATTTGAAAGACAAGCTTTCTGTTAAAAACAAAAATGTTGAAATTCATGTCTATGACAACAAAGCAAACAGAGAAGAAATTATAAATTCTCTGCATAGTTGCAAAATGAAAAAGGGAAAGTTGATGATTTTAAGACGCCCTTTAAACGCAGAAGAATTCTCACTTTTATCAAAATCTAGCAAGGAGATTGCAACTCTCAAAGCACATCGAAGCAATTTTGCCAATTCAATTAAAAAATTTGCACAAAACTTAGTTAAAAAATTCTTCGCTTTCAGCTATTTTGAAGACATTTCAGCAATATGCTATGGAGAAAGCATGTTTGGACTTTTAAGCACTTGTGAAAACTTGTCCATGGCAACTCGCATCAACAAATATGTTGGTGTCGATATTGAAGAATTTGAAACACCAACAAAGCCAGTAAATAAACATTATAACAAAGCCACCAACATCCTTAATTTGATGCTTGGAGTTTTGTTTTTGCTTGGAAGCATTGTGGGTGGAGTTTTGGTATGCCTGTATACAAAATTGCAAGCTCTTACCGTGGTATTGGTAATTTTCTGGATTGTGATTGCACTTATGGTGCAGATGGTTTCTATTGTAAACTTCACACGAACACTAGCAGTTGGAAATTTGCGATATGGTCGTGCTGAAGAAAAAACAATATAAAATTTTAAAAGGGGTGAATTTATGAAAAAAATTAAATTAGGTATCAATGGTTTTGGAAGAATTGGAAGGCTGGTTTTAAGAATCGTTGCAAAAAGAGAAGATGTGGAAGTTGTGGCAATAAATGACCCATTTCTGTCGATTGAATATGCAAAATATATGTTGGAACATGATTCAATACACGGAAATTATGATCTTCCAGTAAAAATTAAAGATGACAAAATTGTCGTTGGAAAAAACAAAATATCTTTCTATATTGAAAAAGAACCTTCTATGATTCCTTGGAAGAAGGAAGGTGTTGATGTGGTTGTTGAATGCACTGGAAAATTCACCACCTATGAGGGTGCACAAGAACACATAAAAGCAGGAGCAAAGAAAGTTGTCGTTTCTGCACCAGGAAAAAATATGCCGATGTTTGTTATGGGTGTAAATAACGAAACTTACACACCAGATATGAACATTGTTTCAAACGCTTCTTGCACAACAAACTGTTTAGCTCCACTTGCAAAAATCATTGACGACGCTTTTGGCATTGAAGAAGGGCTTATGAGCACAGTTCACTCCACAACTGCAACACAACTCACAGTTGATGGCCCAAGCAAAAAAGATTGGCGTGGTGGAAGAGCTGCAAGCTATAACATAATCCCATCATCAACAGGTGCTGCTAAAGCTGTGGGTGAAGTTATACCAAAACTTAAGGGAAAACTTACAGGAATGAGCTACAGAGTTCCAACGTTGGATGTTTCTGTTGTTGATTTAACTTGCAAACTTTCAAAACCTACAACTTACGAAAAAATTGTCGCAGCAGTGAAAAAAGCTAGCAAAAATGAGATGGCAGGCATTGTTGGGATAACAGAAGAACCTGTTGTTTCAAGTGATTTTATTGGTGATCCAAGGACATGTATATTTGATGTGGATGCAGGCATAATGCTAAGTCCAACTTTTGTCAAACTTGTTGCTTGGTATGACAATGAATGGGGATATTCAAATAAACTTGTTGACTTGTGCGTTTACATCATGAAAAAATAGAGAAAAATATCAACAAAGGATAAAATAAAATGAAAAATCAATTAAATAGAGAATTGATTGAAGGACTCAATGAAAGCAACAATCAAGAATTTGCTGAAAGAGTAAACGATTTGGTTTATGGACTTATGGGAGAAGTTGTGAACAGCATTTCTCTTAAATCTCCTTTTGTCAGAATGGATAAATGTGTTTTGATACCAGTTAACGAAGTATACTTGGGCTCTTTTTGCCAATTGTCTGAATACACTTACTTTTTGGGAGTGGAAAATACACAAATTGAGTTTAATTCTTCTTTGAAAAAAAATTGGTGGAAATATGTTTGGAGGGAGTTTAGAGCATCTTGGCGTTTGGGCAGAAAAAAGAAATATAAAAAGATTAAAAATAAAGCTCAAACTGTGGAGAATGTTGAAAAATATAAGCTGAGCGATTTGCGACACGATGTTGTTTCAAAACTGGCTGAAAATTTGAGTGAAACTTCTATTGTATATGAATATCCACGATATGTTTCCATCATCGGAAAAGACGATTTTGGCACGGGTGTTAAAATAAACATTTTTGTTTGTATTTACGATTCAAACACAGACACATATAAGATGTTTAAAGAAAACAAAAACAAATTTTTCAGCATCAATTTCGGAAAAAGATACCAAAATCTTGAAAACAAGAAAAAAGAATGTGGTCAAATGTTTGTGAATATGGTAAAGATTTTCAATGCTCTTTATTCCAAAGCATATGACAGAATTCCAAATCAAATTTTGATTGAAAGTTTGATGTTTAATTGTCCAAAGATTTTGTTTGACAAAAAAGATGTTTACCAAACCTTTGTGAATGTGGCAAACTATATCAGACTTAAAGATCCTAAGAGTTTTGTTTCTGTTTGTGATGAAGGAAAAAATATTTTCGATGAACCTTTAATTGTTAAATCAGGCTCTCAACTTGAGTTTGGAAAAATAATCAATATGCTTGACAGATATAAATACTGATATTGACAATAATGTATAATTTTCGACATTTTGCAAATCCTATTAACAGGAGGAGCAAATGAAAGAAATTTGGATGGTAGTCGGTTTTGGAGCAGGTCTTGTGACTGGTGCACTTTTATATAAACATTCTCAAGAAGCTAAACAGCTCGTAAACAAGGGCGAAAAAGCTGTCAAAAAAGAAGTTGAAAATTTAAAAGAAACCGTTAAGACTCAAAAAAAGAAACAAAAACCAAAAACGGAAAATAAATAATTTGAAAAAACAGGCAATTTAAATGCCTGTTTTTTATTTTCATAGTAAAAAAACAAAAAAGCAAGGGATTTACCTTGCTTTTTTCATAACTGGGCGATTGCTTTGTTGCAATTTGACTGACTGCCTTGCAATTTTTTGACTCCACCAAAGCTACCTTATGGCACATCAACTGATCTTCTTAATGATGCTTCCGTCAGGACCTGACATGGTTCGAAGGAGCAGATTGCATAAGACCTTAATTTCATCATCAAAAAATCACACACATATTCAACCAAACTACACCTAGACAATTGGTCAATCCTGCTGTAGTGGATTGCAGGTTACAGGGCACCACTAACTCCCCATTTAGCCCAGTGTTTTATTATTATATTCACAAAGGTGTGATTTGTCAAGCAAAAAGATAAATCTTTACAACTCCAAAATTTCCAATTTTTGTATATGACAAAATGCAACAAAGAATGTCATTATCTTTTTCTTAAACAAAGTTCGTCAACACATACAATGCCTTAAGGAAGGGTGTATGCTAGACAAAATATTGCCAGATAAGTTTTATAAAATCTTATCAGAAAAAGTCAATATAAAAGCTGTGAACGAAATAAGACTTCGTGCAGATAAGCCAGTGATCATCAATGTGAGTGGCAAAATGTTTTATTTGTGCGAAAGTGGTGTGACGAGCAACGTTTCAACTTGCCTTTATGCCAGCAAAATTATGATTGAAGATGTAATTTTCCGTGCCAGCGAATGCTCAATCTATTCAGTTAACGAACAAATTAAAAAAGGTTTTATTGTGACTGACGAAGCAATTCGTATTGGAATAGGTGGAAACTTGATTGAAGAAAATGGACATATCAAAACAATGTCCAATTTTTGTAGTGTGAATATCAGAGTTCCACATGTGGTTAAAAATTGCTCGTTGACAGCCTTCCCTTTTATGGTCAATGACAATGGAGTTGAAAACACTCTTGTTATCTCGCCACCAGCCTGTGGAAAAACAACCTTTTTACGTGATTTTGTTTTTCAACTTTCAGAACGCAATCTTCCATACAATGTGCTCCTTTTGGATGAACGTGGAGAACTTGATTGTGGCATCAACTCTAAATACACCGATAAGATTGCTTTTGCAACTAAAAAAGTGGGTTTTGAAAACGGCATTCGATCTCTTTCTCCAGATATAATCGTGACAGATGAAGTGGGGCAGGATGAAGACATTGAAGCTTTGAGATATGCAAGTTCTTGTGGAGTGAAAATTTTGGCATCAACACATGCAGACAGCATGGAAACATTCAACAAAAAACCATTGTTTCAACAAATTGTGAAAGAAAAGATTTTCAAGCGATATGTCTTGCTTTCCAAAAGAAATGGTCCAGGCACTTTTGAAGGAATTTATGACGAAAATATGGCAAGGGTTTATCACTCTTACAAATAAAGGGAGAGAATTATGAAATATATCTTGATTGCAGTTGTGTTTTGTTTATGTTGCTTTGTGGGTTATGTGTTTTCCATCAAATATATGAAAAGAAAAAAGTTTTTCTCAGCACTCATCGCTCTTGCTGACAAGCTTTCTTTGGAGATCAATTTTTCACGAGAAAGATTGAAAGTTTTGATTCAAAATTTTGATGAAACAAACAAAAAACATCTTCTTGGAATAGATGAACGATTTATTGATTATCTAGACAAAAAATGTGAACTCACAAATGAAGCGATTTTCAAAAAAACAGACATTTTGAAAAACGATGAAAAAGAATTTATTTTGCTGTTTTTAAAAACTTTGGGAAGAAGCGATGTTGAGAACCAAACAAAAGAAATTCAGTCATTTGTGACTAGGTTCAATGAAATCAAAACTGTGTGTGACCAAGAACAAAAGAAATATGGTTCACTTTCTTTGAAACTTGGAGTTGTGGCTGGTTTGTTTTGGGTTGTTATCATGATTTAAGTCGGGAGTCGATATGGATGTTGAAATTATTTTCAAAATAGCAGGGATAGGCATTCTTACTGCTGTGATAGGACAGATTTTGAAAAACAGTGGAAAAGATGATATTTCCACTTTGGCCACTTTGGCAGGAGTTGTGATTGTGTTGTTTATGGTGATAGGCATGATTTCAGAACTTTTCACAACAATCAAATCTATGTTTAATTTTGCAAGCGTTTTGCCATTTATTTAACTTTTAGGAGATAAAGTATGGATGCTTTATACAAAATAATAAGTATTGCCATAATAACATGCATTGCATGTTTGATTGTAAAACCAGTGAGAACTGATTTTGCAATATTTATTTCCATTGTGGGTGGAATTATTATTTTGTTTTACACAATGTCTTATCTTTCAAATGTGTTTGACATCTTCAACAATATTTTCAAAATCTCCGGCATTAATTCGTCTTTATATGCAGTTATCTTCAAAATAATCGGCATTGGTTATCTGACAGAATTCACAGCAAGCATCTGCAATGACACTGGAAACTCCAGTCTTGGGGACAAAGTGCTTTTGGGAGGAAAAATAATCATTCTTGTTATGGCTCTTCCAATCATAACCAGCATTTTAGAAATTGTTATGGAGTTGTTGCCAAAATGATGAAGTTTGTTAAAAAAAAGAAGAAAAGCAAATTTGCTGTGATTCTGCTCATATTCTTTATTTTCCTTTCTTGCTTCTATGGTCGTTTTGATATTGGATTGGGATTCAATTACAATGTTGCCGTTGCTGACAACAATGAACAAAGCGATCTGGAAGAAGAGATAAAAAAAGAAGTTGACAATCAAATTGGAAACTTAGATTTTTCTGAAATAGAAAAAGTTGTTGAAAAACTCTCAACGGAAGCGAAACTGATGTTTGCATCCAATTCTTTTGTAGACAAAATCAGCAACATAATAACAGGGGAATATGCCGACAATTCTCAGAATTTCTTTTCAGCTGTTGGGTCGATATTTTTTGGAGATTTGAAAAGATATTTACCAATAATTGCAAGTATAATTTCGATTGCAATATTAGGTGGCATGGTCGCGTCACTTAAACCTATGACAAATGGGAAGTCTGTTGGAAACATCATACACTTTGTGACATATGGTGTTGTGATAGTCTTTCTTGGCACATCACTTGTGCAAATCATATCGTTAACAACAACGACATTGACAAGCATCAAATCGATGTTTGACAGCATATTCCCTATTTTGCTGACACTTTTGACTGCTGTTGGAGGAACAGTGTCTGTTGGGATTTATCAACCTGCAATTGCACTTTTAAGCAATATTTTCATATCCCTCATAACTTATATTTTGCTTCCTATGTTTATTTTTTCAATGGTGTTTTCAATTGTTGGAAATCTATCAAATAACGTTAAACTTGACAAATTTGTAAGTTTCTTGCAAAGTGCTTTCAAATGGACAATGGGACTATGTTTCACAATTTTCTTGGGTTTTGTAAGCATACAGGGAATCATGGCTGGAGCTGTTGATGGTCTTTCGATAAGAACAGCAAAATATGCAATCAAAAGTTATATTCCGATTGTGGGTGGCTATGTTTCTGATGGCCTTTCAATAATCATGGCAAGCAGTGTTTTAATCAAAAATGCAATCGGAGGCGTGGGGCTTTTTCTGCTGTTGTCAACTGTGATTTCACCTGTTTTAAACTTGGTTATTTTTATGCTTGCTCTCAAATTTATGGCTGGAATAATTGAACCTATCGGAGATAAAAAAATTGCCAATTTCATAAGTGATTTGTCAAAAAGTCTGTCACTTCTTGTGGCACTTTTGGTGGCTGTTTCATTTATGTATATCGTCCTTACTGGACTTGTGATGTGCAGTGCAAACTTAATTGTTTAGAAATAAAAGGAGGTGGTTGATTTGAATGTGGTTTCTTCTTGGCTTCTGTCAATTGCTGGAGTTGTCATTTTGAGCGTTTTGGCAGAATTTGTTTTGCCTGAAGGACAAATCAACAAATATACAAAAGTTATTTTCTCTTTTGTGATTTTGCTCGTCATCATTTTGCCACTTCCCAAAATTTTCGGTAAAGAATTTGATATGTCAAAGTTTTTTGGAGACAGTGAAAATGTTTTGCAAAAAGACTATTTGGAGCAAATCAATCTCGACAAACTTACAGCCTTAAGCGAGAGTTTAAACAAAAAGGTTTCTGAATCAGGATTAAACCGAGTTGAAATTTCAATCAATGCAAATATCTTTAGCGAGAATTTAGAAATTTACAATATTTTTGTCGACTTATGCGATATTGAATATACAGAAAAATTTGGCAGTAAAGATATAACGAAAGCAAAACTTAAAATAAAAGATATTGTTGACAGTTTTTCTGCCTTGAAAGGCGTGGAGGTTAAATTTAATGAATAAACTTAAATCTATGTTTGAAAGAATCAAAAAAATAAAACACATTCAAATCTATTGTGCTCTGCTTGTTGGACTTTTGATCTGTGTTGTCTATTTTGCAAGTGTGTACAAGCCTAAAAATGACAACACCGAAAAAAATTCGACAGAAGATTATAGTTCAACTATGGAATATGTGGACTACCTTGAGAATAAATTAGGTAATGTATTGTCCAAGATTTCTGGCGTTGGCAAGGTTGATGTCATCATCACATTGGAAAGTGGGTTTTCCTTTGAATATGCCACCGAAACAGAAACAAAAACAATGACTTCTGGCGAAACACAAACAACTGTTACAACATCAACTGTTATTCTTGTTTCAAATGAGCCAGTCATCATCAAGGAAAATTATCCTGTGATAAAGGGGGTGGTAGTTGTTGCCAAGGGTGCTGAAAATGTTAATGTGAAACTTAATATTCTTACTGCTGTTGAAACTGTGCTGGAAGTTGATAGAAACAATATCACTATATTAGCTTAAAAAGGAGATTGATATGAAAAAAAGAACAAAAATAATTATACTTTCATTTATGATAGTCTTGCTTGGTGTGACTGGATACTTAAACATTGTGCTTAACAATTCTGTAAGAGAAACTGGAACAAACGTTGCCTCAACAAGTTATTTCACAAGTTACAGAAATGACAGAGAAAGCACTCGTGATCAAGAAATTTTATATTATGATGCAATCATCGAAAGCTCTTCTTCAACAGAAGCTGCCATTGCTTCTGCAGAACAAGCAAAACTCGACCTTATCAAAAGCATGGAAAAAGAGCTTGCTGTTGAAGGACTTGTGAAAGCACAAGGTTTTTCTGACTGCGTCATTGCAATTGCTGACACAAAGGTGAATGTGGTTGTTAAAGGTACAAGCCTTACAGAAAATGAAGTTGCTCAAATAACAACAATCGTTATGGAACAACTTGGAACTCCACTCAGAAATATTATTGTATTTTCAGCAGAATAATTTGCAAAATGCATTTGACTTATGATAAAATATCATTGAATAGACTTTAGGGAGAATGTTATGGCAACAAAAAACCAAGACACAAACAATGGTAAAATCACACTTGACAGAAAAATTCTTGTTTCTATAATCAATTTGGCAGCAAAAGAAATCAATGGTGTTGAGAGTGTAACAAACTCTGCTCGACCTTGGATTAAGCGTTTGTTTAATCGCTATGATGATGGTGTTAAAATTAAATTTGAACAAAATGGTGCTCTGACAATAGACGTTTTCATCAACATCTATGTTGGATACAGTGTTCCTGACATTGCATACAGAGTGCAAGAAAACATCAGAAATTCTCTTGCAACAATGGTTGCTTTAAAACCTCTTAAAATCAATATTCATGTTATCAATGTTGAATGTGATAAAGAGGTGGTTGAATATGCGTAATGATGCAAGGGAAAATGCTTTTAAATTGATTTTTGAAAGCCTTTTCCATGAATGTGATGTTGAGCTTTCCAAAGAAAATTTGGTGAAATTGAAAAAAGAAGATGATAAAGTTTTTTTTGAAAACATCTTATCAAATTTTGAAACTCATAAAACCGAATTAAAAGAAAAAATTGAAACTCATTTAAAAAATTATGATTATTCAAGAATTTTCAAAATAGATTTGGCGCTTATTTACCTTTCGTTGACTGAGATATGTTATTGTGAAACGCCAAAAGCAGTTGCAATAAATGAAACACTGGAAATTGCAAAGAAATATAGCACTGAAAAGTCATCAAAGTTTATAAATGGTTTAATTTCTGCCATAATTAATGATAAATAATGACACAAGCATACACTTTAACAGTATCAAAATTTAATAATATTATTAAAGATATCTTTAATAGCGAAGAACTTCTCCATAACATCAAAATTGTTGGAGAAGTTTTTGGCATTTCTATATCAAAATCTTCCACTTATTTTTCAATCAAGGATGAAGATAGCTCACTTCCTTGTGTCTGCTTTTATGGTGATATTGCAAAAAATATCAATGAAGGCGACATGGTGGTTGTGACAGGTTCTCCAAATTTTTATGCAAAAAGTGGAAGATTTAATTTTGTTGTCAATAAGATTGAACCTTTTGGACTTGGACTTTTGTATCAAAAATTTTTGGAATTGAAAGAAAAACTTGAAAAAGAGGGGTTTTTTGACCAATCTCACAAAAAAACAATCCCTCAAAATATTAAAAGAATAGGGGTTGTCACTTCAAAAGACGGTGCTGTCATTCAAGATATCAAAAATGTTTCTTGGCGAAGAAATCAAGCAGTGGACATTGTGCTTTATGACACAAAAGTTCAGGGGAATGGTGCTGAAAAAGAGATTGCTGAAGGGATTAACTTCTTTTCAAATTACAACGGAGTCGATGTGGTTGTTGTGGCAAGAGGTGGTGGAAGCTTGGAAGATCTGTCGGCTTATAACACCGAACTTGTTGCAAGAGCAACATATGATTGCGAAAAACCGATAGTTTCTGCAGTTGGGCACGAAACAGACTTCACAATTATTGACTTCGTTTCTGACCTAAGAGCACCAACACCGAGTGCAGCAGCAGAACTTTTGACAAAAGACACAAAACTGTCTCAAATGTCACTAAAAAAAGATCTTTCAAGGTTATCAAGACTGCTTGAAAGTTATCTTGCTGAAAAAAATATGCAACTGCAAACTGATAAAGCTAATATTTTGGTTTTAACTGAAAAATATGTGAATAATAAAAAACTTGAAATGGACAAACTGATAAGCAAAATCTCAAATAAACTCACAAATATTTTGGTAGAAAAGGATTATCAACTAAAATTAAAGCTTGCACACTTAAACAAATTAAATCCTCTTGACATTTTGGCACTTGGTTATGCTAAAATAGAACAAGAAGGAAAAAGTATTAAAAAAGTAAGTGAGATTGACTTTGAAAAAACAATAGAAATCAACTTGATTGATGGTCAGATTGTTGCAAAAGGAGAGAAAAAATGAATTACGAAGAATCAATAAAAGAATTGGAAGAGATTATTTCAAAATTGGAAAATGAAAATTTGCCGTTGAAAACAGCGCAAGAACTTTTTGAAAGAGCTTCAGAACTTTCTAAATTTGCTCAAGAAGAACTTTCAAAAACAACAGGAAAACTTTATTTGATTAAAAAAGAACTTGATTCAATAACGGAGGAAGAAATATGAAAATAAGCAAACTCGTTGGAAAACGTGTTAAAGAAACTCCAGCAGGAGCAACACTAAACAGTCATATTTTGCTCTTGAGAGCAGGATATATAAAACAAGTGGGAGCTGGCATTTTCTCTCTGCTTCCACCAGCACAAAAAGTTAGTCTCAAAATTCAAAATATCATCAGAGATGAGATGAACAAATTGGGTGGACAAGAAGTTTTGTTTCCTGTGGTTATGCCAAGAGAACTTTGGGACATGAGTGGTCGTTATAGCTCAATCAAAAACGAAATGGTGCGTTTTAAAGACAGAACTGGACATGATATGCTTCTTGGAATGACTCATGAAGAAGCTTCTGTTCATATGATGATGAACACAGCAACAAGTCCAGAAGATCTTCCTTGCATGATATATCAAATCCAAACTAAATTCCGTGACGAAGCCAGACCAAGAGGTGGGCTTATCAGAGTGAGAGAATTCACAATGAAGGATGCCTATTCTTTCCACACGTCTCAAGAAGATTTGGACAGTTTTTACAAAAAAGTTTACGACGCTTACATCAGAATATATAAGAGAATAGGTTTCAAAAATTTTGTTGTTGTTGAAGGTGACAATGGAATTATGGGAGGCAAGATTTCTCATGAATATATGGCAGTGACTGATGTTGGTGAAGATAGCCTTGTAATTTGCCCACATTGTGGTTACAGCAGCAACATGGAAGTGGCTGTTTCTGTTAAAGATGAAAACGATCATAATTGTTTAGGAGAAATGGAAGAAGTTTTCACAGGCAATGCTCACACTATTGAAGAAGTTTGTGCTTTTTTGGAAACTGACGCAAAACACACAGCAAAGGCAGTTTGCTATAAAACAACAGATGGCAAACTTGTTGTTGCTTTTTTGCGAGGAGATTACGAAATCAATGAAAACAAACTTTCAAAATTGGTGAAATCAGAACTTGAATATGTTGATGTTGAAGAATTTGGCTTGTTTGCAGGCAATATTGGGCTTGTGAATTTAAACCTTCCAGAAGGCTCTTATGTTTTCTTTGACCAGACATTGAAAGGCTTGGAAAACTTTGTGACCGGAGCAAATAAAAAAGATTTCCATTTCAAAAATGTCAGTATGTCAAGAGATTTTAAAGATGCTGAATTTGTAGATATTTCACTTGTTAAACAAGGTGAAAAATGTGTTCATTGTGGCGAAGAATTAAAACTAACAAGAGGAATTGAAATCGGAAATATTTTCCAACTTGGCACAAAATACACTGAAACTATGGGTATGAAAATTAATATGCCAGATGGAACTGCTAAAGCTCCAATAATGGGGTGTTATGGCATCGGCGTTGGCAGAGCACTTGCAAGCATTATTGAAGAAAAGGCAGATGACAAAGGTCTTGTTTGGCCTATGACAATTGCTCCATGGCAAGTTTATTTCTGTCCTATCAGAATTGATGACGAAAATGTTTCTGCTGTTTCTGACGAACTTTACAAAAAAATGCTTGATTCTGGCATTGATGTTCTTTATGATGACAGAAATGTATCTGCAGGAGTTAAACTTACCGACAGTGAACTGATGGGTGTTCCTATCAGAGTGGTAATCAGTCCAAAAACTATGGCAAATTCCCAAGCTGAAGTAACAATTCGTGCAACTGGTGAAAAATTATTCATTTCAATAAGTGAACTCATTCCAGAAATCAAAGCACTTATTCAGGATGAAATTGATGAAATAGAAAAAGATTTAAAATAGGGGAACCCCTATTTTTTACTTGTCCTAATTTTGGGACAACTTTAATATAATATAACTATGAAGAAAAATCTCAGATGGGCGATTAAAACCTTTATTTTATCTATTTCATTATCAATTGTTTTTAGTGTTGTTTCACAAAGTTTATTTCCAAGGCTTTCAATATATTTATCAGTATTTGTCATCGCATTCTTTATTATCTTAAGTGTTGTTTTTGACATGATAGGCATTGCAGTAGCATCCCTTGATAAAAAAAATCTAAAAAATTATGAAAACAAAAAAGGCTATGCAACAGCAGTTCGACTTTGTGATAACACAGAAAAAGTTTCGTCTTTTTGTGGAGATGTAGTTGGAGATATATGTGGCATTTTAAGTGGCGCTGGTGGTGTCAGTTTGGTGCTTAATATGCACATTTTTGATATGAATGTTTATTTCATCGTAACATGCCTTATAAGTTCTCTTATTGCTGGCTTAACCATTTTTGGCAAAGCGATAATGAAGGGATATGCTGTTGATCATGCAGACAAGGTTGTTATGAAAACAGGGCAATTGATTGAAACCTCTTTTATAAGCTTTTTTAAGGATTGCTTCAACAAAATGAAAAAAAAGAAAAAATCTAAAGAAAATGATAAAAATGCTTGACAAGAAGTTTTTCAATATGCTAATATAAGGCAGTAAGAAAGTAGAAGTCCTCCTTCTCACCTATCGAATTTCGTTTTGATATGGTCCAAAATTTTGAATATTTTATTCTTGTTTTTGGTTTGGTAGGATTTTTACGTCCTACCAATTTTTTGTTAAAGGGAGATTACGACAATTTTTAAGGAATTATTAACAAACGACCAAATTACTGCAAAAGAAGTTAGACTTATCGGTGAAGAAGGAGAACAACTTGGAGTTCTCTCAAAAGATGAAGCACAAGAAATCGCTGACAAAAATGGTTTAGATATTGTTCTTATGAGTCCAAATGGAAATCCACCAGTCTGCAAACTTATGGACTATGGAAAATATAAATTTGACACTGTTAAAAAAGAAAAAGAACTTCGTAGAAACCAAAAAATAAGCGAAATTAAGGAAATTCAACTTTCTATGAGAATTGATGATTATCACATCAGTTTCAAGCTTAAAAATGCTCAAAAAATCCTTCAAGACGGCGACAAAGTCAAAGTTTCACTCAGAATGAGAGGAAGAGAACAAGCATATTCACAAAATGCAGTTGAAATTGTGAAAAAGTTTGTTAATGATCTTGCCGAATTTGGTTTTGTTGAAAAAGAACCAGCCATTATGGGCAGAAATGTGTTTGTTGTGATCAATCCAAAAAAAGTTAAATAAAAAGGAGAAAAGGGAAATGCCTAAAATGAAAACACACAGTGGTGCAAAGAAAAGATTTTCACTCACTGCAACAGGAAAAGTTAAGTTTGCAAGACCAAACAAAGGTCACTTCTTGACAAACAAAAACAAAAGTCGTAAAAGAAAACTCAGAAAAGGTTCTTATATTGCTGGAAAGAATGCTAGCAACATCAAGACATTACTCTGCAAGTAATTTATAGGAGGAAGAAATGAGAGTTAAAAGAGGCGTAAACTCAGTTAAAAAGCGTAGAAAGATTTTGAAACAAGCCAAAGGTTACTTTGGAGCAAAAAGCAAACTCTATAGAACAGCTAGAGAACAAGTTATGAAGAGTGGTCAATATGCTTATATTGGCAGAAAACAAAAGAAAAGAGATTTCAGAGCTCTTTGGATCACAAGAATCAATGCTGCTTGCAGATTGAATAATATCTCATACAGCAGATTTATCAATGGACTTAAAAAAGCAAATGTAACATTAAACAGAAAAGTTTTGGCTGATATGGCTGTCAGAGAACCTGAAGCTTTCACAAAACTTGTTGAAGTTGCAAAGAAGGCTTAAGTGGAGAAGGCAAGTAAGAATTTCATATTAAACCTAAAAAAGCAAAAACATGAAAATAAGTCTTTGCTTTTTTTAGATAATGCCAAAATCATTAAGGATGCAATAGAGAATCAAACTATTCAAATTGAATGCATCTTAACAAGCCTTGATTCTGTGCCATTTGACACTAAAGAGGCGACAGTTTATAAAGTTAATCAACAAGTTATTGAGCAGTTATCTGACACAAAAACACCACAAAAAGTATTATGCATAGCATATTACACACAACATGTTGTGCAAGTTCCAAAAACCAACTTTTTGGTTTTGGATTCTCTTCAAGATCCAGGAAATGTTGGGACATTGATAAGAACAGCAAAAGCTTCTGGTTTTGAATATATCTTCTTATTGGATTCAGTCCGAAAAGAAAACAGCAAACTTATAAGAAGTTCGGCTGGAGCTGTGTTTGATAATAACATCTATCAAATGACCAAAGAAGAATTTATCAAGTTTTCAAAAGAAAACAAGTTGAAACTCTTGATGTGCGATATGAATGGAGAAAATATCTTTGAATTTTCTTGCAATGATATTGTTGGAGTGGTTGTGGGTAATGAAGGACAAGGGGTTTGTGAACAAATCGCAAAACTTTGCTACAAAACAATTAAAATTCCAATGAAAAGTGGAATTGAAAGTCTAAATGCTGGTGTAAGTGGTTCAATAATCATGTATGAATTAAACAAAAACAAATTTAATTAAAAAGGAGATAGGGAAAATGTCTGGACATTCAAAATGGCATAATATACAAGCCAAAAAAGGTAAAACAGATGCTGCAAGAGGCAAAATATTCACAAAAATAGGCAGAGAAATAGCTGTTTGTGTAAAAGCTGGTGGTCCAGATCCTAACACAAACAACAAACTTAGAGATGTTATTGCAAAAGCAAAAGAAAATAACATGCCAAATGATAATATCGAAAGATCTATCAAAAAAGCTTCTGGAGAACTCAGTGGTGTAAACTATGAAGCAACAACATATGAAGGATACGGGGTAAATGGTTCAGCAGTTATTGTTGAATGTTTGACAGACAACAAAAACAGAACTGCTGGAGATGTTCGTCATGCTTTTGATAAACATGGTGGAAGTTTAGGTTCAACAAACTGCGTTTCTTACCTTTTTAACAATAAAGGTGTGGTTATTGTTCTTGATTCAACTGATGTTGAAACATTGATGCTTGATGCAATCGAAGCTGGGGCAGTGGATATTGTTGAAGATGAAGATAGTGTTGAAATTATCACAGAACCAAACAAACACTCTGAAATGCGTGAAGCGTTGGAAGCAAAAGGATATAATGTTGTTTCTGCTGAAACTGCACTTATTCCTGATTTGAATGTTGATTTGGATGAAGTTCAAATGGGGAAATTCCAAAGAATGATCGATGCATTGGAAGATTTGGACGATGTTCAAGAAGTTTATCATAATGTAAACATGGACTAAAAAAAGATAAATCATTATATTTTTGATAACACTCCGTTTTGTTTGACAAAATGGGGTGTTTTTATTACAATATTATCATGAGAATTTTAGGTATTGATCCAGGTTATGGGATTGTAGGTTATGGAATAATTGACACTCACAGAAACAATTATGTGGTGGATTATGGTGTGATTGAAACTCCAAAAGAAGAGAGTTTTCCTGTAAGGCTTTTGCGTATTGAAGAATCTTTAAGAGTCCTTCTAGAAACTTACAAACCAGATGAAGTTGCCATTGAAGAGTTATTTTATTTCAGAAACCAAACCACAGTTATTCCTGTTGCTGAAGCACGGGGAGTTATTGTTTTGACTGCACAAAAATATTGCGAACGTATTTTTGAATACACTCCAATGCAAATTAAACAGGCATTAACAGGAAATGGCCGAGCTGACAAAAAGCAAATGCAATTTATGGTTAAAAACGTGCTAGGATTGGAAAAAATTCCCAAACCGGATGATGCTGCTGATGCTTTAGCTGTTGCTATATGCCATAGTCAAATCAATCCAAATCTAAATTTCAACATGATATAATTAAAAAATATTAAGGAGCTACATATGTTTGCTTATTTGATAGGAACAATTGAACAAAAAACTGAAAATACTCTTATCTTGGATGTTAACGGAGTGGGGTATGAACTTATTATTTCCAACAACACTCTTGTTTCTCTTCCAATTCAAGGGGAGACAGCAAAAGTTTTAACTTATCTCCAAGTAAGTGAAAACACAGGTGTATGTTTATATGGATTTGCCACAGAAGAAGAAAAATCAATGTTTTTAAAACTCATAACTGTTTCGGGAGTGGGTCCTAAAATGGCAATTACAATCTTGTCTGGGATAAAACTTTCAGATTTGATTGTTGCGATAATCAACGAAGATTCAAATTTGCTATCAAAAATAAAAGGATTAGGCAAGAAAACAGCTGAAAGACTTTGTTTAGAGTTAAAAGATAAAATTTCTTCAACAGGAATTAATTTGAATGCTGAGAATGTCATTTCTGGCAATTATAATGAAAATGCTCTTAACGATGCTGTTGAAACTTTGATTACTTTGGGAGTTAACAGAAATGAAGCATACAGACTTGCAAGAAGCAAAGCTACAGAAGAAACTACGGCCGAGGAAATCATTTTGAAAGTTTTAAAAGAACTTGGAAGATGAGTGCAATATATAGTGTATTATTCAATACTAATATTGCATAACACACAACAAATAGTGAGGATTTATGGAAGATAGATTTATAACAAGTTCCAAAAATTGGACGGATGCAGAGATAGAAAATTCATTAAGACCTACCTCTCTTGACCAATATGTTGGACAAGAAAAAGTTAAACAAAGTTTGGAAATTTATATCAAAGCAGCAAAGTCACGAAAGGATGCTCTTGATCATGTTTTGTTGTATGGTCCTCCAGGACTTGGTAAAACAACACTTTCTCATATCATTGCAAATGAACTTGGCTCTCAATTTAAGGTTACTTCTGGTCCAGCAATTGAGCATGCTGCAGATCTTGCTGCAATACTGACAAATTTAAATAAAAATGATGTGCTTTTTATTGATGAAATTCACAGACTTAATAAAAGTGTGGAAGAAATTTTATATCCAGCTATGGAAGACTTTGCTCTTGATTTTATTGTTGGGAAGGGGCCTTCTGCAAAAAATATGCGTCTTAAAATTCAACCTTTCACTCTTATTGGTGCAACAACTAAAGCTGGAATGCTTACAAGTCCACTTCGCGATAGATTTGGGGTTATTTGCCGTCTTGAATTGTATAGTGATCAAGAATTGCAAGTGATTGTAAAGCGTTCTGCAAGTGTTTTAAAAATCGAAATAGACGAGTCAGCAAGTCTTGACATTGCGAAACGCTCTCGTGGTACTCCAAGAATTGCCAACAGAATGCTTAAACGTGTCCGTGATTATGCTGAAGTTCTCGGCACAGGGAAGATCACTAAAGAAATTGCTGATCAAGCATTGGCAAAAATGGAAATCGATGATTTGGGACTTGATTTTATTGACAGAAAAATTTTGGAAAGCATTATTTACAAATTTGGTGGTGGACCTGTCGGCTTGGACACACTTTCAGCAACTATAAGTGAAGATGCAAGCACAATTGAAGATGTCTACGAACCATATCTTCTTCAACTGGGTTTCATTGCACGAACTCCAAGGGGACGTGTTGCACTTGAAAATGCTTATCATCACTTAGGGATTGCTTATCCGGAAAAATAAAGGGAATTGCCATGCAAAGAGAATTGTTAAAATCAACTTATTATTATGACCTTCCAGAAGAACTGATTGCACAAACTCCAGTTGAACCAAGAGACCACTCAAAATTATTGTGTTTTAACAGACAGACCCAAAATATTCAACATAATCACTTTTATGATATTTTAAATTTCTTAAAAAAAGGGGATTTATTGGTTGTTAACAACACCAAAGTTCTTCCTGCCAGATTATTTGGCTACAAAAGCACAACGGGTGCTAAAATTGAAATTTTGCTACAAAAAAGGATTGATCTGCATAATTGGGAAGTAATTGCAAAACCTGCAAAAAGACTTTCTGTTGGCACTGAAATCGTCTTTAATGAAAATATCAGATGCTTTGTTGTTGAAAAAGGGGATTATGGTTCATGCAAAATTTGTTTTGATTATAAAGACAGCAAAACATTTGAGGAGCATTTGATGGAAATCGGCACTATGCCACTTCCACCTTATATAAAAGAAAAACTTAAGGATCAAAACAGATATCAAACAGTTTATGCAAAAGTCGAAGGCTCCAGTGCTGCACCAACTGCTGGATTGCATTTCACTCCACAATTGATAGAACAACTTAAAGAAAAAGGTGTGGAAATTGTTGAAGTTTTGTTGCATGTAGGACTAGGTACATTCAGACCAGTCAAAGAAGACAACATCTTAAATCATGAGATGCATTCTGAATATTTTGAAATCACACAAGAAGTGGCTGACAAAATTAATTGTGCCAAAAAAGAAGGCAGAAGAATAGTTGCTGTCGGAACAACTTCTGTCAGAGTTTTGGAAAGTGGATATGACGAAAATGGTCTTTTAAAAGCTCAAAAAAGAGAAACTCAAATATTTTTATATCCACCTTACAAATTTAAAATTGTCGATGCACTTATCACAAATTTTCATTTGCCAGAAAGCACTCTTATAATGCTTGTGTCAGCTTTTATTGGTGACATTGACAAAACTTTAGAATTATACAAACTTGCTGTCGATAAAAAATACAGATTTTTTAGCTTTGGCGATGCAATGCTTATTGAATAAAAAGGATTTTATATGACTGACAAATATTTTAGTTATGAAATAGTAAAACAATGCCCAAAAACAGGAGCAAGAGCTGGGATCTTTCATACTCCAAGAGGAGATATCAAAACTCCAGTTTTTATGCCAGTGGGGACACAAGGAACGGTGAAAGGTTTACGGCCTGAAGATTTGAATGATATGAATGCACAAATCATCTTGTCAAACACATATCATCTTTTTTTGCGTCCTGGTCATGACATTGTTGAAAAAGCTGGTGGTTTGCATAAAATGATGAATTGGGAAAAACCAATCCTAACAGATAGTGGTGGATTTCAAGTTTTTTCTCTTTCTGATTTAAGAAAAGTTTCTGAAGAAGGTGTTGAATTTAGATCACATTTAAGTGGGGAAAAATTTATGATGACTCCAAAACTTTGTATGGAAATTCAACATGCTTTAGACAGTGATATAAACATGGCACTTGATCAATGCACAGAAGCTGGGGCATCTTATGCAAAAGCAGAAAGTGCTGCCAAATTAACAAAAAATTGGTTAGAAAAATGTTACCATGAGCACAAAGGAGGGGAACATATCCTTTTCCCTATTGTTCAAGGCAATATGTACAAAGATTTACGTGCAAAATGTGTTGAAGACTGTAAACCTTTCACAAGATGTGGAATTGCCATTGGTGGACTTTCCGTCGGTGAAGCAAAGCCAATCATGTATGATATGTTAGATTTTTTAAATCCAATTCTTCCACATAACATGCCGAGATATTTGATGGGTGTAGGAAGTCCTGATTGCTTAATTGAAGGATTCGCAAGGGGAGTGGACATGATGGACTGCGTTCTTCCAACAAGAATTGCAAGAAATGGCACAGCATTTGCAAAAACTGGCAAAATGGTTATCAAAAATTCTCAATATAAAGAAGATTTCAGACCAATAGAAGAAGATTGTGATTGCTATGCTTGCAAACATTTCACACGTGCATATATAAGACATTTGATAAATGCAGGTGAGATGCTTGGTGCTGAATTGTTGTCAATTCACAACTTAAGATTTTTAATTAGATTGGCAGAACAGAGTCGCGAAGCAATTTTAGGGGATTATTTTGCAGAATTTAAAGATGAGTTTATAAAAAATTATAAAGTTTAAAATCAAATGATGACAAATTTGTAATAGGCGACGTAAATTTTTTATAAAATAAAGCATCTTTAACTATTCGCAAAAGACAGGTTTTGCGAATAGTTAATACATATTTTGAGTAGTCCTTTAAAATAACACCACAATATCTGGTATTATGCAATAAATTAAAAAAGATAAGAAATTTGAGAGTTTAATGAAAAAAAGCCTTTTTTATAAAGGCTTTTTATTTATTTTATTCTTCTACTTTCTTTGCAGATTTCTTTATTGCTTGTTTTGTTTCTTTTTCTTTTTTCTTGTAATAATCTTCAATTGCTGCTCTGATTGATTCTTCAGCCAAAATTGAACAATGAATCTTGTGTGGTGGAAGTTCTCCAAGCAAATCCATAACATCTTTGTTTGTAACTTTCAGTGCTTCATCAATTGTTTTTCCTTTAATTAAATCGCAAGCCATATCTGTTGAAGCAATTGCTGCACAACAGCCAAAGGTTTTAAATCTGGCATTTTCAATAACACCATTATCATTAATTTTAAGATACATTTTCATGATATCTCCACAAGCTGCATTTCCAACTTGTCCTATTGCATTAGCACCATGCATTCCACCTGCATTACGTGGATTTTGAAATCTTTCAATAACTGTTTTACTGTACATAATTACATCCTCCCTGCTTGAATTGGCGAAATAGCTCTCAATTTTGCAACCACATTCTGAATTTCATCCACAACAAAATCAACATCAGATTTTGAAATATTGGTACCAAAAGAGATTCTTATTGAGCCTTGTGCAATTTCATCTGGAATTCCCATTGCTTTTAACACATGAGAAGGAAGCAAAGATTTTGAAGTGCAAGCTGATGAAGTTGAAACACAAATTCCAGCCAAATCCAACAACATCAAAATTGATTCTCCTTCAATTCCATAGAATGAAACATTTAAAATTGCATTAGACTTTTGATGTGGATGTCCATTAACTTGGAAAAATTCCACCTTTTCTTCAAGTCTTTGCAAGAAATAATCTCTGATATTTTTAAGTTTTTTGTTGTTTATAATGCAATTTCTTGAAGTGATTTCAATTGCCTTTCCAAAACCTGCAATTCCTGGCACATTTTCTGTTCCGGCTCGCTTGCCTCTTTCTTGACTGTTTCCACCAAATTGAATTGGATCAATTCTTACTCCATTTTTCACATACAAAGCACCAACACCCTTTGGTCCATGAATTTTGTGAGATGAAATTGAAAGCAAATCAATTTCCATATCTTGAACATCAATTTTCATAACTCCAATAGCTTGAACAGCATCAGTGTGGAACAAAATGTTGTAGTCATGTGCAATTTTAGCAATTGCTTTGATATTTTGAATTGTTCCTACTTCATTGTTAACTGCCATAATTGAAATAAGAATTGTATCTTTTCTTATTGCATGAAGAAGTTCTGCCAAATCCACAAGCCCCGTTGAATCAACTGGCAAATATGTAACTTCATAGCCTTCTTTTTCCAATTGTTCGCAAGCATGAAGAACTGCATGATGTTCTATTTGGCTTGTGATGATATGTTTTCCTTTGTTTGCATTGGCATGAGCGACCCCAAGAATAGCCCAATTGTCAGCTTCAGTTCCACCACTTGTAAAGTAAATTTCATTTGCTTTGCTGGCATTTATTGCCTCTTTAACTCTATCTCTTGCTCTGTCAACAATAGCCATTGCATCTCTGCCAAAACTGTGCAAAGAGCCTGCATTTCCATAGATTGAATTAAAACAAGGCATCATTTCGTTCAACACTTCGTTTGAAACATAAGTTGTTGAAGCGTTGTCCAAATAAATTTTTCTTTCCATTTTGACTCCCCTTTAATCGTTTCAATTTTACCACCAAAAACTTTGGTTGTCAATAGTAAATTTAAAAACAATTGAAAACTTAATTATAAATTAAGAATTGAATTATAAATAAGATTTAAGCACAGTCAACATATCATCCTTCATCCAAAGCCCAATATGCTTTTCTTTCAACTGTCCATCAACGAAAATAAACAAAGTTGGAATGCTCATAATGCCAAAACTTCTTGCCAATTTTTGATCTTCATCGACATCAACTTTATAAATTTCAACAGAATCGCTAAGTTCTGTTTTTATATCTTCCAAAATTGGAGTCATCATACGGCAAGGTCCACACCAAGTTGCAAAAAAGTCAACTACCACCACTCCTTTTTTAATTTTTTCATTAAAATCTTTCTCTGTAATAATTTCCATATATTCACTCCTTTATTTTAATAATTTGTTTATAACAAAAGCTCCCAAAACACATCCACACATTGCTGGATAATAGGAAATACTGCCTATTTCTGTGTTTTTTTCATTTTTCATTGCTATCTCTTCGCTTGTTACCACATCTAATGTTTTTATATGCCTTTCTCGCAATTTTTTTCTCATGATTTTTGCCAAACCATCATTAAAAGTTTTATAGATATCAACAACTTTAAAAGTTGGAATACCGATTCGATTGCCAGCACCCATAGCTGAGATGATGTTAATATTTTTTTCTTTGCAAAAACATATAAGTTCAACTTTATCAGAAACGCTGTCTATCGCATCGATAACATAATCAAAATTTTGAGATAACAACCTTTCAGCATTTTGCAAAGAAAATCTTTCACAAAGTGCATTAACCTTACATTTTGGATTAATTTCAAATATGATATCTCTCATAACTTCGGTTTTTAACTTTCCAACAGTTTTTGTTGTTGCGACAATTTGGCGATTAATGTTAGTTTCATCCACTTTATCAAAATCTATTAAAGTGATGTTTCCAACCCCAGCTCTAGCCAGCATTTGACATGTGTATCCACCAACACCACCAATGCCTATAACTGCAACTTTGCTTTTCTCAAGTTGTTCAACTCCATTTTGTCCTATCAAAATTTTTGTTCTATCTGTCCACATAAAATTCCTTAAACACTATATATTGTGGTATTATTCAACAGATTTATTGCGTAATACAACATATTTTATAAAACATATTTTTTCAGATCATATTTTTGCTGTCTATCTTTAAACACATTCAAAACATAATTTTTGTCTATAATGATGTCAAGCATAGGATGTTCTCCAGTTGCATTGAAAGAAACATCTTCCAACAAAGCTTCCATGATTGTGTGCAATCTTCTTGCTCCCAAATCTTCACTGGTTTCATTCTCTCTTTCAGCCATTTCTGCAATTTCATCCAAGGCATCATCTTTAAACACCAAATTAATGTTATCAACTTTAAGCAAATGTGAATATTGCACTGTGACTGCATTTTTTGGAGTGCTTAATATTTTTTTGAAGTCTTCTTTTGTCAAACTTTCAAGTTCAACCCTAATTGGAAATCTTCCTTGAAGTTCTGGAATCATGTCTTCCATCTTTGAAACATGGAAAGCCCCAGCTGCAATAAAGAGAATGAAATCTGTCTTCACATTGCCATATTTTGTTGGAACGGTACTACCTTCCACAATTGGCAAAATGTCTCTTTGAACGCCTTCTCTGGAAACATCAGCACTGTTTGTCGCCTGGCTTTTGCCAATGATCTTATCTATTTCATCAATGAATATGATTCCTTGTTCTTCAGCCAATGTGATTGCTTCTTCATTGACATTATCTATATCAATGATTTTGTCACTTTCTTCTTGCAACAAAGCTTCACGAGCATGTTTAACCGTCATTTTCTTTTTCTTATGTTTTTGTGGAGCAAGCCCTTCAAACATAGAGCCCAAATTGATTTCGTTACCTGCAAATGCCATCATTGGTTTTGGAGTTTCAAGAACCATAATTTCAATGTTCTCATCTTCGCATTTTCCACTATGAAGTTCTTCAAACAATACCTCTCTGTTAACTTCCACCATGGTAACTCTTCTGTTTTGAAAAATCGCATCAACAAGACGTTCTTCAACAATAGGCATAACTTTGTTTTCAACTTCTTTTTTCTTCCTGTCTTTAACCATTCTGACAGCAACTTCAACCAAATCTCTAACCATGCTTTCAACATCACGGCCAACATAGCCCACTTCAGTATATTTTGTTGCTTCAACCTTAACAAACGGAGCTCCCACAAGTTTTGCAATTCTTCTTGCAATTTCTGTCTTACCAACACCAGTTGGTCCACTCATAACAATGTTTTTTGGTGTTATTTCATCCCTAACTTCAGCAGATAATTTGCTTCTTCTATAACGATTTCTAAGCGCAACAGCAACGGCTTTCTTAGCTTTTGTTTGTCCAACTATATATTTGTCAAGTTCATTTACAATTTGTTTTGGTGTAAAATTCATATCATTCTCCTTTAGCTTTAATTTAATTCTTCAACAATAATATGTTCATTTGTAAACACACAAATTTCACTGGCAATTTTAAGTGCTTTATATGCCACATCCTTTGCCTCATATTCGGTGTTTTGAATCAAAGCCCTTGCAGCTGCCAAGGCATAATTCCCACCAGATCCAATTGCACAGATATCATCTTGTGGTTCTATGACATTTCCTGCTCCATCCAAAATCAAGATTTGATTTTTATCTGCAACAATCATCATAGCTTCAAGTTGTCTTGCAACTTTGTCATCTCTCCAAGTTTGAGCAAGCTCAACTGCACTTCTCATCAAGTTGCCAGCAAATTTATTAAGCATCGCCTCAAATCTTTCACTCAATGAAAAAGCATCTGCAACAGAGCCAGCAAATCCAATAACCACAGAGTTGTTATAAATTCTTCTAACCTTTTTTGCATTGTTTTTAAATATGATGCTGTTTTGCAGTGTCACTTGTCCATCACCTGCAACTGCTATCTTCCCATTTCTTTTAACGGCACAAATTGTTGTTCCTCTAAACATCGGTTCCATAGTTTTTCTCCTTTATAATCAAATTAATTATAGCATACTTTAATCACAATAACCTAAAATTTAACACACATTTTCAATTAAATTGTCTTATACATAAATTTGGCATAAAAAAGGAAGTAAATTCACTCCCCTTTTTGTTTTATTCATTTCCTTCAATTATCTCTTGTTGAAAATCACAACTTGAACATTTTATTTTCTTGCCCTTTTTCACAAGATACTTTCCACAATTTGGACAATTCTCTCCTGTAGGTACATCCCAACTCATAAAATGGCATCCGTCTTTATCTTCACAAGCATAAAACAACTTTCCACGCTTAGTTTTAAAAGCGAACACATTTTTCCCACATTCTGGACATTTTCCAACTGGTTTCTTTTCTTCAGTTTCATAAGGTCTGACATTTTTACATTTTGGGAAATTTGAACATCCCAAAAATTTTCCATATCTTCCTTCTCTGATAAGCATCTTATGACCACATTTTTCACAGATAATGTCTGTTTCGATTGGTTGTGCTTTCATTGTCAAACTGCTTGCATCTGCATTAGCCAAAAGGCCTTTAAAACCATTCCAAAAACTGTCTACAACACTATGCCAGTCATCTTTGCTTTCTGCGATGTCGTCGAGTCTATTTTCCATATTGGCAGTAAATTTCACATTTATAACACCATGGAAAAATTTATCCAAGTATTCTGTTATATGACGGCCAAGTTCGGTAGGAACAAGATATTTTCCGTCTTTCGTACAATAATTTCTTGCAGTCAGAATTGTGATTGTTGCAGCATATGTTGCAGGACGTCCAATCCCCTTCTCTTCCATTGCCTTAACCAAACTTGCTTCTGTAAATCTGGCTGGTGGCTTGGTAAATTTTTGTTCTTCTTTGATGTTTTCTGTTTTTACAACTTCACCCTCATCCAATTTTGGCAATTTCCCAGAATCTTTTTCTTTATCTTCTTCAGAAAACTCTTTATAAACTGCCGTGTAACCTGCAAACTCAAGAGTTTTTCCAACTGCTTTAAAAGTGTAGTCATTGACTTTTATTGAAACATTGACATTTGAATATTCTGCTTCACTCATTTGACTTGCAATAAATCTTTCATAAATCAATTTATAAAGTCTGTAGTTATCTTTTGTCAAAGAATCTTTAACCATTTCTGGCGTAACTTGCATTGAAATTGGTCTGATTGCTTCATGCGCATCTTGTGCATTCTTCTTTGAAGCATAAATATTAGGTTTTTCAGGAACATAGTCTTTTCCATATTTTTGCACAACAAATTCACGACATGCTGTCTGAGCATCAACTGAAACTCTTGTAGAATCCGTTCTGATATAAGTGATAAGAGCGATTTTTCCTTCTCCCTTAACCTCAACACCTTCATATAATTCTTGTGCAGAAGATGTTGTACGTTTCAAACTCATTCCAAGTTTGTTTAAAGCATCTTGTTGCATTGTGCTGGTCGTAAATGGTGCTGGTGCATGAGACTTTGTTTTTGATTTCTTTATATTTTCAACGACAAAATTTTGCCCCTTAATGTCTGCAAGAACCTTCTCAACTTGCTCTTTGTTTGCGATTTTAAGTTTTTTGTTTTTGTAAGATGTTAAACTTGATTTAAACTTAACTGAATCTTTTATATGTTCAGCTGTGACATTCCAATACTCTTCTGGTTTAAAGTTTTCAATCTCAATTTCTCTGTCAACAACAAGTTTCAGGGCAACTGATTGCACTCTTCCAGCAGAAAGTTTTGGTGCAATTTTCTTTGAAAGAATTGGAGAGAGTTTATATCCCACAATTCTGTCCAAAACTCTTCTGGCTTGTTGAGCATTGACAAGATTTAAATCAATTGCTCTTGGCTCTGTCAAAGCCTTAACAACAGCTTTTTTTGAAATTTCATTAAATTGGATACGGCACTTTGTGTTTGGATCTAAACCCAAAACATTTGCCACATGCCAAGAAATTGCTTCTCCTTCCCTATCAGGGTCGGTCGCGATCAAAACTTCATCAGCTGCAGCAGCTTTTTTCTTAAGCTCACTGATAAGTTCTTTCTTATCTGGATTATTTTCATAATGAGGTTCATAGTTATTATTTAGATCAATGGAAAAAGACTTTGCAGGCAAATCTCTGATATGACCTTTTGTTGCAAAAACCTCATATCCATTTCCTAAATACTTTTTCAATGTTTCTCTTTTAGCTGGCGCTTCTATAACAACAAGTTTCAAATTTTACTCCTTAATTTTTTCTGCTTTTACAAAATTTTTATTGCTAAATCAAAGAAAATGTCTTTGCTGGCAACCTTCTTATTAAACCACGAATTTCCAAAGTTGTCAAACAACTATTCAAAATATTCACAGGAATTTTAGAATTTTCTGCCAAAAAGTCAAAATCTTTTTCTCCATTTTCGAGCAATTTTAAAATACTTTGTTCATCAAAACTGACACCTATCACCTTTTGTTTTGCCACTTTGTTTAAGCCATAAAACTCAATTATATCATTTGCATCTGTAACACATTCTGCTTGAGCAGTCTTGAGCAAATGATTTGGCAATTCGCTTTTGTCACTGTTTATGCTCCCTGGAATTGCAAAGATGTCTTTTCCATATTCCAAAGCAAATTCTTTTGTATGAATTGTTCCACTTTTCATGCCTGCTTCAGGAATCAACACTCCAGAAGAAATCCCTGCCACAATTCTGTTTCTTCTTGGGAATGTGTATCTTTTGGCAACAAAAGAAGGTGGATATTCTGAAAGCAAAAGCCCCTTTTCTGCAATTTCGTTTGCCAAAGCTGTGTTCGTTGCAGGATAAATGTTGTTAAATCCACTTCCCACAATGGCAATCGTCTTACCATCAACATCCAAAGTTTTTCTGTGTGCAATTGCATCTATTCCATAACACAGCCCACTTACAATCACAAGTCCACTTCTTGCTAGTTTGTCTACAAATTTTTCTGTTATTATTTTTCCATAATTTGTTGGTGTTCTTGTGCCAACAACTGCCAAACATTTTTCTTTTAAAAGCGATAAGTCACCTTTTGCATACAAAATCAGTGGTCTGTCCGGCAAATCCTTAAGCACTGAAGGGTATTCAGATGAAAAAATTGTCAGAATTTTTATGCCTGCTTTCTGCATATTTTCTATGCTCGAATCCAGCATCCGTCTATCATATTTTTCCAGCATTTTGTGATATTCTTCTGTTGACAGCAAATCCATAAATTGATTGTTTCTCAAAACATTTTCCACAGAAAAATCTTGAAGAGCCTTCAAAATCATTTCTTGTTTTTTATTTGAAACTTCTGTCATCGACAAAAAGACCAAAAGTCTGTCTTTCTCAAGTATCAATTCAAACTCCTATATACTCCAATATTTTCTGTCTAAACCTCTGTATGAAATCGCCTCAGCCAAATGCTGTGGCAGAATATCTAATTCACCATCCAAATCTGCAATGGTTCTTGCCACTCTCAAAATTCTGTCGTGAGCTCTTGCACTCAATTTCAAATTTGTGAAAGCTTGTTCCATAAGTCGTTGACATTCAGCTGAAAGAGGACAAAACTTTTTAGTTTGTGGCACACTCATCTTAGAATTTGAAAAGGTTTTTGAATTTTTAAACCTTTCAAGTTGAATTTGTCTTGCCTTATCCACCCTTGCTTTGATATCTGCTGAACTTTCTTCTTTCTTATCTTTATGAAGATCGCTGTATGCAATGTTGTCCACTTCAACATGAATATCAATCCTGTCCATAATTGGACCTGAAATTTTAGACAAATATTTGTGTATTTGTGCAGGAGAACAATTACATTCTCTGTCTTTTGAACCATAATTCCCACAAGGACAAGGATTCATGCTTGCAATAAGTGTGAAACTTGAAGGATATGTCACAGTTTGTTTTGCTCTTGCCACTGTTATTGTTCCATCTTCCAAAGGTTGACGAAGAGTTTCAATCAAATTCCTGTTATATTCAGGAAATTCGTCCAAATAAAGCACTCCATTATGTGCCAAACTTATTTCGCCAGGTTTTGCATGATTTCCACCACCTGTCATACTTATTATTGTTGCCGTGTGATGTGGAGTTCTGAAAGGTCTTTCTGAAACAATGCCTTTTCTCAAATCCAATTCTCCGGCAATTGAATGAATTTTTGTCACTTCCAAAGCCTCTTCAAAAGTAAGGTCGGGCAAAATCCCCGAAAAACACTTAGCAAGCATACTCTTACCACTTCCAGGTGGACCAATCATCAAAACATTATGTCCACCAGCTGCAGCAATTTCCAATGCTCTCTTTGCAACAGCTTGCCCCTTAACATTTTCAAAATCCAATTTGTTGTTGGAATTTTTTGTTATTTCCTCAAATGATTTTGTTTCAAGCTTTTCAAAAACATTTTCATCATTCAAAAATTCAAAAACTTCACGCAAATTTGAAAATGCATAGATGTCCATTCCAGCAATAAATTTTGCCTCTTCGGCATTTTCTTTTGGAATAATAATTTTCTTATAGCCCATGCTTCTTGCACTGATTAAAATTGGCAAAACTCCACGCACTTTTTTTATCGAACCATCAAGCGATAATTCGCCTATATAAATAAAATCCTTATATTTTTTGTTTTTAATTTGCTCTGATGCAGTCAATATTCCCACTGCAATTCCAAGATCATACAAAGGACCTTCTTTCTTGACATCAGCTGGTGCTAAATTTATTGTGTAATGTTTAACAGGATAGTCATAGCCCGAATTTCTGATTGCAGATTTCACTCTGTCCTTTGATTCTTTAACTGCAGTGTCACCCAGCCCTACAATTTCAAAATGTGGAACGCCACCAACCATATCGGTTTCAATTTGAGTTAAAAAACCTTCAATTCCATTTAAACCAAAACTTAAAACTTTTGACAGCATATTTTTCTCCAATATTAATTTGTTTTTATTATACCAAAATTCTGCTTTAAAACAAAACAAATGAAAGACAAATTTCGACATAAAAAAACAAACTCGAAAGTTTGTTTTATTTATAGAAAATCATTCCAAGCAAAAATGCCACTGCAACTGCAAAACAGAAAAGAATCACAAACCACTTAGACATTTTGTCTTTCAAAATTTTTTTGGCAAAGTCTTTTTTATATGCAACTTCGTTGGATTCGTAAGTTCCCACATCAATTTGACTTCTGTTTATCTTTTCAGCTTTATAAAATTTGTATCTTTCCTCAATTTCTTCTTTAAATTCTGTGAAATATTTATATATCAGCCAAGCTCCCCAAAACAAAGAAAGCAAAAGAAGAACGGCAAGCACAAAATATACAAAGCCTGCCCAAAATTTAACCAAAAGTGCAAATATCGCTGCCAATATGACAGCAACAACTGTGACTATATAAGGCATTTTTTCTCCTGTAAAATTAAATTACTGCAAAAACATAGATGACTAAGATAACAACTGTCGCAACAAGCCAAGCAATCAACCACCAAATATTTTTCTTTCTGCGAGTCCAATAGAAACCAAGCCAAATACAGATGATATAAGACAAGCATTCTCCAACTGATTGGAAAGCATTTGCAACATTAGGACTATGTTCTTTGAAAATCAATCTGAAAATCAATGCAATTGCAATGCACATAATTGCAAAATAAGCTACGCAATCCAAAAATTTTGTTGATGACCAAGCTCTTGGTTGTTTTGTTGAAGTTGTAGATTTTTCTTCTTTTTTCTTTGTTGGCATTTTATTCTCCTTCATAGTTTTATATTTTTGAAATCAAAATTTGTTTCAAACAAAATTATTTTGCAGTTTCAGTAAATCTGCTTTCTCTTATGACATTGACTTTAATTTGCCCTGGATATTGCATTTCATTTTCAATCTTTGTTGCAATTTCCTTTGCCATAAACATTGCTTCACTGTCAGAAATTTGTTCTGGTTTCACAATAATTCTAACTTCTCTTCCTGCTTGAACAGCAAAAGATTTTTCAACACCCTTAAACCCATTTGCTATTTCTTCAAGTTGTTGAAGTCTTTTGATATAGTTTTCAAAACTATCTCTTCTTGCACCTGGTCTTGAACTTGAAATTGCGTCAGCAACTTGAACAATCACAGCTTCAATAGACTTAAATTCAACATTGAAATGGTGTGCTTCAATGCAGTGAACAACGGCTTCATTTTCACCACATTTTCTTGCAAGTTCAACACCTATTTGAACATGAGTGCCTTCAAGTTCGTGATCGAGGGCTTTTCCGATGTCATGAAGAAGTCCACCACGTTTTGCAATTTTGACATTTGCCCCCATTTCGCTTGCCAAAAGCCCTGCAATTATGGATGTTTCAACCGAATGTTTCAAAACATTTTGTCCATAACTTGTACGATATTTCAAACGCCCCAAAGTTTTCAAAAGTTCTGGATTTAGATTGAAAATTCCTGTTTCATTGCAAGCATCTTCACCTGCTTGTTTACAGATCTTTTCAACTTCTTTTTGCATTTTTTCAACTATTTCTTCAACTCTTGTAGGATGAATTCTTCCATCAGAAATAAGCTTTTCAAGTGAAAGCCTTGCAACTTCTCTTCTGATTGGATCAAAGCCAGAAATTGTGATTGTTTCAGGAGTGTCATCAACAATAAGTTCAACCCCTGTCACTGCTTCAATTGCTCTGATGTTTCTTCCTTCACGACCAATAATTCTTCCTTTCATTTCATCATTAGGAAGTGACACAACTGAAACTGTCATTTCACTTGTGGTTTCTGTTGCACATCTCTGAAGTGCTTGACCAATAATCCAACGAGCTTTGTTCTCGCCTTCTTCTTTTGCATCATCTTCAATTTTTTTGACAATAACTGCAGCTTCTTTTTGAGCATCAGCAGTCATGTTTGCAATAAGCAAATCTTTTGCTTCTTGCTTTGAAAGCTTTGCAGATTTTTCAAGTTGTTCCAAAATCTGCTCTTTGATTACTTCTTCTTCTTGTTTTGTTTTTTCAAGTTGTTCTCGAAGAGTTGCCAAAGATTTTTTCTCTTCATCAAGTTGATCACTTTTTTTGTCAACAGCAAGTTCTTTCTTCTCGATGTATTCTTCTCTTTGGTTTAAGCGTTCTTCAAGTTTAACCACTTCATTTCTACGCTCTTTGACTTCTTGCTCAACTTCTTCTTTAAGTTTTTGCGATTGTTCTTTACTTTCGATAATTGCTTCTTTTTTGATAGTCTTTGCTTCTGCATACGCATCTTCAATGATTTTGATAGCATTGGATTTGTTTTTTTCTATTTTTTTACTGCTATAAATTTTATATATCACCAGTCCGACAGCAAGTCCAACAAAAAACAGTGCCACCGATATAACCGATACGATTGCAGGAGAGACATTCAACAAAATACTTTCCATTGTTATATTTCCCCTTTTATAAAGTGATTGCCAATTCGACTGAAAAATAAAAGGCAAACCACTTAAATTAAGTTTACCTTTTTCAGTTTTTTTTGTCAAACAAATTGAAAAGAATTATAAATAATTCATCAAACAGCCTCAGCTTCAATTTCTTTCTTAATCAAAATTGGTTTTTCACCCTTTTCAAAAAAGTCTTTTGTGATGATGATTTTCTTATAAATTTGTGCATCAGGAAGATCAAACATAAGCTCCAACATCTTGTTTTCCATGATTGTTCTTATTCCCCTTGCACCAGTTTTCAATTCAATTGCTTGTTTAGAAACATATGCAACAGCTTCGTCATCAAATTCGATTTCAAGCCCATCAATTTTGAACATTTGTTTATATTGCTTAATCAAAGAATTTTTAGGTTCAACCAAAATCTTTTGCAAAGCTTTCTCATCAAGATCATCAAGCCCTGTCACAATTGGAAGCCTTCCCACAAATTCTGGTATAAGACCATATTTAACCAAATCATCTGGCTGAACATCATTTGTGAAATCAACTTTAGGTTTTTCATCTTTTCTATTTACTGTGGCATTGAAACCAATAGAAACTGGAGAAAGTTTTCGCTTATTGATAATTTTGTCAAGCCCCACAAAAGCACCACCACAAATAAACAGAATGTTTGTTGTGTCAATTTGAAGCATTTCTTGTTGTGGGTGCTTTCTTCCACCTTGTGGAGGAACACTTGCAATTGTGCTTTCAATAATTTTAAGAAGTGCTTGTTGAACGCCTTCACCACCCACATCTCTTGTCAAAGAGCGATTTTCACTTTTTCTTGCAAGTTTGTCAATTTCGTCAATATAGATAATTCCTCTTTGCGCTTTTTCAATGTCATAATCTGCATTTTGAATGAGCTTTAAAAGAACATTTTCAACATCTTCTCCAACATAACCAGCTTCAGTCAATGTGGTTGCATCAGCAATTGCAAATGGAACATCCAAAATTTTTGCCAAAGTTTTAACAAGAAGCGTTTTTCCAGAACCTGTTGGGCCAATCATCAAAATGTTGCTTTTTTCAAGTTCCAAAGCATTTTTGTTTTGCTCAACGTTATTTTTCTTGCCATTGATTTTGTTGTGATAGTTATAATTAATACGCTTATAATGATTGAAAACTGCCACGGAAAGCACTTTCTTTGCTTGTTCTTGCCCAATAACATAACCGTCCAAACTTTTTTTAATTTCTTTTGGCGAAGGAATCACCAAATCTTTAAAGACTTTGAGTTTCATGTTCTCTTCTTTAATGATATCTGCACAAATTCTTATGCAATCATCGCAGATAAAAGAATCGCCATTTGGACTGGCAATCAATTTTTTTGCAGCTTTTTGAGGTCGCCCACAAAAAGAGCAGGCACACATATCGATTTCTTTCATAATTCCTCTTAATCTTTTTTGGATTTTCTAGTTACAAAAATTTCATCAATCAAACCATATTTCTTAGCTTCTTCAGCTGTCATATAGTTGTCTCTGTCTGTGTCTTTCTCTATTTCCTTTAAAGTTTTTCCTGTGTTTTTGCTTAGGATGTTGTTAAGTCTTGCCTTAATATCTTTGATATGCTTTGCTTGTATTTCAATGTCACTCGCTTGACCTTGAGCGCCACCCAAAGGCTGGTGAATCATAATTTCACTGTTTGGAAGCGCAAAACGTTTACCTTTGGTTCCACTTGAAAGCAAAAACGCGCCCATAGATGCTGCAAGACCAATGCAAATTGTTGAAACATCACATTTGATATAGTTGATTGTGTCATAAATTGCAATTCCAGCACTTACTGAACCACCAGGACTATTGATATACAAGAAAATATCTTTATCTGGATTTTTCCCTTCCAAATAAATCAACTGAGCAATAACAGTGTTTGCTGTTGCATCGTTTATTTCTCCAGTCAAAAAGACTATTCTGTCTTCCAAAAGTCTGGAATAAATGTCATATGATCTTTCGCTTGAGCCCGTTTGGTCAACCACCATAGGAATCAACATTTCAACCTCCTAGATTAGAGTATTATACCCAAAATTGCAAATCATACAATTTTTTTGATATTACTCTTCAATAATTTCAACTTTGTTATTTTCTTTCAAAAATGCATGCAACTTATCAAGAAGCATTTCATTTTCTTTTCTGATGATTTCATCTTGAGATTTCATATCTTTTGTTGCTTTTTCAAGTTCTTTTGCAGAAACAGAAATTTTGTTCTCTTCAAGAAGTTTTCTGTAGATATAACGTGTTTTGATCATCTTCAAAGTTCTTTCTTTAGCATTCTTTGTGTAAGCTTTATAGTTTGAACCTGTTTGAATTAAATAATCTTCAAATGATACATTATATGCTTTTAAAGCTTCTCTCATTCTGTTTTCATCTTCTCTAACTGATTGTTCAACCATAACTTCAGGAATTTCAAGATTTGTGTTTTCAAGAAGATATTCACGAATATTATATTCGAGTTCATTGTCCATTTGTTTGGTCTTCATATCTTGAATATGAGCAGTTAAATCTTTCTTATACTCATCAACCGTTTCAAATTCTGTCGTATCAGAAACAAATTTGTCATTAAACTCTGGAAGTTTCTTTTCTCTGATATCTTTAACTGCAACTTTGAAAAGTGCTTTCTTTCCTTGAAATTCTGGAGCTTGATAGTTTTCTGGGAATGTCACATTCACATCAACTTCATCTCCCTTTTTATGTCCAACAAGTTGATCTTCAAAAGTGTCGATAAAAGAATGAGAACCTATTTCAAGTGGATAATCCACAGCTGCACCACCTTCAAAAGGCACATTGTCAATATATCCAGTAAAGTCAATTAATGCACTGTCGCCATTCTTGATTTCTCTATCAACAGATTCAAATTTAGCATTATCTTCAAGCAAATGATGAATTGAATGCTCAATATCGTGATCTGTCACTTTGTCACTGTGAACTTTAAAAGTCACACCCTTATAGTTGCACAATTGAAAATCAGGCACAATATCAAAATAGATTTTCATTTTAAGTCCATTTTCAACTGTGAAGCTCTCAAATTTTGTTGAAGGCATTGTCACAGGTTCAAGTTCTGGATTTGCATTCAAAACTTCATTTAAGGTTGCATTAACAAAATATTCAACAGTATCTTCAAAGAAAACGCTGTCGCCATATTGCTTTTCAATCACCTTTCTTGGAGCATGTCCTTTTCTGAATCCAACGACATTAAATTTACTCTTAGAAGATTCGTAAACTTTTTCAACTCCTTCTTCCCATTCTTTGCCATTAATGGTCAATTCGATTTCAACTTTTGTTTTTTCTTTCTTTAGATTATACATTTATTACCTCCGATTGTTAAATCCAAAAGAGTTTATCACAAAGCAAACTAAAAATCAAGAAATATGACACACAAATCGCTATTATTTTGTCGAAAAGTCCTGTTTCGACAATATTAGACACAGGTTAAAACAAAAATTTTTAAAAAAGTTTTGATATTTTTGACCCAAACTACACTCTTGGCGTACATTATATAGTGTAAATAGTACAAAATTTTATGATTTGAAGCAAAAAAAATTACAATTTAAAAAGTAAATTTTCTGTAACTCGTTGGTCAATTTATTTGTCTTTTTCTTTTTTTTTGTTATAATATTCTTATGAAAAATTTGTCATATTACGAACAAAGAGACCTTAAAAACATGAAAAAAATCGGAAATTATGTTTCAACACTTCCCGAATATTGTTTCGATTTTTTCACAGGCATTGAAAACAACACTTCCAGCCTCACTCGAGTAAATTATGCCATGGATTTGTGTGTTTTTTATGATTATTTAGAAAAATATGTAGTCAGAAAACCTAAACAACAAATAACCCTTGAAGATCTAGATCAACTTCAAGCCAGAAACATAGAAAATTATTTATCTTATCTATCTTATTATGAAAATGACGAAAAGAAAATGATCAAAAACAACGAAAGGGGAAAAGCCCGAAAACTTGCAAGTATACGAAGTTTCTTTAAATACCTTTTCAATCATGATATGATTTCTTCAAATGTAGCCAGCAAAATTCAAACTCCAAAACTGCATAACAAAGAAATCATAAGACTGGAAAAAGATGAAGTTTCTCGTCTTTTAGATGCCGTGCAATCGCCTTCCACCTTCTCGGAAAGGCAAAAAAACTACAACAAAAACACCCAAGAGCGAGACAATGCTATTGTGACCCTTTTCTTAGGAACTGGCATAAGAATTTCAGAGCTTGTAGGTCTTAATATCGAAGATTTTGACTTTTCTCAAAATGCTTTTAAAGTCACAAGAAAAGGTGGAAATCAAGCAATTTTATATTTTTCCAAAGAAGTTTCAGACGCTTTGCAAGTTTGGTTACAAAAAAGAGCGATCTTAAAACTTGAAGAAAATGAAAATGCAATGTTTGTGTCACTTCAAAACAAAAGAATTTGTGTAAGAGCCGTAGAAAACTTAGTTAAAAAATTTGCTAAAGAAAGCACCCCACTCAAAAAAATATCTCCACACAAATTGCGCTCAACTTTTGGCACAAACTTGTATAGAGAAACAAAAGATATATATATTGTTGCAGATGTTTTGGGACACAAAGATGTCAACACCACCAAGAAACACTATGCTGCAATAAATGAAGATATGCGAAAGTCTGTTGCAAATGTAATAAAAATTCATCAAGATTGATTGCATAATACTATATATGGTGTATTATTTGTTGAATAAACCGTTTATATAGTATTTTTTATAACATCCAATCAGTATAAACTCCATAACCTTTTGTCGGGTCAGACATGAAAACATGAGTCACTGCACCTATTATTTTTCCATCTTGCATAATTGGAGATCCACTCATACCTTGAACAATTCCTCCAGTAAGCTCCAACAAACGTTTGTCTTTAACCCTAAACACAAGACTTTTGTCGTTTGCTGATTTCTGATAATTCGCTTTGATTATTTCAATATCATATTCTTCCCTGATTCCACTTATACTTGAAATAATTTTGGCTTTACCCATCTTAACACCCAGCCTTCCACCAAGTTTAGCAGTCAAATTTTCATCAACAAGTCCACTTACATCATCCAAAACACCTTTAATGCCAAATTTATCGTTGCTTTCAATATTGCCCTTACTTTGAGAATTTGGCACAAAAATGCATCTCAATTCACCAGGATCATTCTTTTTGCCTTTATTTATGCCGATAAGATTACATTGATATATCTTTCCCGTTGAAACAGGCACAACATTTCCACCACTTCCTTCAACAATTGGATGCCCCAAAGCTCCGTATCTATAGCTGTTTTTGTTTACGAATGTCAAAGTTCCAATGCCAGATATATCATCTTTAACCCATAATCCAAGCTTAAGCCTGCCAGTTTCACTATCTCTCACAGTTTTTACCAAAGATTTTATTTCTTTATTCTTTCTTAAAACTTTTATCTCAACTTCTTCACCACAATTCTGCAATATTTCAGAAATCGAATCCAAAGTCTCAACTTCAACGCCATTGATTTCGGTTATAATATCCCCTTCACGCAGAAAACTATCTTTCTCATTTTCGTCACTAATAACAATTGCTCCATCTGTGTTGATTGACAATCCAATTGGCACTCCACCCACATAATATTCTTGGTCATCAGAAAGCACAACATTAACTTTTTTAACAGGAATAAAACCAAACAGCTTAAAAACCACTTCCCCTTGCTTGGTTTTTTGTCCTCCCACAATCTTTTCTTTTTCCTTAAGTTCTGATTTTATTAAATGACCAAAGACTTTATTTTCATTTGCATTGTTGATATCTTCGTAATTGGTCAAAAAGTCCCCTTCTATTTTATTGATATTTTGAATGGGAATTAAGATGGATAAGCATAAACAGAGAAGCAAAATTGAACATATTAACGAAACACTATTCCTTTTCATAAAACTTAGAGTGTACAAAATGGCATAAACTATTCCTTAAAGCAACTCACTTCTTAAAACAAAAGAAAACTTGCAAAGTTCTTTTCTTAACGCCTTAAAATTAGGACAAATTTGTCCGACACTAGCCCAAAATTGTGGTTTATGATTCATATGCAAACTATGACAAAGCTCATGGCAAATCACATAGCAAACAAGTTCTTGTGGCAAAATCAAAAGTTTCCAATTGAGTTTCAGCTGCCCTTTTGAATTATAACTGCCCCAAATGCGTTTAGAATCTGCAATTTTAATTTCAGAATATTTCAAATTCGTTTTTAAAGAAATGTCTTTTGCCAATTCTTCCAATTTAAAAAACATCGTCAGATAAAACGCCTTTATCTTTCTTTTTCTTTCTGCTTGAGAAAGTTTGTCAAACTCGATTGCGATTTCTTGAACTGGCATGAAACTTTCGCCATTAAGATAAACAAACTTATCTAATTCAAAGTGTTTTGAAAAGTTATTATTTTCTTTAATCTTTTTCACATTTTTCTCAAGCCACAGACATTTTGACTGCAAAAATTCATTTATTTTTTTCTCACTCAACTTTAATGGCACTTTCAAAACTGCCGTTTTTTCGTCGATAATCTTTAAAACTATTGTCTTTCTCTTTTCTCTTAAAATTTCCACTTTCATAATATTTACTTTAACACATTTAAGTGCAAATTACAAAAGATTTCCAGATATTGTTTAAAATTACATATCACCACAATATATAGTGGAATTATGTTGCATATCACAACTTTTTAAGATATTATGCAATGGAAAACTTTTTGCATAATACCCTTAAAATTATTTGACAAAAAATGTTTATGTATATATAATTTCACTATAAGGAGAATTGTTATGGCATTCAATTCAAATGGACAAATTTCATATTTAGTTCTCGACAGTCTTTCTTCTGGATCTAAATATGGTCTTGAAATCATAGAATTTATCTCTCAAAAATCTGGTGGAAACTACATTATGAAAAAGCCCACCCTTTATTCATGCTTGACAAGAATGGAGAAAAAAGGTTTGGTTTCGTCATCTTATTGGGGAGAAAGCGAATTTGGTGGAAAACGACATTATTACACCATCACAAATCAAGGAAGAGAGTATCTTGAAACACTTTCAAAAGAATTTGAAAATTTTTCTTTTGATGAACCAGACTCCAACGACACTGTTGTTGAAAGTGTAAATGAAGCAGAATCAACAACTCAAACAGAAGAAGACTCCCCTGTTTTCTTGCAACAAGGAAACATATTTGATATGGTGAAAGAAGATAAAACAAGTCAGATTCAACAAGAAGAAGCTGATAATGAAAATGACATAATAGAAAACCAAATGGACATTTTCAACATGCCACCAATCGAACAACCTTCTCATGAAGAAGAAACCGAGCCAGCAATTCAAGAAGAAAACGACGAAAAAATAGAATATTATCAAGCAAAGCTCGAGCAAGAACCTGCAAAAGACGATGCCAAATTTTTGGACGAGTCAGAAAAAACAGAACTTACTCCATTTGAAACAGAACAAAATCAACGTCTTTACGACACTTCAACTGAGCTTAAAAAATACAGAAAAAGAAAGAGTTTTTCTGAAAATCAAATAGAAATGTCTGTAGTTTATGAAAAAGCTGAAGATGAGGAAATTCAAAGGGCTAGAATTGAAGAACTGAAAAAATCAATGCTAAACTTACGCCAAAACAATCAAGAAAATTTTACCCCATCACCTTCACCTATTGAAACTCAAGCTACTTCTTCTGAAGAAATGTTTTATGTTAAAAATGAACCAACTCAAGCTTCTGTTGAAACTAGTGAAGAAGAACCAAAAGATGATGCAATTTTCATAACTGGACCTCGAATGAGCGAAATTCCAGTTCAGAAGAAAATTACTCCTCCTAATATTGAAGTCAACATTTATGACGACAATCTGCCTGCACCTAAGAGAAATACAAATCTTGAGCCAACTTACAAAGATATGATGGCAAAATTGTTTGAACATAAAAAAGAAAAATCCACAAAATCAGAAATCTCACAACCTGAAATTGTGGAAGAAGCATCAGTTCAAACTTCAAGTTTTGCAGATTATGGAACTTTAAAGAAATATTATCAAACTCATGGCATTGAATTTAAAGAATATAAAAAATCTTCCGTCGAAAGAAATCACAACACAAATTTCCTACAATTTATAAATTCAGCCATACTCCTGCTTTTGTCTGGTGTCGGCTGCGCTGTGTTGTTCGGCATTATCAATGCTGTAAATCAACTTAAAACAGGAACAAATTTCATGTTTTACACCTTGCCAATTCTTTTCTTAGTTTACTTTGTTTATACACTTGTTAAATATAAAGTTTATCCAAGCAAAAAACCTGTTTTGATTTACAACAGCATAATCAATTGGGCAGTTTTTCTTCTGGCATCGTTGGTTGTGTTTATAATTAACATTATATGTGGAATGCAATATGAAACAATGATAAACTATCTAACATCAATAATTGTCCCTATTTTTGGACTTCTTATCGCCTTTCCAATCAATTATTATATCAAAAAGTTTATCTATAAAAAATTTGGAAAATAATTTCAGATAATTTGAATATTATTTAAAAATCAACACATTATATAAGTAAGTTAAGACATAAAAATCAAACATTCTTAACTTAAAAAACGAAAAGAGAGAATTTAGTTCGTGCAGAACAATATTAACATCTCTTTTCTTTTTTATTGTTTATTTTGTTTTCTCTTTTTAATGAGATTGACAAGATAAATTATGCCGTTAATAACCATCAACAGGAATCCCATCACAATTGACATGACAAACATATAAAATCCTGAATTTTCAAACAAAGAGCAAATAATGGTCATCCCAACACAGGTTAAAAATTCTCCAATAAGAATTGAAAGAAAACTATATCCGATTTTCAAGTTTGAAAAACCTGCTATCATACTTGCTGTGTAAACCCCTGTCAAAGGCAGTGGTAATGCAACAAAAGTTCCAAGAAATAAATACTTTTTAAGCAGGGTCGTTTTCTTACTGAAATTGTCTATATGTTTCTTCAGTTTGTTTTGCATTCTAACCGTAAAATTGTCATATATAAACCCACTTGTTTTGTTTTTAATCTTTCTGCACAACAAAATAACGAAAATTGATGGCAACATAGTGCCTACAAATGAAATAAGCATAACAACTATTGGAGAAAGCGTTGCACTGCCCCAAATTGGCCTTGAAAGACCAAAAGGAATAGCAACTTTACTTTCAATTGCAGGAAAGATAGCCACCAAAAATATAGCCAAATGAACACAATTTGAAAAATTTTCTGCAATAAACTCTAACATTGGACAACCACCTTTAAAATAAAATATGAAAGGTGCGTTTTATTTATGATAAAAGAAAAGAAGATGGTTTTTCATCTTCTTTTATTCAAACAATTTTTTTGCATGTTCAATTGCTGTGTTTGAAACTTCCTTTCCACCGTCAATCAATCGTGCAACCTCTGTCACTGCTTCATCTTTATCAAGATTTTTGACTTCAGATACGGTAGTCTCATCAATTACATGTTTTTCAACAAGCAAAAATGTGTTGGCTTTTGAAGCAACCACTGGTGTATGTGTGATGCAGATAACTTGAACATATTTTGATATATTTGCAATTTTTTCTGCAAGTTTTCCTGCTGTATGACCACTGATTCCAGAATCTATTTCATCAAACACCACGGTTTGCACTTTTTCTTTATCCAACAGAACATTTTTAAATGCCAACATAAGTCTGGAAAGTTCACCACCCGAAGCCGTTTTGTTCAAATCCTTTGCTTCCTGCCCTTTATTTGCTGAAAACATAAATTTAACACCATCAAAGCCCTTTTTCGAAAAATCAATTTGCTCGAAATCTACCTTGAAATAAGTTCCCTTCATTTCAAGATCTTCAAGTTGCTTCATAATTTGAACTTCCAGTTTCGAAGCATAATTTTTTCTTATTGTGCTTAAATCTTGGCAAATTTGATCAACTTTCTTTTCAAGAGATGATTTCTCATTTTGCAACTTATTTAACATAAATTCACTATCTTCAAGTTCTTCCAGTTCTTTCTTACATTTTGCCAAATAAACCAAAATGTCTTCAACGGTTTTTCCATATTTTTTTGAAAGTTTTTTAATCATATCAAGTCTTGAGTCAATTCTTTCCAATTCTATTGGGTCAAATTCAGTTGAATTTTTTATTGTCATTAAAGTTTCAACAATATCTTTAACTTCATAATAGCAGTTTTCAATTCGAGAATGACACTCTTCAATATCTTTAAAGTTAGACAATCCTGACAAAGCTGATTTTGCATCATATAGAAGAGTTGTCACACTTTCTCTTTGTTCTTCCAACTTAGAAACCGACTCTCCCACTTTGTCAAAAATGTTTTCAGCTGAAGAAATGAAATCAAAACGTTCTTTCAAAGTTTCCATTTCTCCTGCAACTAAATTTGCACTTTCTATTTCTTGAACTTGGTAATTTAACAACTCTTTTGTTCGAGCTCTTTCTATTTCACTTCCACCCAATTTCTTGATTTTGCTTTCACATTCTTTGAGCTGATCAATTTTTTCTGACAATTCAAGTTTTATTTGATCTATTTCTTTTCCTATAAATCTATCCAAAAGAAAGATATGATTATTGACATTCAAAAGCCCAATGCTGTCATGTTGACCACAAAAGTCTGCCAAAAGTTCTGATAAACCTTGCAAACATTTGACAGTAACAGGAAACCCATTCACTTTTATGGAAGATTTTCCTTCAGAAGTCATTGTTCTTGTTATGATAATTTCATTTTCAACGTCAATTTCTTGATCTTTCAAATAATCAATCGCTTCTTGTGACAAATCATCAAAAACGGCATCAACTCTTAATTGGTTTTCCCCTGAACGAACCAAATTTTTATCAGCCTTTGCACCCAAAGAAAAATTAAGAGCAGAAATAATAATGCTCTTACCAGCTCCAGATTGCCCAAGAAGGCAATTAAAACCTTTTCCAAATTCGATAGTTTGCTTTTTTATTAAAGCAACATTATTAAGAGAAAGAGCTGAAAGCATCTTTTCAACCTCCAAAAATTACATCATCAATTCGCTTAAAGTGGCAACAGCTTCACTTGCAAAAGAAGTGGAAGGGAAAACCAACAAAACTGTGTCATCGCCATAGGTTGCACCCATAAGTTCTGTTAAATTAAGTTTGTCAATAAAAGAACAAACAGCAGAACCCATACCTTTGATTGTTTTTACAACAGTCAAATTCAAAGCTGATTTAACTGAAATGACACATTCTTTAAAGATTGTTATGTATTTATTAGAAACAACTTGTTGCTCATTTCCAAGAATTGCATATTTGTATTTTCCAGAATTTGTCAAAATTTTGGTTAAACCCAATTCTTTGATATCACGAGAAATGGTGGCTTGAGTGATTTCAAAATTTGCATTTTTAAGTTCTCTTGCCAACTCTTCTTGAGTTTCAATCTCTTTAGTGGAAATCAATTCCAAAATTTTTGACTGTCTTGAGCTTCTTGCCATTCTTTTCTCCTTAAATCGCTACATGCACGGTAATTAGGGCTGTGTAGCGTTTATGCATAATTATAAATTTATGTTTATTCATGCATTTTTGATTATTATACAATAAAATTTATAAATATGCAAGTGATTTTTGAATATTTATTCACTAATTTTTTATAAAAATTTCATAAATTGAAAATTTATAAATTTGAAATTTATAATTATAAATGAATATACATTTCGCCCTTCACCCTGCAACCTATCATATCAAACAAAAAAAGACATATCAATCTGATATGCCATTTTTATTTTTCTAGAAATTTTTGATAACCATAATTTCTTCATTTGCAATTGCAACTTCAACCAACTTTTCAATGTCCAAAAATTGTTCATTGTGTTCAGCACGACTTATTGTAGGTTTAATTACTGGATTTTTTGGCAGAAACACTGTGCAACAATCTTCATAAGGCAAAATTGAAGTTTCATAAGTTTTTATCTTTTTTGCAACATCCATTATCTCTTCTTTATCATATGCAATCACTGGCCTAAACACCGGCAAAGACACTACTGAATTTGTCACATTCATACTTTGCATCGTTTGACTTGCAACCTGCCCCAAGCTTTCTCCGGTCACAATCGCGCCTAACCCATTTTTGTTACAAAGCCTTTCAGCAATTCGCATCATAATTCTACGCATTATCGTGATCATATAATCAGCGTCACAATTTTTATGAATTTGCTCTTGTATCTCAGTGAAAGAAATTATATGAAGTTTAATCTCATCGCAATATTCCGAAATCTGATTTGCAAGCTCAATAACTTTTTCTTTAGCTTGAACACTTGTATATGGATAAGAATGAAAATGCACAGCCTCTAAAGTCAGACCACGTTTTGCCATCAAATAACCAGCAACAGGACTATCAATTCCTCCAGACAATAAAAGCAACCCCTTTCCTGCACTACCCAAAGGCAACCCACCAGCACATGGATATAACTTATTATATATGTAGGTCTTTTGATTCACTCTAATTTCAACATTTACAACCATTTCAGGATTGTATAAATCAACTTTCAAATTTAGATTTTTCTCTAACACCACACCACCCAAATATCGCTCCAATTCCATAGACATCATAGAAAATGTCTTATCAGCACGTTTCACATCCACTTTAAAAGTCTTTACACCCGAAAAATCTAATGTATCAACATATGTTTTTATATTTTCTAGTGTTGTATCAAACTCAATCGCAGGCATAACAGCTATAAGTCCAAAAACTTTTTGAAGTCTTTCAATAATTTCATCTTCTTGAGATTCTTCATAGTCTGAAACTATCAAGCGACCTTGAGTTTCCACAAGTTTAAATTTCAAATTGTGAAGTTTCTTTATTATATTGCTTTTCAGAAGTTTCAAAAACTCTCTTCTATTTCTTCCCTTAAGAAACAATTCTCCAAATTTTAATAACAAAACTCTGTCCATCACATCATCCTTTTCTTTATATCTTTGTAAACCTCAACTATGATTTTTGAAACCTTTTCAATTTCTTCTTCTGTCTGATAAGCATTAAAGCTTATTCTCACACTTGAAACAACTTTTTCTTTAGACACACCTATGGCTTCTAACACACGATTTCCTGCTTTTTTTGCAGAACAAGCACTTCCAAGACCTACAATAACTCCGTTTTGTTCAAGAGCATGCAACATAGTTTCACCCTTCACACCATTAAACACAACATTTAAAACATATGGAGAGCCTTCAAAATCCAAAATTTCAATCCCATCCACATACTTCAGTTCCTGTTTCATCAATTCTTTTAAATGTGCAACATTTTGATAATTCTTGTCTGTATCAATCAGTTCAACAGCTTTCCTAAATTGCATAATTCCAGACACATTTTCAGTCCCTGAACGCAATCCATACTGCTGACCTCCACCTTGAAACACCTCTTTTAAAGAATTTTTATTTTTTACATATAATGCAGAAACACCTTTTGGACCATGAATTTTAGAAGCACTGAAAGTATATAAGTCAACTGACGTCTTTCTTAAAGAAAAAGGAATCTTTTTAAATGCCTGAACACCATCTACATGCAAAATAGCTTTAGGACAAATTTTATCTTTCAGTTTTGAAATCTTATCAATATCATTAACAGCCCCAGTCTCGTTACTAACATGCATAACACTTATCAAACGAGTCTTCTCATTCAACACTTTCTCAAGCTCAATCAGATCCACTTGTCCTCTTTCGTTTAACTTTATAATATGGACAATATTTCCCTCCAATTGCAATTTCTTTGCAACATTAAAAACCGAAGGATGTTCACCTTCTGAAAAAACATATTCCCAGTTTCCCGATCTTAAACTTCCTTTAATTGCCAGATTATTGCTTTCAGTTGCACATCCAGTGAAAATGATATTTCCCTCTTTTGCATCCAATTCTTTTAAAAGATATTGTTCAGTTTCTGAAATAAGTTTAGCAATTTTTAAAGATTCATTTGACATAGCAGAAGGATTATAAAATTTTTCACATGAAAAGACACGATGAATGTCAACACACTCATCAAACATTTTGGTTGTTCCTGCATTGTCTAAAAAAATCATTTATTTCTCCTTAGCTTATATTGTGTGTTATGCAATATAATTTTACACATAACACACAACATTTACATTTGCCTTAACTTTGCTCTATAACGGAAATCTAAGCCCTTCAAGACCTTGTTCATCACTTGATTGATTTCTTCACTAGTCAAAGTTTTCTCTTCTGACATAAACAAAATTTTGTAAGCCATACTCTTTTTATTTTCGCCCAAGCTTGAATGTCTGTACACATCAAACAAATTGACATCGAAGAAAATTTTTCCACATGCCGATTTGATCGCCGACATCAACTCTCCATTAGTAATCTTTTCATCAACAACAACAGCAATATCTCTTTCAACTACAGGATATTTAGATATTTCTTTTGTGGCATACTTTTTATCTTGAAGTTGAGATAAATAATCTGTATCCAACTCTGCATAGAAGACATCTTGATTGATGTCATAATTTTTTAGAACAGTCTTATGAACTTTTCCAAACCATCCAATCACTTTGCCATCTTCAGCAATAATGTCAGCACTCACCCCACTATGCAAATATGGTTGTTTTGAACGTTCAATCTTATATTTTAACGAAGTTGAAACCAAAAGATTTTCAATCAACCCCTTCAATTGGAAGAAATCATAACCATTTTCACAAACTGCTATAGACAATCTGTTATTTTCAACTGGAAGTTCTGTCAACGGCAAACTTTTTGGTTGATAAACCCTGCCTGCTTCAAAAAATCTTAGTTCTTTGTTACCAACAGAAAGATTGTAAGAAATATCTAATAGCAATGCATGTGCCATAACTGTTCTTACAGTGGACAAATCTTCACTTAATGGATTTGCAATTCTAATGAAATTTCTTCTTTCATCATTCTCATCCAACAAAAGCTTATCACAAGCAGAAGCAGTGTAAAGCGAATAATTTAATGTTTCATAAAAACCATTATTTACAAGAATGTTTTTAAGATAATTTTCCAAAACCAATCTAGGTTCAAACTGACCTATTGTTATTGAAGAATTTTCAAACATAGTCCCTTCAACATTATTGTAAACATCATATCCATAAATTCTTATAACTTCTTCAGCTATATCGTTTTCATTTTTAATATCATCTCTTATAAATGGCACAACACATTTTATAACATCTCCATTCAAAGATGAAACAATTCCAAGACCATTTAAAATTTGCAAAACCTTTTCTTTAGGTATTTCAAGACCCAAAATTTTACAAACTTTTGAGTAAGAGATGTTTAGAACCTCCCCCTTCTCCAACTCTTCACTGCATACATCGATAACACCATCAACAATTTGGCCACAATTTAATTCACTCACCAAATGTAAAGCTCTTTTCATTGCCAATGTAGGAGAATTTATATTCACTCCTTTCTCATAACGTGCAGAAGAATCCGTTCTCAAACCTAATTTTTTTGCAGTTAATCTCACACTTTTTAGATCAAAAACTGCACACTCAAACACTGAATCCACCGTATCATCTGAAATACAAGAATTCGTTCCACCAATAACACCAGCAACAACAACTGGTTTTTTAGCATCAGCAATAACCATTACACTATCATCAAGTTTGTAAGTGTTTCCATTCAAAACAGCTATCTCTTCATTATTCCCAGCTTGTCTAACAACAATTTTATATCCATCCAAATACTTATAATCAAATGCATGCATAGGTTGTCCTTGCTCAATCAAAATATAGTTTGTTATATCAACCATATTGTTGATAGGTTTAATTCCGACAGCAAACAAACGACTTCTAAGCCAAAGTGGAGATCTCTCCAATTTAATATTTTTCACATAAGCAGCAGAATATCTTGGACAGTTTGCAGTTTCAACAGAAACGCTGACATAATCCTTCACATTTTCTCCCACCGTCTTGTAAGAAATGTCACAATCTTTGAAAGTTTTTCCAAACATAGCACAAATTTCATGTGCAATTCCCACAATACTGTTGCAATCTGGACGATTTGGTGTCACATTAATATCAAAAACTACATCGTTTAAAAGCAAAGCATCTTCAATCTTTTGTCCAGCAACAAAATCATTTGGCAAAATCAAAATTCCGTTAACTGAAGCACCTTCAAAATAGTTATCATCAATTCCGAGCTCTTCTCCAGAACAAAACATTCCATCACTCTTAACTCCACGGAAATTTGATGGTTTTATTTGAACCCCATTTGCAAGATCTGCCCCTTCCAATGAAACTGGAACAACAGCACCTTCAAAAACATTTGTCGCAGAAGTCACAATTTGAACATCTCTGTTTCCTACATCAACTTTGCACACAACCAACCTATCAGCTTCAGGATGCTTTTCGATTTTCTTAATTTTTCCAACATAAACATCGTGCAAATGTTTATTTAAATAAATAACATCTTCAACTTCAAATCCTGACACAGTCAATCTTTCTGCAACGTCTTCAGCTGAAACATCCAAATCAACAAAATCTTTCAACCAATTATAAGATATTTTCATATACAATTCTCCTTTTTATTGCATAACACACAATATATAGTGTATTATGTTAGCATATTACAACAATATATTATCTCATCTGTTTTAAGAATCTTAAGTCATTCCTAAACAAATATTTGATGTTAGGGATTTTATTTGTCACCATAACACTTCTGTCAATGCCTGGTCCAAACGCAAAACCACTATATTTTTTGCTGTCAATTCCAGACATTTCCAAAACTTTTGGATTTACAACACCTGCTCCAAAAACTTCTGAGAACCCAGACCCTTTGCATAATGAGCAACCCTTCCCCTGACACATTTGACAAGTCGCATCAATTTCAATGCTTGGCTCAGTAAATGGAAAATATGAAGGTCTAACTCTCATTTTAACATCTTCACCAAACAATCTTCTTAAAATTTCTTTAATCATCAACATCAAATCTTTAAGACCAATATTTTCATCAATAACTAAAGCTTCAAATTGATTGAAAATTGGCGAATGCGAACTGTCACTATCATTTCTGTAAACCCTTCCAGGACATACAATCTTGAATGGTGGTTTCATCTTTTCCATTGCTCTAACTTGCATATTTGATGTTTGTGAACGAAGCAAAATATTGTCTGTTATAAAAAATGTGTCTTGCATATCTCTAGCTGGGTGATTTTTAGGAACATTTAGAGCTTCAAAATTGTAATAATCAGTTTCAACTTCTGGACCTTGAATAACTGTGAATCCCATTTCAACACAAATGTCCATAAATTTGTTGTTGAAGCGAGTTAAAGGATGCAAAGCACCTTTTTTGATACCTTTGCTTGGCTCTGTTATGTCAATCTTTTCTTTTTCCATATCAGCAAGAAGCTTAGCATTTTCCAAATCACACAATTTCTCAGAAATTGCTTTCTCTATTTGTTCTCTGACAATGTTTGCCAAAGAACCCACTTCTCTTCTGTCTTCAGCTGGAACATCTTTCATTCCTCTCAAAATCTGAGTCAATTCACCTGTTTTGCCAAGATATTTAACACGAATTTCATCCAATTTCTTCAAATCTTCAACAATTTGAATTTCAGAAAGTACATTTTGTTCAATTTGTTTTAATTTCTCTTTCATAACAACTCCTTTTCAAAAAAAATAAATCGCCCTAACATTAGGACGATTATTAAAAAACCGTGGTACCACCTAATTTCTTGCCAAATTGGCAACTTAATCAACAATTTACGTATTGCAGACGGCAACTCCTACTTATTTGCATGTTCAGAATGCAGCTAGAAAGTGAATTCAACAATCTATTTTCGCTTAATCTCAGCAACCTTAAGCTCTCTGTGGAAAAATCAATCGCATACTAGTCTTTCATCATAGCCTTTATAATGGTATTATTCTATCATAACAAAAAATCCATGTCAAACAAATATATAAAATAAATTTGATGTTTTCCTTTTTTATGCTAAAATAAACATATGGAAGATTACGAAAAAATAAAAGTGACAAAACTTTCTAAAAACAAAAACTCAATTTATTTTTTTCTTAAAGATTTAAATTTTTCAGAAAACTACATCAAAAATTTAAGAAAAAATCCGAAAGCAATAAAATTGAATGGGGATTTCACCAATATCAAACAAGTCATAAAGCTTGGTGATGAAATTGAAATTCTTAAAAATCCAAATTCTCCCAGCAACATTCCTGCTTGCGACGGAAAAATAGACATTTTGTTTGAAGATGACGACTATCTTATTGTGTTTAAACCCCACAATCTGGCATGCATACCAACACGTTCACACATAAACAACAACTTGGGTGGACAAATTGTCAACTATATGCACTCTAAAGACAATAATTTTGTATTAAGAATTTTAAATCGACTAGACAAAGAAACTGCAGGAATTGTTGTGACAGCAAAAAATGTGTTAGCTTATAATAATATCAAATTAAACAAAGAATATCATGCATTATGTTTTGGTGAATTTGATAAGACGTCGTTCACAATAAATTTCCCTATTTTGACCATAACAAACAATGGAATAAATGAAATTAAACGTGTGATTTCTCCCCTTGGAAAAACTGCAACAACTCATGTTGAAATATTGAAACAGTTCAAAAACTATTCACTGATAAAATTAAATCTCGAAACAGGAAGAACTCATCAAATAAGAGTTCATATGGCAAGCATCAATCACAGCTTAATTGGCGATTCGATTTATTCAACACAAGATTTAAAATATACACACACTTTTTTAATTCTTAAAAAAGTTTCTTTCAAACATTATAAAACTGGAAAAAACATAGAATTAGAAGTCAACTATCCTGAGGATTGGAAAAGTTTTATAAAATAAAAAGCTCACCTGTTGGTGAGTTTTTTATTGGTTAGGTTAACTATTTGCTAGCCTTTGCTGAACTAGATTTCTTTCCACTGCAACCTTTTGTACTACAACCCTTTGTGGCGTTGTTTCTCTTGCAAGAAGATTGCTTAGAAGAAGTAGCTTCTTTGCTCACTTCAACATTTGAAGTTTTGCTAGCTTTATTTGCTGCCTTTTTTCTACCAAACATAGTTTCCTCCCTTTTTCAAGGCTTTTACCTTGTAATTTTATTTTGGCAAATATTAGGGAAATTATGCAAGAAAACGAAAGAAAAAAGCAAGCTTATGCCTGCTTTAATAAATTTCTTATTTTTTGCTTTTCTTAGCTTTGTTGCTTTCAGCTTCATCAAGAAGATTGTAATATTCATCAAAAACTTGAATAGCTGTTTTTTCGTCTGTTTCAACCATAAGAACTGGTTCTTGACCTTCTCTTTCGTCAACAAAGAAAACAATAGCTTCATCATCTTGAACATTGTCGATTTTGTCAATTGGTTTCAAAACGCAATAGATTCTATCTTTGAAAGGAATAACGGCAATTTGTTCAAAAGAAAGAGTCTTTCCCTTGTCATCTACCAAAATAATAGGATCTTTGTTGGTTTCGTCCAAAAGCACATCCAAAATGTCAACATGTTCTGCTTCTTTTTCAACTTGTTTTGAAGCTTCTTCAATTTTTTGTAATTTTTTCTTATCCATAAAATTCTCCTTTATCTTCTTGAGTTTTCATCAAGATAATTTTGCAGTATGATTTGTGCAGATATCTTATCCAAAAGTTCTTTACGCTTTTCCCATTTAATTCTAGCTTCCTTCAGATATTCTTCAGCTTCAAAAGATGTGTATCTTTCGTCTTGAAAAACTGTTTCAACATTTGTCAAAGTTTTAAGCTTCTCGGCAAAGTTTCTGACCACTTGTGACATATCACTTTCCGTTCCATCAGCATTTAAAGGCAACCCTAAGACCACCTTATCTACTGACTTTTCTGCTATCAACTTGGCAAAATATTGCAAATCTTGTTCTTCAGATTGGGTTTTGTAAATATGGTCAGCAGTTGCAATTGTTGAAGACAAATCTGAAAATGCCACACCAATTCTTGCTTTTCCATAATCCAAACCCATTTTTCTTGAATACTGCATATATCACCATAATTATTTTATCTTAAAACTGTATAATTAGTCAAACAAAATGCAATCAAATTATTTACATTCAAAAAGATTCTTTCCACTTGAAACTGAAACAGTCAAAGGAACTTCAAAATCACAGACATTTTCCATTGCGTTTTGAAGCAATTTCTTAATTTTTTCAACTTCATCTGCAGGAGAATCTACAATAAGTTCGTCATGAATTTGCAAAATCATATGACTTCTCATTCCTTTCAGTCCTTCTGCCACCTTCACCATTGCCATTTTGATTACATCAGATGCAGTCCCTTGCAATGGCATGTTCATAGCCACTCTTTCGCCAAATTTTCTAGTCATAGCATTTGATGATTGAATTTCAGGTATATGTCTTATTCTCCCAAAATAAGACTTAATGTAGCCATGTTCTTTGGCAAAATTTATGTTTGCATCCATAAATTCTTTGATTTTTGGATATCTGTCAAAATAGCTTTCAATATATTTTTTAGCTTTAAAAACTGATGTTTTGATATTTTGAGAAAGTCCAAAGTCGCTTATACCATAAATAATCCCAAAATTCACTGCTTTTGCATCTCTTCTTTGTGAAGTTGTAACTTTATCCACAGACACACCAAAAATTTCACTTGCTGTTTTGGTGTGAATATCTATTCCATGCTTATAAGCATCAATCATTCCTGTTTCATTTGCAAGATTTGCCAGCAATCTAAGTTCAATTTGGCTGTAATCAGCCGAGATAATTTGTCCATCTTCATATTTTGAAATGAAAATCTTTCTTAAATTCTTACCTTCTTCATCCCTAGTTGGAATGTTTTGCATATTTGGCTCAGAACTTGAAAGTCGACCGGTTGAAACCAAAGTCTGGTTAAAAATCGTGTGAACAACATTTCCACTCGTTTCACATATATTCTTATAGACATTTATATATGTGCTGACAAGTTTGCTAAGTTTTCTATACTCAATAATTCGCTCAACAATTTCATGTTGCCATCTCATCTCGTCTAAAACGGCAAAATTTGTTGACTGTTTTTTGTTGTTATAAGCTTTCAGTCCAAGTTTGTCAAACAAAATATGTGCAACTTGTTTTGGTGAATTGATATTAAACTGCTCCCCAGCAAGCTCGTATATTTTTTCAGTTAAAGAAGCAAGTTCTTTGTTATATTTTTGACTTAAAACATCCAAACCCTTGGAATCTATCTTAAAGCCTTCTTCCTCCATAGAAACCAAAACATTGACCAAAGGAATTTCGATTTGATTATAAACATCATAGACTTTTTCCTCAAGCATTTTCTTTTCTAGGTCTGTTTTAGTGTTTATATAATCCTCAACTGAAACTTGCGATGTCTTAGGCAGACCTGCATATAAAACATATTGAGCAATATCTATATCAAAAAAGTTTTTAAGTTCAATATCTAATCTTTTTAAAGTTTTTATATCATCTTTTGAAGAACAAGTGATTTTTAAAACATTTTCGTCTTCAAAAATCGGTTTAAAAATCATCAACACTTCATCTAAATCTAAAACATTTGAAAACAAATCGATTTCTTTTTTGATATAAAACACTTCTTTTCCGTCAACAGCAAATTGAAAATTTTTTAAATCATAGCAGAAACAGTTTTTAATTGATTTTGAAAAAGTTCTAACTTGCTCCAAATCCTCAAAAGCAATCTTTTTTGCCTCAACCTTACTTGATCTCACGCCTGCATCAAAGATATCTTTTCTGTTGGACAAACTTCTAAAATCCCATTCATCAAAAAAGTCTTTAACGTTTTGCAAAAATGGAAACGAATATTCACAATCTTCCAACTTAAAATTTATTTCGCAATCTGTTTTTATTGTGGCAAGTTGTTTAGAAATGTATGCCATTTCTTTGCTGTTATCAAGTTTTTCTTTAAGTTTACCTTTTATATTTTCAATGTTTTGATAAACTCCATCCAAATCTTTAAAATCACCCAAAAGAGTCAATGCAGTCTTTTCGCCCACACCAGCCACGCCAGGAATATTGTCAGATGAATCTCCCATAAGAGCTTTTAAATCAATAATCCCAGAAGGTTTTAAATTAAATTTTTCAAACAGAAAGTTTTCATCATACTTTTCAATTTCAGTTACACCTTTTTTTGTCAACCACACCTCGGTGTTGTCATTTACAAGTTGCAACAAATCTCTGTCCCCAGAAACCAAGATATTTTGTTGATTTGAAAGTTTTGAAATTGTGCCTATTATATCGTCAGCTTCAATTCCACCAAATTCAAACATCTTTATACCCATTGCCTGAAGCATCTGCTTGATGACAGGAAATTGTGTCAAAAGATCAGAAGGAGTTTCTTTTCTTGTGCCTTTATAATCAGCATATATTTCATTCCTAAACGTCTTTCTTGCATGATCAAATGCAACAGCAATATATTTTGGTTTTTGCTCAACAATAAGTTTTACCAAAAGATTTGCAAAACCAAAAACAGCCCCAGAAGGCTGTTTATTTCGGTTGGTTAAATAAGGCATTGCATAAAATGCCCTATTAGCCAAGCTATTTCCATCAACAACAATAAATTTTTCCACGAATTCCTCTATAATTATCAACTAAAATTAAAGATTTTAAACAAATCACATCAACATAGGAGTTACACTGTTAAACAAATTATAGAAGAAATCTGGCACTGCCAAAACAATGATATAGCAAACAATTGCCAAAATCAAAAGTATAAAGAAAACTGTTTTAAGTGGGCTTCCTGCAAAATTTACAAGTGCAAAACAGAAGATAATCGCAATTCCACCAAAGTTGACAATCAAATCAAACCATTTCGCAAACCAACCCATATCTGGATTCCATCCAGTTTGAGATCTCACCACATTAACTGCCAAAAAAGCAATGTATGCAATTGACAAAATGGACAAAATTGTGTAAATAATTTTTTTCATAAGTTCCTCCTTGCTTTATGTTAATATAATAACATAAAATCTACACATTTTCAAGTGTTTGCCAAATAATTTTAATTAAATAAAAAACCACGCCATTTAAGCGTGGTTTAATTTGCATATTTATACATTACAATAATTATTTATTCATATCATTTTCATCGTCTGAATTTTGTTTTTCATCGTTTTTATCTTCTGTTTCATTTGCGTCACTTTTTGAATCATTCATTGAAACTATCCCAAAAACAACCAATATTCCTGCAATTGACATAACACAATCTTCAACGATTTTGTTTTCAATTTTAAAACCAAAAACATTTCCAAATGCATCCAAAAGAATTATTAAAGCTGCTGACAAGCTGACCCAAAATCCATATGATTTGATTTTTTTAAAGAAGTTCTTCATAATCATCCTCCTTTTTCAAAAATTCTTTGATATCAGACAGGTCTTGTTTAACTTCTTCCAAAACATCCAAATGTGTCGTCAATTTTTCTATCGTAATTTGATATTTGTTTTCTCTCTTTTGGCTGTCTTTTAATTGGTAACAAAAAAGCAAAACAAACAAAATTGCAAACACCCCATTGCTGATTATAATGCTAAAAATATCATTCCATATATCCATTTTATTTCTCCAAAGTTTCATCTCTCAAAAGATTTTTCAGTGTTTGATAATCACCTATTTCATAATGAAAAGCTTTGTTAAAAAATTTGGTTTTATCAAAAAATTTTATTTTCATGAAACAACATCAAAAACAATCATCGGTTTGCTAATTTCACATTTTTCTGCATTTGTTTTAAATATAAATTGAAAATTCTTGCCATAAACACAAACAGAAGCACGCTGCTCTTTCATATTTCCAGAAAATTTATAAGCTTTTGTCTCTTCGTCAGACTTAATTTCAACTTCACATTCATAATGAGTGTTTATGATAATTTCTTTAATCTTTTTTCTTTTTGACTTAAAATTTAAATCGGTGAAAAATGATTTCCACAATTTTACATTGCTGTTTCCAAACAATTTTCCGTCCATAGTCAGTTGTCCAATTCTTTGTTTGTTTGCATTATAAAAACATGCACACAATTTGTTTGTATAAGGATTGTCAATTGAAAGCAATTTTCTTATGTCAACACCTCTGAAAACATCAACTGAAAAATCATTAATATCAACAGCAAAAAGAACATTGTTCACAAATTCAGAGTTTTCACATCCCACTTGTTTGTCATCTTCAAAAAAGCAATTTGTTGCTAAATAATATTTCCCGTTCAAACATGCTGAAGCACAATTTTTGTTTTCAAGGTTTTTAAAATATATGTCATAATCATCCAAAACCTTATCAACAGAGTTTCCATTAAAAGTGTAAAGTCCATCTCTTGTAACAAAAAACACTTTTTCTCCACAAACACAAACTGAATTTTCATAAATTTTGGAAGTGGAAGTGTAGAGATGAGTGAAAGAAAAATCATTCTTAGATGTGTAAATGGAAATTTTTGTAATCCCGTTTTCTCTGAATAAATATACATAATCATTGAAAGCAACCAATTTTGTGAAAGATCCTCGATTATCCAGAAATTCAATAGCAGAACTTTCTTCATCAGACCAATTTTTGAGATTTAAATTTGTGGTATAAATCAAAGTGTTGCGATTGGTGTTTGTTATGCCAAAGAAATTGTCATAATGAACAACACAAGAAATAAGAGCAGGAACATCAGTATAAAGCCCTTCAGCATGAGCAGCAAGATAAAGCATTCCTTCTTTTGAAAAAAACAAAGCACTGTCTTCATTTTCAACTCGATATGCACAACCATAAAGTGGTTCACTTTGCAGTTTTGATGATTTTTGCCAAACAAAACCATTAAAGCTGTCCACCAACGGCACACCCCATACAACATTTTCAGAATCTACCATCAAAATTTGAAAAACAAATCTTTCCAATGTTGTGTTGAACCATCTATCTAGCCATATTCCCTTAATTTCATCAATTTTTTCTGCAAAATTATAACTATGACACTCTTCAAGATTGTCATATGTTGCTGGGACTTCAAAATCTTTAAAACCTAGCCCCGTTTTTAATGCCCCATCTTTGCAAGTCAAATTATACATCATCTTGCATTCATTTGGTTTTGAAATCAAATCATCTTTATTGGAAACCAAACCATTTGCAAAAACAGAAAACATGAGACTTTTTTCAGATGTTTTCTTATGTTTTTTCACATTTTTATAAAAAATCAAAGCCAACTCCTTTTTGGAAGTCTATGTTCCCCACGCTTCCTAGACAAAACAAACAAACTTTCTTTAAATCGCTCTTCCCAAATTTCAGCATCTTCACTCAATCCTTCCACAAGCAAAAATTCACTTGCAATTCCATAAGCAAAAACTCTTGCACTCAAACCATTCAAAAATTCAACATCACTGCTAAGGTTTAAATCTTCAGGTAGATAACTGTAAACCACATACTTTGGTTTTCCAACAACTTCCACATAATTTGAAAAATTTTTAAATTGCAAGTTCAATCCAAATCTGTTTTTAATCTCAATAATGTTTATAACAACCTTTGTTAAATCAGAAAAATTTATTATCGCACCTTCATGATCAACATTTTCTTTATATAAATAAGGTAAATAATCACTTGCAATCTCTTGATTGACAAGATTAAAGCAATTCACCATAATATCAAGCTTCTCTTGCTCTCTTTCATCCAAAACAGATTCAGAATCTTTTAATTTTGCTAAAATCTCTCTTTCACCTACAAATTCGCATACAATCTTAACAACATCTTTAACTGTCATATAATTTCTCCTCAAAGTCATTCAAAACTTCTTTGATTTGTCTTTGTTGATTTCTCTTATTTTCTTCTTCCATTTCTTGAAATAAAGCATCACTGTTTTGCACACGTGTTTTAAGCACATGTAAATAACATCTTTCATCCAAAGCATCATAAGGAAATGTCAAACAATAAGAATTTCTCCCTTGTTCTCTGTTATGTAATTCAAAAACTTTTTTATCTAAGTTGTAAACAACATAGTAACCTTTGTCTATTTCCTTTATTCTTTTGATTATATCAAGACAATCACTTTCAATTTCAAACGACTTTTCCATTTATTTATCTCCTAATTTTCACTTGCTGTAGGGATTGATGTTGGCACTTTGGTTGCCAAAGCAACTCCATTTGGTTTGTTGCATACAAGTTCTGTATATTTAACCAAAGTTGCAGAGTAAGCAGGTTTTGTTGGATGTTGTTTCAAAACTCTTCCAGATTCATCTTCCAACCATTTCCAATCACCAAGTTCATAGAATGCAAAATCATTTGTATTCAAGAAATAGCATTCACCTGCACCGATTTGGCTTGTTGGAACAATAGGTGTGCCAAAATGAGTCAACACTTTCATTCCTTCTTCCAAAGTTGTGTATTCTATGTTTTTCTTATATAAAGTCAAATATTTTTGATAAAGTCTCTTAAGTTCGTAAGAACAATTGATGAAATTCACATCTGTTCCATTCATTTCAAGATCATCGATAATCTTTTGAACATAATCTTCATCAAAAGCTTCATTTGTTCCGTCATAAGTTTTTGCATTCATAATTGGATAATCCGTTTTGTTCACACCATAAAGAGATGCATTGTTCACAATCCCTTTAAGTCCAATGATGTCACTATCTTTTGAATTATGAAGGTAGATTTCATATCCTGTTGCAAGTGACAATTCAGTTGCTGTTTTGTTTAATTTGATTTCTTTTGTAATTTTGTCCACATTTTTAACAAAAACATTTGATGCTTTCAAAACTCCACTGCTATAAAAATCCACATACATTCCTGGAGCAACAGCTTCAACATTATCAACAGTCACCTTGTCACTGGCAACTGTGATTTTTGCCAAAAGTCCACTTCCATCTCCATAAATCATTCTTGAAAGATTGAAAATACTTGCTTTAAGAAGTGAATCCATGCCATCTTGCAAAAGATTGACAAAAGAATTAACATCTGTTGAAGAACATCTTATCGCCTTGTCACTGATTTCAAATCTTCCATAAAGATTTTTGAGTGGTGCAACAAAAGATATGTAAGGAGTGTCCACGCCTTCAGGAAGATCACAAGTTTCACTTCCAGCCATAATTCCACCATTGATGCCAATTGGTGCAACAACTCTAACTTCTTTTCCCACAATATTTCTTGAACTTCTTCTAATTCTGCTGAAAAGTGGGTTTGTTTTTGTGTTTATTTGGTCTGCAATGACCCCTAAATAAACATCTTTAAGCACATTTTCTGCACTTGATAATGTAACCATAATTTTCTCCTTTTTGTTTATGAAAACAAATCCAAAACCACCTTTTTTGCATCTTCAAAAGTGTCTGGTTTTGGGGTGACTGTTTTGGTCACCCTCTCCCCAGAACTCGAAGTCATAACAATAGGTGTTTTTTGTTCTTGAAGTTGTTTCATATAATTTTCAATAATCAAATTTTTTAACTCTTCATCTTTTAAGATCAAGTTTCTCACAAGAGGCTCTTTTGTGCGATTTGGGTTGGACAATTTTTCATAGATCATTGATGTCCAAACTTTTTCAAAAGCGTTCTCTTGTTTTTTCAGACTTTCGTCTTGCAGAACTTTTGATTTTATCTCATCTGCGTATGAAAAAGCTTCTTGATTTTTTGAAAGGAACAGTTTAAAACCATTCTCAAATTTTTCATCATTTGAAAGATCGTTTGCTGTTTTATCTTTCTCTAATTCTGAAAGCTTTTGACATTTTCTGGTAAATTCTGACTGCAGATTGGTGTAAGCTTGATATAAGTCTTCAACATCTTTAAATTTTCCTATGGGAACGCCCCTTTCAGCTTTACTTTCTTCAAGTTTTGTTTCAATCTCGTCATTTTCACCAGTCGAGGAGCCAATTTGGTTGTCTTCCAACGAAGTTTCAACCTCTGGTTGTTCCTCAAAAATTTCTTCATTTAAATTCATTATTATTCTCCTTTTTCAAGTTTTTGTTTATGCAAATTGATATGGTTCAAAAAGTTTTCTTCAAGTTTTTTATCTACTTCTGTAGCATAAACCACTTTCAACATAAATGCAATATGCTGTGTCAAGTGCAAGTTATGATCATCTATTTCTTTAACATCCAACATTTCGCCTTGGAAAAGTCTGTTGTTTTCTTGGTCTGCATTTTTGATATGCAAGTCACTTAAATCCACAGAGTTTTCCCAAGCTCCAAAACCTATATTTTCCATTATTTTTGCTTTCATAGAATTTGAAACATTCCCATTTTCATCACTTAGCAAACCCTTATCTAAAAGCGTAAAAATCATATTTCTTCTTTGAGACAATGTGTCATTCGTTTCGTTTTCAGCATCAAATTGAACATCATCACTTGAAATTTCATTTCCTTTAAAATAGAAAACTTCCAAATTTCTATTTTCACCAACAATTCTCATCAATCTTGGCAAAGTTGCGAATTGTTTATAAAGTCGTAAAATTTGTTTTGCCACTGTTTTAATTGCTGACTTGATGCTGTCGGTAGTCACTTTCAAACGTGTTTCATTTTCATCAATAAGAAGCTCCAATGCAACCCCACTCAAACTTGATGACACCATTTCCATGCTTCCAATTTCACTTGTTCCACTGAGTGCTTCAAATTCTTTTAACAGTCGTTCTTCATCTTTTTCAAAATCAGTCGGAACATTTTCACCACCCAAAAACTTAGGTGCAGAAGAACCTTGTCTATAAACAAGAATCTTGCCTGGTGCAAGCCCCTCTTCTTCCAAGTTGTCAATATCTACGCTTCCATCTTCAACAGCAAGCACACCCATTGTCAGCCTGTTTAAATATTCATGCTTTCTGTTTTTAACAGCATTATAAGCTCGTTGAATAGGTATCAAACGTGCTATCATACTCACGCCCCAAAAACTTCCAACTTCTTCATTGCAGATTTGTCTGACAAAAGGAAATTCTCTTTTACCATCAATTCCATTAGAATATGGCAAATCTCCGTCAAACACCAATTTGTCACCAGCAACAATCAAAAGTCTGCCATTAGGATATTCTTCATTTGGTTTAACATATTTTTCTATGACGATTGCACTGTCTTTTCTGGTTGTTTCAATAAGTTTTGTTGAAAAACCTCCGATCCCAAGTCCTCCCAAAGAAGAACTTGTACCATCAAGTGAATAGACATTTATCTCTTTGCCTTTCACATCAACTCCATACATCTGTTTGATTTGTGCTGTTGTGTATGCTTTTGCATGAATCAAGCTTTGGCACTCATTCAAACTTTCATGTGTTGAGCTGTCTGGATAAATTTCAAATGGAGAACAAACGCTTATTTCAACATCTCCTGTTTTTATCTTGTTTCCATCATCTTCCAAAGCAACAACTTGTCCCAAATTTGAGTTCCATGAAATTTTATAAAAGCTGGTTCCACAAATTTCGCTCCATTTTGTGGCCTGATTTATCTTTGCCATAAGATTCATTTTGTTTGAAACAGATTCCAAAACTTTTTTACCCATTTTTGCTGTGTAAATATCTTGCTCTTCATTTGTTGCAGGACATATTGTCATTTTAGGCTTTATTTTAGATAGTTTTGAAAGTCTGATATCTATGATTGGAGCAATGTGGTTGAACACTTCTCTCTCTTGCCAAAAATATTCTTTGTCAACTTCTCTTACAAAGCCTCCATAGCCAACATCGCAGTATTGATTCCCCATATAAAAATTCATGTTCAATTGCCATTGCCTATCAAAACTCTTTCTTGCTTTCACTCTCTCTTCAAAATCATCCAAAACTTGCTGAACAAGATTATTTTCTGTTTTATTTTTCATTTATCACTCCTTTTATCTTTCTTAACCTTAAATGGTGCTTGCACAGCTTTTGGCACGCATTCTTTTGAAAAACATTCGAACATCTTTTTCATGCAATCTTCACAAAAGACCAAATCCCTTCTGATAAAACCCTTGGTGCTAAAGCTATATTTAGCCATGTTTTTGCAACCATAAAAATCACAATTTAGTTGATGTTTACAAATTTCCATTCTCATTTTCTTTCTCCTTTTCTTTCAAAAGTTGCAATAATCTGTTTTTTTCTTTAATCAACTCAGCATCCGTCATTTGAGACAATTCAACATCAGAAAGTTCGTCTTGTTCCATCAAAAATCTTAATGCATTGATGTCAGGTGGATTATATCTCTTTGTGATTTTTCTTTTGGATAAAACAGCATTTCCATTTTCGTCAGCTGTATATTCTTCAACAATTTCATCACTTTCGTATCCCAATGCTCGTTTGACAAGAGCTTTCATAATCTCTTCTTCGTCCACAAAAACCTCCTTTTTGCAACCTTTGTCAAAATCATAAATGCAAAAATAAAAAATCTCAACAACAAGTGCCAAGTTTTTACAAAATCAATCACAAAAAAAACTCTTAAAAATAAAATGTAATTGTAAGGGCTTTCTGTACCCTTACTGGACAAAGGATGAAAATGAATAATATACTGACATTTAAAAATGTGAATTATTTCTATCAAACAAAAAATGATGAGATCTTTGCGTTAAACAATGTAAACTTTGAAATTGAAAGAGAAAAATTTGCGTCTTTAGTTGGGCCAAGTGGTTGTGGCAAAACCACCATCTTGTCCTTAACAGCTGGACTGTTAACCCCTTCATCGGGTCAAATTTTGCTGGATGGTGAATCCAAAATAGACACTAAAAAAATAGGATATATGTTTCAAAGAGATTATTTATTTGAATGGAGATCTGTTTGGAAAAACATTACATTAGGTCTAGAAATTCAAAAACCAGAGAATCTGGATGAAAAACTTGCAACAGCAGAAGAACTTTTAAAAAAATATGATTTATATAATTTCAAAAATCAAAAACCAAGGCAGCTTAGTGGTGGAATGAGACAACGTGTTGCTCTTATTCGAACACTTGCCTTAGAGCCAGAATTGTTGCTTCTTGACGAGCCATTTTCTGCTCTCGACTTTCAAACAAGATTGTCAGTTTGTGATGATGTGTATGAAATTATAAAAAGCGAAAAAAAGACGGCACTTCTTGTCACACATGACATTTCCGAGGCACTTTCTATGTCTGACCAAATAATAGTCTTGACATCTCGTCCTGCAACAGTGAAAGACAACATTTCATTGAATTTGCAAGGAGAAAGTCCATTGAAAAAAAGAGAAGATCCACAATTTGCCGGTCTATTTGACAAAATATGGAGTGAACTTACAAATGAAAAAAAAGAAAAAACAAGTTAATTTTTCAAAAGCGCATAAAGCCTATGTAAAACGACTTCGAAAAGACAAATTTATAATTATATTTTTCAGAATTTTTATTTTAGTTGCATTTTTGGGACTTTGGGAACTTTTGACTTATTACAAAGTTCTTGACCCATTCTTCGTCAGCTCTCCATCAAGAATAATAAACCAAATTGGAGTTTTGGCACAAAATGGAACTCTTTTGAGTCACAGTTGGATAACACTTTATGAAACTCTGATAGGTTTTGGAATTGCCACACTTTTAGGCTACACGATTGCAGTCTTATTGTGGTGGAATGAAAGAGTCAGAAAAATTTTTGAACCTTATATCGTTGTCTTAAATTCTTTACCAAAAATTGCATTAGGTCCAGTGATTATTCTTTGGGTAGGCTCAGGAACTAAAGCGATTGTGCTTATGTGCGTGCTTATCTGTATAGTAATCACAACAATGAGTATGCTTTCAGCATTTTTATCCGTTGAAGAAGGGAAAATACTCCTTCTCAAATCAATGCATGCAAACAAATTTCAAATTCTTTTCAAACTTATTTTGCCAAGCACAATGCCCGACTTCATCTCAGTGCTAAAAATTAATGTGGGAATGAGTTGGGTCGGCAGCATCATGGGAGAATATTTGACAAGCAAGGCTGGATTGGGATATTTGATTGTCTATGGTGGTCAAATTTTCAAAATCGATCTTGTTATGGCGTCAACTACCATCCTTTGCATCTTGGCCTTTGGAATGTATTATCTCGTCAGTCTGCTTGAACGAAGATATCGAAAATAACAAAATCAAAATTCCAAGCACACTACAAATAGGATATAACAAAGAAATAATTTGCGAAAAACCAAGCCCACTTATAAGAAATGGAAGAAACACTGCAGAGAAATTGCAAATATATTTGCTTTTAAATATATTCTCAAAAGATGTTTTTAAAGTGAAACAAAGAGAAATCAAAGTTGTGAAACATCCTGCAAAAATCATGAAATATGCAAGTGTGAAAAAAACTGGATTATCTCTTACAATATACAGAAATGGCATATCACTGACAAAACTTTCAGAATTTCTTTGCAAAACAAAATTTCCAAGCAACAAAAAAGTGAGCAAAAGCAGAGTAGAAAACAGACTTGCTAAAAAAGTCTGTTTTTTATTTAAACTGCCACCTGCTTTTGATATGATAAATCCACTCATCGAAGTGTTTAATGCAACATAAAGTGGACTATACAAAAATCCTGCCCAAGAATTTGTTGAAAAAGAAAAATCAGAAGAAACAGTCAATCCATAAATCAACACAGCAACAAAAATTATTGAAGCTGTTGGCATTAAAAAGAGATTTATTTTTTCAAGTCCGTTTATGCCTTTAAACGTCACAAAAACACAACCAACAAGCAAAACAGCAATCAAAATATAATAAAGCCATGCAGGAAAATAAAAAAGCAAGCTTTTTATGCCAGCAAACATTGAAGAACAAAACACTATGGAAATAAATATAGTAACGAAATTTAACCACTTAAATTTGTTTAAGAGCTTAGAAAAAACATCGCCACAACTTAAAAAGAAATAAAAAAGCAAAAAAAACAAAAATCCAGCAAGCAAAATATATAGGTAAGAAAGCACGCCAAATCTACTGAAGAAAACCATAATTTCCTTTCCACTTGAAAAGCCCGAACCAACCACTGTGCCAAATATCAAAAAAACAATAAGAAACACTTTTGACATAGTTTAATTTATTAGCCAGTCCAACAAATAATGCCTATATATGCATGAATTTATTTTAATTTACCAAAATAAAAACATGCGAAAATCTTTTCTTTTATATGTTATTGTTTTCATATTTGTGGTAGGCACTTTTTCTGCAATTTTGCCATACCCTATTTTTTCCAACTACACAAATGTAACTGAAAAAAATGTTTATGAAATCAATAATTATTACGAAAGCGAATATGAAAACAACCAAACTCATACCAACAAAATTTTAAATCTAGATTGGAGTGGAATTGATTGTCTCATTCATAATGACTCAGAATTTGAAGTGATTGATATTGAAACAGAACAAACTTTTTATGTGAAAAGAATAGGTGGAACAAACCATGCTGATATAACTGCAGTATCACAAAATGATTTTGAAACCATCAAAAACTTATATACTCTCTCCTGGCAAAGACACCCTGTGCTAGTGAAATTAAATGATTATTCTTATTTACCTGCAAGTTTAGTTTCTTATCCCCATGGTTTTGAAGATGAAAACAAAATTATGAATGGACATTTTTGTCTACATTTTAAAAATTCAAAAACACATGGAACAAATCGCATAGATGATGAGCATCAAAAGTGCGTAGCTATTGCCAAGAAAAAAGGTGTTGAAATAATAAAAATAATTTAAAAAAAGAAGTTTTTCAACTTCTTTTATTTTTCTCTGGAATTTATTTTTTCTCTTACTGCAAAAAGTTTTATTTTCTCAGCTTCAATTTTATTATATATTTCAACCTTTAACTGTTCATTTGGTTTATTCTCAAAATTATTGCTCATAATTTCCAAAAATTGACCTATTGCCTTATCATTAAACTTTCCATGTAAATTTTTGAAATATTCACTTTTTAAATTCAAAAATAATTCTGGTTTTAACTCTAAAATTTTAAACATTTTTTCTTTCCAAAATGGAAACAAACTTTCTTTTTTTCCAATTTCTCTCAAATTTATGAAATAAACATTTGCACCTTCATAAAGCCATAGCTTTAAACAAAATTGTTCTATACATGTTTCTTCCATTGAATCATATTTACAATCAGCAAACATCTTTCTTTTTTCGCAGTCAAAAACACCAAACTTTTCAAAAGCAACATTATAATTGCCATCAAAACAATCTAAAGCACCTTGGACGACAGCTAATTTGCCATAATAACTTTTAATATTCTTAAAAATTGGTGGCGTTAAAGCATTTCCTTTTTCGTCTGAAAAGCCATATGCCCCTGTTTCTTCAACTTTATAAATAAAACATTTATCATTTATTTTGGAAATTATCTCAATCCTTTTAAACAAATTTGTGTGATAAAACCTAAACACACAATCTCTTACACTTTGTCTATACATTTAAAATCTCTATTTTAATTTTACTTCTCTATCAGAAGATTTAGCTTTGCTTTTTTCGCTTTCAATCTTGTTATTAATTGCTTTATTAATAGATATGCTAAATTTATTTATATTTTTTGCTGATTCTCCACCTTTTGACATATTTTCCAAAATTCTGCGCTCTCCACTATTCACACTATTCATTATTTTGTCAAAGGCAACTTTATTCCAATATCCAGCATCATCAACAAAATAAGCACTGTCAAGTTTCATGAACAATTCTGGTTTTCTTTCCAAAACTTTTAATGTATATTCTGAAAGATGTCTATTTAATTTAACTTCTTTTTTCTTATCAAGCATATCTATAGTATAGGAGTTTGCTCCATCATATAAATCTACGAATGCTACGTACTCATTATTTGCACCTGCTTTGATTATATCAGCATGGTCATAAACACATCCTACTAGCATTTTGTTTTCATTAGTATCAAAAATTCCACACTTAAATTGCTCAATTTTGCAATCATCAATATTATTATAGTTGTAATTTGATTCAACCAGCACAAGACCGTTTCCCAAATTTATACCTTTTCTAAATATAGGTGGGGTAATTGCATATCCCTTCTTATCTGCAAACCCAAAATGGTTGTAACCATCCAACAAATAAATCCAAGAATTTTCATTCAAAACATCATTAGCCTTAAAATTAACTTCTACATTTTTATCCATAGATTCGAAAAATTCATTGATCGTTTCTTTTATTTTCTTCTTTGCCATCTTTTGACCTCCATTCTTAGAAAGAATATCATGTTTATAAGTGATAGTCAATAGTCAATTTAGGCAAAAATTGAAATATTTTCACTCTTTTTCTCTGCCGATTTTATTTATTTTTTGGTTATCTTTCAATAGTTTACAGACATTTTTTAAATTTCTTGCTTCAGCATAATCTAGAGCAGTTTTTCCGTCGTTATCTTTCAAATCTATTTTCGCACCACTTGAAATGAGTCTCTCTTCAACTACCATTCCACCTTCATGTTTTCCAAATTTTATTGCATACATAAGTGCAGTTCTTCCGTTTTTATCTTGACTATTTATGTCGACCTTAGCCTTTAAAAAAGCCATGATCCAATCTAAATCATCACAACAACATGCTTTCATAAACGGAGTAACACCATTTTTATTAGCACAATTTATATTTACTTTTTTCTCAATAAGTTTTGAAACGAAGTCAATTTTTTTAAAGCCTTTCACCCAGCTCATAGCATAAAAAATAGGGGTTTCACCTTTTTTGTTTCTATGTTCCAAATCTGCACCATATTTAAACAACAATTCAAACATCTCAATGTTTTTTGGTTTTTGAACTACATAAAAAATTGGAGTGTTTCCCAATTTGTCTTCAACATCAAGATTGAATCCAGACTCCAACATCTTTTCAACTATTTCAATATCACCTGAATAAATTTTATGAAAAAAATATTCAGTAACAATTTCATTAAACTTTTGATTTTCGTTATTCTTTTCTAAAAGATATCGTATTTTCTTATTATCACAATTTTTTATCATCTTATCAATATTCATATTTGCTCCCAAAAATAATTTTATATATTCAAAAGTCACTATAAATGATAAAAAGACCATATCTATGGTCTTTTATCTTTGATTATAACAAAACTATAAATGCTTAGAATTATCGTTGATCACATTTTTAATAAATTTTGCTTTATTTAACTTCTTCTCATGCTTATATGATCGGTATAACTCTTTCATCTTATTATCAAATTCAACGCGTTTTGCTTCATACCAACCCATTTTAACCAGCCTATTAATTCCAGAACTATTTTCAAAATCTTTTATCGACTTTTCCAACAAACTGCCAGAATAAGAAATATTAAGATAATTTTGGTCTTTGCTAAAAGGTCCAACCATCAAAATATCTGAAGTTCTTATAACTCCACTTTCAGAAATTTTAAAGACAATAGGCTCAACTTTAAAACAACCAATTTTATCGTTATATCTTCCAATTGCATAAGGTTTTCCTTTATAAATATACTCTTCACTTTCATATCCATCTGTTCTTGCTGGGTATTTTTTACCACTCGTTTTTCCAAAACTCAAAATCATTTTAAATAGTTCGTCATCAACTTCAGTTTGAGGAAACATTCCAAATTGTAAATCTGAAGAAAGAAAAGGTTTCAAAACTTCATCTAGTCCCGGACAAACTCCAATATCATTTTGACAAGCAAGTTCATGGTTTAAACGACCAAAGCTATCAACAATATAAATTTCTGCACCATAATATAACTCATCCAGCCAATAAGCACCACATGTCACTCCATTAAAGTCAGTCAATTTACATCCATAAAATTTAGCATAGTCTGAAACCTTCACCCTTTCACCATAAAAACTTTGGCTTTTCTTTACATCTGTATAAGAAAGTGTTTTTATAAATTTACTCATATTTCCTCCTTATATTGTGTATTTTATACACATTACACCAATATTATATGTGTATTTTATACGCATGTCAAGAGAAATTACTAATTTTTTTAAAATAAACCAAAAAAAAAGAGCGAAGGGAAATTCTCTCTTCGCTCTCTTCTCATATAATTAAATAGTTCTTTGAATCTTCGTTATCTTGTTCTATTTTCTTGGGTATCTCTACCCTCATCGACATCTCTCTTTAAAAGGAGGTG